>NZ_JBIAQQ010000016.1:72507-204095 GCF_042889165.1 Streptomyces sp. NPDC002669 | reverse complement strand
CCCCCCCCCCCCCCCCCCCCCCCCCCCCCCCCCCCCCCCCCCCCCCCCCCCCCCCCCCCCCCCCCCCCCCCCCCCCCCCCCCCCCCCCCCCCGCCGCCCCCCCCCCCCCCCCCCCCCCCCCCCCCCCCCCCCCCCCGGACCGGGCCGTCAGTCGTGGAAGGTCTCGCCCTTCTCGGCCTTCTCCACGAGCAGCGCGGGCGGCAGGAAGCGGTCGCCGTAGCGCTCCGCGAGCTGCCGGGCGCGGGCCACGAAGCCGGGCAGGCCGCCCTCGTACCCGTTGATGTACTGGAGCACGCCGCCCGTCCACGGCGGGAAGCCGATGCCCATGATGGAGCCGATGTTGGCGTCCGCCACGGAGGTCAGGACGTTCTCCTCCAGACAGCGGACGCTGTCCAGCGCCTCGGAGAACAGCATCCGTTCCTTCATGTCCTCGAAGGGGATGTCCGTGTCCGGCTTCGTGAAGTGCTCGCGCAGGCCGGGCCAGAGGCGGGTGCGGCCGCCGTTCTCGTCGTACTCGTAGAAGCCCGCGCCGCCACTGCGTCCGGTCCGGCCGAACTCGTCGACCATCCGGTCGATGACCTCGTCCGCCGGGTGTCCGGGCCAGGTGCCGCCGGCCTCCTCGACGGCCCGCCTGGTCTCGTTGCGGATCTTGCGGGGCAGGGTGAGGGTCAGCTCGTCCATCAGGGAGAGCACCTTGGCGGGGTAGCCGGACTGGGCCGCGGCCTGCTCGACCGACGCGGGCTCCACCCCCTCGCCGACCATGGCGACGCCCTCGTTGATGAACTGGCCGATGACGCGGGAGGTGAAGAAGCCGCGCGAGTCGTTGACGACGATCGGGGTCTTCTTGATCCGGCGGACCAGGTCGAAGGCGCGGGCCAGGGCCTCGTCGCCGGTCCGCTCGCCCTTGATGATCTCGACCAGCGGCATCTTGTCCACGGGCGAGAAGAAGTGCAGCCCGATGAAGTCGGCGGGCCGCGAGACGCCCTCGGCCAGGACGGTGATGGGCAGGGTCGAGGTGTTGGAGCAGAGCAGCGCGTCCGGCTCGATGACGTCCTGGATCTCCTGGAACACCTTGTGCTTGAGCGCGGTGTCCTCGAAGACGGCCTCGATGACCGCGTCGCAGCCCGCCAGGTCGGCCGGGTCGGCGGTCGGGGTGATGCGGGCCAGCAGCTCGTCGCGCTTCGCCTCGGTCGTACGGCCCCGGGAGAGCGCCTTGGCGAGCAGCTTCTCGCTGTACGCCTTGCCCTTGGCCGCGGCCTCCTCGGAGACGTCCTTGAGGACGACCTCGATGCCGGCCCGGGCGCAGGAGTAGGCGATGCCCGCGCCCATCATCCCGGCGCCGAGCACGGCGACCTTGGTGACCTGGCGCTCCTCGATGCCCTTGGGGCGACTGGCGCCGGAGTTGACGGCCTGGAGGTCGAAGAAGAACGCCTGGATCATGTTCTTCGCGACCTGGCCGGTGACCAGTTCGGTGAAGTAGCGGGCCTCGATGGTCAGCGCGGTCTCGAAGTCGACCTGGGAGCCCTCGACGGCGGCGGCCAGGATGTTGCGGGGCGCGGGCATCGGGGCGCCCGCGATCTGCTTCTTCAGGTTGGACGGGAAGGCGGGCAGATTCGCGGCGAACTTCGGGTTGGACGGGGTTCCGCCGGGAATCCGGTAGCCCTTCACGTCCCAGGGCTGCCGGGACTCGGGGTTGGCGTCGATGAAGGCGCGGGCCTTGTCGAGCATCTCCTCCCGGGTGGCCACGACCTCGTGGACCAGGCCGTTCTCCTGGGCGCGGCGCGGGGTGTACTGGGTGCCCTGGAGGAGGACCTTCAGCAACGCGTCGGCGATGCCCATGAGGCGGACGGTGCGGGTGACGCCGCCGCCCGCGGGCAGCAGGCCGAGCGTGACCTCGGGCAGGCCGATCCGGGAGCCGGGGGCGTCGAGGGCGATCCGGTGGTGGGCGGCGAGCGCGATCTCGTACCCGCCGCCGAGCGCCGCGCCGTTGATGGCGGCGACGACGGGCTTGCCGAGGGTCTCGATGCGGCGCAGCGAGTTCTTGATGGCGGTGCCGGTGTCGAAGGCCAGCTGGGCGTTCTCGGGACCGATCCTGATCATGTCCTTGAGGTCGCCGCCCGCGAAGAAGGTCTTCTTGGCGGAGGTGTAGATGATGCCGCGGATGGAGTCCTTCTCGGCCTCGGCGCGGTCGGCGACGGCCGCGATGGAGTCCTTGAACGCCTGGTTCATCGTGTTGGCGGACTGGTCGGGGTCGTCGAGTACGAGGGTGACGACGCCGGTCTCGTCCTGTTCCCAGCGGATGGTCGTGCTCTCGGTCATTGTTCTTCTTCTCCGTAGGCGGGGGGGCGGTCAGACGCGCTCGATGACGGTGGCGATGCCCATGCCGCCGCCCACGCAGAGGGTGGCGAGGCCGTACCGCTGGTCGCGGCGCTCCAGTTCGTCGATGAGGGTGCCGATGATCATCGCGCCGGTGGCGCCGAGCGGGTGGCCGAGCGCGATGGCGCCGCCGTTGACGTTGATCTTGTCGAGGGAGAGCCCCATGTCCCTGGCGAAGCGGAGGACGACACCGGCGAACGCCTCGTTGATCTCGACGAGGTCGATGTCGTCGATGGTCAGCCCGGCCTTGGCGAGGGCCTTGCGGGTGGCGGGCGCGGGGCCGGTGAGCATGATGGTGGGCTCGGAGCCGGAGACGGCCGCGGAGACGATCCGGGCGCGCGGGGTGAGTCCGTAGCGCTTGCCGGTCTCCTTGTTGCCGATCGCGACGAGTGCGGCGCCGTCGACGATGCCGGAGGAGTTGCCCGCGTGGTGGACGTGGTCGATCTTCTCGATCCAGTGGTACTTCTGCAGCGCCACCGCGTCGAAGCCGCCCATCTCGCCGATCGTGGCGAAGGACGGCTTGAGCCCGGCGAGCGAGTCGGCGGTGGTGCCGGGGCGCATGTGCTCGTCGTGGTCGAGGACGACGAGGCCGTTGCGGTCCTTGACGGGGACCACGGAGCGGGCGAAGCGGCCCTCCTTCCACGCCTCGGCGGCGCGCTCCTGGGAGAGCGCGGCGAACTCGTCGACGTCGCGGCGGGAGAAGCCCTCGATGGTGGCGATGAGGTCGGCGCCGACGCCCTGCGGGGCGAAGCCGGTCTCGAAGTTGGTCATCGGGTCCATCGCCCAGGCGCCGCCGTCGGAGCCCATCGGGACGCGGGACATCGACTCGACGCCGCCCGCGAGGACGAGGTCCTCCCAGCCCGAACGGACCTTGGCCGCGGCCAGGTTGACGGCTTCCAGGCCGGAGGCACAGAAGCGGTTCTCCTGGACGCCGGCGACGGTGTCGGGGAGGCCGGCCGCGATGGCGGCGATCCGGGCGATGTCGGAGCCCTGGTCGCCGAGCGGGCTGACCACGCCGAGGACGATGTCGTCGATGGCCGCCGGGTCCAGCCCCGGGAAGCGGCTGCGGATCTCGTGGATGAGGCCGACGACGAGGTCGATCGGCTTGGTGCCGTGCAGGGCGCCGTTGGCCTTGCCGCGACCGCGCGGGGTGCGGATCGCGTCGTAGACGTACGCTTCGGTGCTCAAGTCAGCAGCCTTTCGGGGGTGTTGTGCGAAGGGGGTCGGTCAGGCGAGCAGCGAACGGCCGATGATCTCCTTCATGATCTCGGTCGTGCCGCCGTAGATGGTCTGGATGCGGCCGTCGGTGAAGGCCCTGGCGATCGGGTACTCCGCCATGTACCCGTATCCGCCGTGCAGTTGGAGGCAGCGGTCGGCGACCCGCTTCTGCAGCTCGGTGGCCCACCACTTGGCCATCGAGGCGTGCACGGCATCGAGGGTGCCGTCGGAGTGGTCCACGATGCAGCGGTCCAGGAAGGTGCGGGTGACGGCGCACTCGGTGGCCATCTCGGCGATCTCGAACCGGACGTGCTGGAGCTTGGCGAGCGGGCGGCCGAATGCCTCGCGCTCCTTGACGTACCGCGTGGTGATCTCCAGCAGGTGTTCGGCCGCGGCGATCCCGGCGACCGCTATGCCCATCCGTTCCTGTGCCAGGTTGGTCATGAGGTGGATGAAGGCGCCGTCCCGTTCGCCGAGCAGGTTCTCCTTGGGGACGCGGACGTCGTTGAAGAACAGTTCGGCGGTGTCCTGGGACTTCTGGCCGATCTTGTCGAGGTTGCGGCCGCGCTCGAAGCCCTCCGCGCCGCGTTCGACGACGATCAGCGACAGTCCCTTGGCGCCGCCCTCGGGGGTGGTCTTGGCGACCACGATCACCAGGTCGGCGAGGATGCCGTTGGAGATGAAGGTCTTGGAGCCGTTGAGCAGCCAGTGGTCGCCCCTGTCCTCGGCGGTGGTGCGGATGCCCTGGAGGTCGGAGCCCGCGCCGGGTTCGGTCATGGCGATGGCGGTGATGGTCTCGCCGCTGCAGAATCCGGGCAGCCAGCGCCGCTTCTGCTCGTCGGTGCCGAGCCCGGTGAGGTAGGGGCCGATGATGTCGTTGTGCAGGCCGAGCGCGAGGCCGGGGGTGCCGGCCCGGGTGAACTCCTCGGCGAGGACGGCGCTGTAGCGGAAGTCGGCGTTGCCGCCGCCCCCGTACTCCTCGGGCACCGCGAGGCCGAGCAGCCCCTGCCGACCGGCCGCGCGCCACGCCTCGCGCGAGACGATGCCGTCCTTCTCCCACTGCTCGTAGTGCGGGAGGACCTCCTTGTCGAGAAAGGTGCGCACGATCTCGCGGAACGCGTCGTGCTCTTCGGTGAAGATCTGCCGCTGCACTGCGGGCCTCCTGGAGCCGGAACCTGGCGGTGGGGAGAGGGGGCGCCGGACCGTACGGCCCGGCGGGGAGGAGCTCATCGGCCGGCGGGATCCGCCCGGTCGCCCGCGAGGCCGGGCACGCCCCAGTCGGCGGCGACGGCCTCGGTGTCCGCGCCGGGGCGCGCGGGCCCGCTGCGTACGGAGACGGGGGTGGCGGAGAAGCGCGGCGCGGGGGCGGGCTGGGTGAGACCGCCGTGCTCGACGAAGGTGGCGCGGGCGGCGAGGTGCGGGTGGTGGGGCGCCTCGCGGAGCGAGAGCACGGGGGCGACGCAGGCGTCCGTTCCCTCGAACACCTCGGTCCACTGCGCGCGCGTCCGGGTCCGGAACCGGTCGGCGACGGCCGTGCGCAGTTCCTCCCAGCGGGCGATGTCCCCCCGGTCCGGGAGTTCGTCCCCGATCCCGAGGAGTTCGACGAACTCGTCGTAGAACCGCTGCTCCAGCGGGCCGACCGCCATGTACTGGCCGTCGGAGGTCTCGTACGAACCGTAGAACGGGCAGCCGCCGTCCAGGAGGTTGGAGCCGCGCCGGTCCTGCCAGCCGCCGGCCGCCAGCATGCCGTGGATCATCGTCGCGAGGTGGGCGGCGCCGTCGACGATCGCCGCGTCCACGACCTGGCCCCGGCCGCCGGAGGTGCGGGCGTGCTGGAGGGCGGCGAGGACGCCGACGACGAGGTAGAGCGAGCCGCCCGCGTAGTCGCCGACGAGATTGGCCGGGAGGGTGGGCGGCTCGCCGGGCCTGCCGATCATGGAGAGCGTGCCGGTGAGGGCGATGTAGGAGACATCGTGCCCGGCCCGTTCGGAGAGGGGCCCGTCCTGGCCCCAGCCGGTCATCCGCCCGTACACGAGCCGCGGGTTGCGGGCCAGCGCGGCCTCGGGGCCGACGCCGAGGCGTTCGGCGACGCCCGGCCGGTATCCCTCGATCAGGATGTCGGCGCGTTCGGCCAGGTCGAGCACCCGGTCGGCGCCGCCCTCGGCCTTGAGGTCGACGAGCACGGAGCGCTTGTTGCGGTTGGTGAGGTCGTACGCGGGGTCGATGCCGAGCCCCGCTCCCCCGGGCCGGTCGACCCGGACGACATCGGCGCCGAGGTCGGCCAGGAGCATCGCGGCGAACGGGCCGGGGCCGATACCGGCCAGCTCGACCACCCGCACCCCTGCCAACGGACCGTGCGAGCCGTGCCCTGTCGTTGCCATCAAGCCCCCAGCGGTATGACACAACTGATGTAACATCGATGATGCTAAGAACGCACCGCGCTCCGCACAACCCCTTGGGCCGAGCAAGCGCTTAGGACTTCCCTCCGGGATCCTCCCCCACGATCCCCGCCCGGCCGTTCACCGCCACGACCCCCGCACGGACCCGCGCCGTTCCCCGTCACGTACTCCCGTCCGTCTCCTCCGTCCGCCGCGTCCGAGAGGGTTCGCCCCGTACGCATGCCGGTGTCCGGCCGGCCCCGACGGGGCGGCCGGACACCGTTCGCGGTCCGTGCGGCCGGGGTCAGCGGGACCAGCCGCAGTGCACGTGGCGGCCGTGTCCGGCGTCGCCCGGCCCGAGGACCTCCGGCGCGCCGAGCTTCTTGCAGGCCGCCATGAACTGCTTGTGCGGGGCGCCGCTGCCGACGTGCCGGCCGTTGATGTGCGTGATGTCGAAGGCGATTCCGGCGTAGTGCCTGGAGTTGCCGCTGTGGTCGCCGCCGACGATCTCGGAGACGGAGATCCGGTAGCCGTACTGGGTGCGCAGCTTCAGCAGGCCGTTCAGCATCCGCGGGTCGAGGGCGACCCGTCGGTCGGGCCTGTCGCCCCACGGGCTGGTGAGCGCTCCCCTGCCGTTCGCCGTGTCGACGATGTTCTGCCGGGCCGTCGAGCCGGCGTGCTTGCCGCCCGGGTGGACGGTGGCCAGGACGATCTGCTTCTGGGCCAGGATCTGCTTGGCCAGTGCCGCCCTGTTGCCGCCGGTCGGGGTGTCGTTCAGCAGCGCCGCCCAGGTGCGGGCACCGACGACGCCGTCGGCGGTGAGACCGGCCGACTTCTGGAACGCCTTGACCTTCGCCGTCACCGCGGCGGTGAACGCCCCGTCGACGGCCACCGCCTGGCCGCGCGCCTTCAGCAGGGTCTGCGCGGCCTTCACGGCCGGTCCCTTCGCGCCGTCGCGCAGGGTGGCGACCAGCCGGGACCAGGTGCCGGTCCCCACGACGCCGTCCACGGCGAGGCGGTGCGCCTTCTGGAACGCCTTCACCGCGGCCGTCGTGGCCGGGCCGAAGGAGCCGTCGACCGTCAGCGACTGCCCCCGCGAGTTCAGCAGGTGCTGGAGGGCGGTGACGGAGGTGCCCCTGCCGCCCGCCCGCAGGGTCGGCCAGTCGGCCGCCGCGGGGGCGGTCCGGAGCCCGGCGGCGGGCCGGGCCGCCGAGACCTCGCCCGCGGTCGCGAGGGGGGCCGCGGGGCCGGTCAGCGCGGCGACGGCGACGATGCCGGCGACGAGCCGGGCGGCGGTGCGACGGGGAAGGGCGGGGACGGAGAACGTGGACATGATGGACATGGGTGACTCCTCGGTGTGAGTGGTGATGGTGGTGCGACTGGGCCGCCCGGTGGGGCGGGTGAGTCGTTGGGCAGTGCGGGCGAGCCGTTGGGGGAGGCGGACGGTCCGGGCGGTCCGGGGCGGGGCGTGCGTGGGGCCGGGTGCGGGCCTCACGGGCGGGAGAGCAGGGCCGCCCAGGTCCTCGCACCGACGACACCGTCGGCGGGGAGCGCGGCCTTCTTCTGGAAGGTCCGGACGTTCGCGGCGGTCCCGGCGCCGTAGACCCCGTCCGTGGCGCCCTTGTGTCCGTGGGCCGCCAGTCGGCGCTGGGCCGCCTCGACGGCCCTGCCCCGGTCGCCGGAGGAGAGTTCCGGCGCGAGCGCCCGCCAGGTGCGCCCGCCGATCACGCCGTCGGCCTCCAGCCCCGCGCCCTGCTGGAACCTCTTGACCGCGGCGGCCGTCGCGGGGCCGAAGTCGCCGTCCGCCGCGACCCGGTGCCCCTTGGCGGCCAGCAGCAGTTGCGCGGCGGTCACCTCGCCCCCGCGCTGTCCGGGGCGCAGCACCGGGAAGTCGTGGGCCGGTCGTGGGGTGCCGCCCTTCGCCATCGCCCGCAGCTCCGCCGCACTGCCGCGGAAGACGTCGCGGTCGACCGGTCCGTCGATGCCCGGCACGACTCCGTCCTGGGTGTGCTGCCAGAAGGTCCAGGACCTTCCGGCGCCGGGCACCTGGTGCGGTTCGTCCGATCCGCTGCCGTACCGGGCGAGCCACAGCGGGTATCCGGCGAACACCTCGCCCCTGCCGCCCATGCACTCCTTCACGAAGGGCGCCCGGGTGTAGACGATCGGGGTGACCCCGAACTCCTTCTTCACCTCGTTCAGGAAGGCCCGCACCTGCGGGGCGCGCAGTGCCTTCGGGCAGACCTCCCCGCCGCCCCTGGCGGGCAGTTTCTCCACGTCGAGCACCGGCGGCAGTTCGCCCGCCCGGCCGCCCCGGTAGCCGGCGGCGCGGACGGTCGAGACGAAGTGCCGGGCCTGGGCCGCGCCGTCGGTCGTGCTCCGGGGGTGGAAGAAGTGGTACGGGGCACGCAGCAGCGAGGTCCTGGAGACGGCGGCGTGGTCCCGGGCGAACCAGCCGTCCTTGCCGGAGACCCCTTGGGTGGCCTTGAGGAAGGCGAAGTCGTTCGAGGCGGCCACCCGCTTCCAGTCGATCGGGATGTCCTTCCTCCCCTTCCGTTCGTGGTTGTGGTGGCTGGTGTCCACGCCGGTGACCTTGTACGACGAGGGCGGCGCGGCCTCGACCGCGGGAGCGATCACGCCCAGCGCGACCAGGGCCGCTCCCACGACCGTGCCGGTCAGGGCGACACGCACTCGTACGGGTGATGTCGGATGCATATGCAGATCTCCTCGTTCCTCGGGTGAAAGGGCCCCGGCGTCCCCGTCCGCCGCGAATGCGCAGGCAGGAGCACCCCTCGAAGGGGTGGGAACGGGGTGGGGTTCGCGGGGCTCTCGGGCCGGCCGCTCCTCAACTGTGCAGCACCCGACGGCGGTTTCACTACGATCTGCGTCCCGCGGGTCGATGCGCCTATGCACGCTCCCGATGCACGGCGTTGACCTGCGGCTATGCACACGGAAAGTCGGGAAGGCACGATGACGGACAACACTGTGGCGGGCCGCGGGCCGCATCCGGGGCGAGCTCTCGCGGAGTTACTGAGGTACTGGTGGGAGTCGTCGGCGCGTGACGGCCGCGAGAAACCCACCCAGCAGTCCCTCGCCAAGCGGCTGGGGATCGACCAGACCACCCTGTCGCGCTATCTGAATCCTTCTCACTCCTCCAACGCGCCGCGCAGGATCGTCGAGCAGCTGCACACGGTGCTGCGGGCCCCGGCCGGCGATCTGGCCCGGGCGTGCGCCCTGGCGGAGGCGGCGGCCGGTGCCGCGCCGGGCCGCAGGCGCACCGCGGTCGCGCGACCGCCCGGCCCGCCGCCGGCGGGGAGCGGTACGGCGAAGGCCGCCGAGCCCGCGACGGTCGGGGCGAAGGAGGCCGCGACGCCCACCGGTTCCGGTACGGGGAAGGTCCCGGGGCCCGCGACGGCGGGGGCGGGCACGGTCGTGGCCGAAGCGCCCGCCCCCGCCGGGCCGGCCGACGCCCCCGGCCCCGGGGTCCGGCGGTGGGACCGCTTCCCGGTCGCGTTTCCGACCCTGGCCGTCTCGGCGCTGCTCCTGCTGGTGTTCGGCAGTCTGGCGTGGTGGGCGGTGCCGGCCCCGGGCCGGGACGACGCCAGGGCGACGGCGGAGGTGACGGACCGTCTGCCGGAGGGCACGGCCTGGCCCCTGGCCCGCCGGGGCAACGTGCTCTGGAAGGCCCGTACGGTGCAGTTGCTGCTGCGGGCGCACGGTCACGACGTGAAGGTCGACGCCGACTACGGTCCCGCCACCGCGGAGGCCGTGAAGAAGTTCCAGTCCGCGCACGGACTGACCCCGGACGGCAAGGTCGGGAAGGACACCTGGCCGTTGCTGATCGTGGCGATCGACTCGGGCACGAAGGAGCCGGAGGCCGTCACGGCGGTGCAGTACCTGCTGCACCACGCCGGGGTGCCGACCGACAGCACCGGCGCCTACACCCCGTCGACCATGCGCTCGTTGAAGGAGTTCCAGGCGTCCCGGAACCTGCCGGTGACGGGCGTCGGGGACGAGGACACCTGGCGCGCGCTGCTCAACGCCCAGGGCCCGGACCAGCACAAGTGACCGGGCGGGAGGGCGCAGCGATCGCCCCGGTGGGTCAGAGCATCCAGGACACCAGCGTGCAGACCATCGAGACGGCCCAGACCGCTCCCGCGACGATGCCGAGCGTCATCCCCACCGCGACCCGGCGCTGAGCGAGGTAGACGGTCCCGGGTCCCATGGGTGTTCGATGTTCGTTCATGCGTACCAGTCTGCCGGTCGGGACCGACAAACATCATCCGCGCCCGTACTCAGCCGGTACCGGTGCTCAGCCCGTCGCTTCCCGCAGGGCCTTCCGGCACAGGGCGTCGGCCCTGCGGGTGGTCTCCGGCTGGCGGAAGTCCCGGGCCAGCCGCAGGGTGTGGGCGCACGCGTTGTCGAGGCCGGTGCGGTGCCCGACCGAGACGAAGACGGGTTTGACGCCGTCCTGGGTGCGCAGGGCCCGCCCCACCTCCTCCTCGCCGTCGAGCAACGGCGACCAGTCGCCGCGGCGGGGCCCCGGCTGCTCGTACGAGAAGGTGAACGGGTTCTTGGCGACGCCGATGGCCGGAAGCCCGGTGAGCACCCCGAGGTGGCTGGCGAGGCCGAAGCGGCGCGGGTGGGCCAGGCCGTATCCGTCGCAGATCACGAGCCCGGGGTCGACCGGCAGGGATTCGAGCGCGGCGAGCACGGTCGGGATCTCCCGGAAGGCGAGGAGGCCGGGGACGTACGGGAAGGTGATCCGGCCGACGGCGGTGGTCTCGGCGAGCACGTCGAACGTCGCCCCGTCGAGGACGACCGCCGCCGCGACGACGACGTCGCGTTCGTCGTCGTAGGCCACGTCGACGCCGGTGACCCGGCCCGTGCCGGGCGGCGGTCCGGGTTCGTCGAGCACCATCCGGGCGCGCAGGGTCTCCTGGATGGCTCGCGCCCCGGCCTCGTCGGCGGGCATCGGGAAAGTCGTCATGATGCGGTCGAGTCTAAGAGCCTGCCGCGGGGACCGGACGACGCGTCCCCGTCCCGCGGGGACCGTCCCGTAGCCTGGCGATCATGTTTGTACTCGAACTGACCTACACCGCCCCCGTCGAACGCGTCGACGCGCTGCTCCAGGACCATGTGGCCTGGCTGGACGCGCACTACGCGGCGGGGGTGTTCATCGCGTCGGGCCGCAAGAACCCCCGCGACGGCGGGGTGATCCTGGCCGTCGGGGACGACCGCGCCCGGATCGAGGAGATCACCTCGGCGGACCCGTTCGTGGTCGGGGGCGTGTGCGCGTACCGCGTCACCGAGTTCATCGCGACGAAGACTTCGAACGAACTCGCCCCGTACCGCCAGCAGTTGCCCGGCTGATCGGCACGGCCCGAGTCGGCGGCGCCGAACGGCCGAGTCCCTCCGGAACGGAAATCGGGCCTGCCGCCCCGAACAGCCCCGGTCCGTGGAGGAGCCGGCCGGCCTCGCACTCGGCTGAGCGCCCGCCCCGCCCCGGGGAGCCCGGACCGGGGGACGGGCCCTGCTCCCGGCGACGGTGTCGGCGTCACCGGGGACAGGGCCCGTCTGCGCGGATCAGTGGCCGGGGCGCCCCGCGTGTGCCACGCGTCCCTTCTCGCCCGCGGCCCAGCAGCCGCCGTCCGGGGTGCAGTCGACGGTGTCGTACGACCCCGTGTCGACCGTGCGCCAGGTGCGGCCGCCGTCCAGGGTGAGGTCGGTGCCCGTCGGGCCGACCGCCAGCGCGGCCGACCTGCTGTGCGGCAGCCAGGCGACGCCCGAACGGTAGGCGGCCGGCGGGATCGTGGACCGGCGCCAGGTACGGCCGGCGTCGCCCGTCACCGCCGCGGCGTCCGGCGAGGCCTCGCCCGCCCGGTAGTCGCCGCCGACCGCGATGCCGTGGTGGCGGTCGCGGAAGGCCAGCCCGAAGACGCCGCGCGCCGGGTCACCGGCCGGGATCGTCGACACGGACGCGGTCCAGGTCAGTCCGCGGTCCGAGGAGTGCAGCACCCGCGCGGTGGCGGCGCCCCCGGTCGCGAGCCAGACGTCACGGGGCCCCGACGAGACCAGGCACTGGCCGCTGGCGGCGAACCCTGCCTCACCGGCCTGCGCCTTCGGCATGCCCTCGGTGGGCAGGACCCGCCAGCTCCGGCCGCCGTCCGCGGTCGACAGGATGCGGTACTTCCCGTCCACCGGGTCGCTCATCGCGAGCCCGTTCCGGCTGTCGAAGAAGGTGAGACAGTCGTAGAAGGCGCGGGCGTCGGTGTTGCGGAACGACTCCGTCCAGGTCGCGCCCCCGTCGTCCGTGCGGAACACCCTGGACGCCTCCCCCTCGCCGATGGCCAGGGCCACCGCGCGCCGGGCGTCGAACGCCTCGATGTCACGGAACTCCAGCTTCTCCTCGGCCGCCCCCGCGGGTGACACGTCGCGCCAGCTCCGGCCGCCGTCCACGGTGCGCAGCACCGTGCCCTTGGAGCCCGCGACCCAGGCGGTGCGGCGGCTGACGGCGGCGAGACCGCGGAAACGGGCGTCGGTGCCGGTGTCGGTGAGCGTCCAGGTCGGCCGTTCGCCCGGCCGGTGCTGCTCCCGCGGGGTCGCCGCGGTTGCCGGTGTGGCCAGTGTCGCGGTCAGCGCCGCCACACAGAGCCCCCATGACATCAGTCGTCTCTTCTTCCCCATGACACTCATGGCGCTGGAAGCTAGCCCACCCGTCGCGGCCCGTCCAGGGTGAGCCGCCACGAAGTGGGCAGGCGATCGGGTGCGCCGGTCCGCGGTGATGCAACTCACGCCGCCCCCCGGTGCACGAACGGAGGGATTCCTTCGTCTTCATCACTACCGGCAACCGTTCGTCCGGCCGAGAAAGGGAGCAGGTCTTGTCCACCGTCATCGAACAGTCCGTGCAGGCCCGCATGGTCGCGTCCGCACCGCGGATGGAGACCCTTCCCGCCACCCTGCAGTACGACCCGAGCGATCCGTTCGCCGTGCGCATGGCGTTCCCCGCCCCGGCGACCCTGGAAGGGACCGAGGTCTCCTGGGAGTTCTCCCGCGAGCTGCTGGCCGCGGGCATCGACGCGGCGGCCGGCCTCGGGGACGTGCGCATCCGGCCGTTCGGATACGAGCGCACGGTCCTGGAGTTCCACGCCGAGGAAGGCATCGCGATGGTGCACGTGCGCACGGCCGAGCTGCGCCTCTTCCTCGACCGGGCCCAGAAGACGGTCCCGGTCGGCGACGAGCACCGGTTCCTGGATCTCGACCGGACCCTGGCCGAGCTGCTCGGCGGATCCCACTGACATCGCACCCCTCGGGGCCGACGGAACCCGCTCGTTCGTGACATCCGACGGCCCGGCCGTCGGATTTTATAGACGGATAAATCAGGACATGGGAAACCTCGGACCGGCTGCCGAACACGTCTTCAGGAAGCTGCCACCACCCCACCGACCTGCATACATGGCATTGCGTCACCGGCGCTCCCGGAGGCGGACTTGGATCTGGACTTACCTCCGCCTTAACCTACGGTCTCGTAACCTACGTGTCCGTAGGTAATTCTCCCGTCCCCAGGAGTCCCCCGTGACGATCACCGCTCCCCACCTCGGCAGTCCGAAGGCGTGGACCGACGCCCAGCTGCTGTACGCCCTGGAAGAGGTGGTGGAGAAGGAACTCAACCGTCACCTCAAGGTCGCCAAGGACTGGATGCCCCACGAGTACGTGCCGTTCTCCGACGGGCGGAACTTCCCGGGCGTCTTCGAGGACGGCGAGGCGTGGCGGGCCGACCAGTCCAAGGTCACCGACATCGGCAAGATCGCGCTGGTGGTGAACCTGCTGACCGAGGACAACCTCCCCAGCTACCACCACGAGATCGCCTCCCTCTTCGGCCGTGACGGAGCCTGGGGCACCTGGGTGCACCGCTGGACCGCCGAGGAGGGCAGGCACGGCATCGTGATGCGCGACTACCTGCTCACCTCGCGCGCCGTCGACCCGGACAAGCTGGAGCAGTTCCGGATGGCGCACATGGCGGAGGGCTTCGAGTCCGACAACCGCCACTCGATGCTGCACTCCGTGGCGTACGTCGCCTTCCAGGAGCTCGCCACCCGCGTCTCGCACCGCAACACCGGCCACCAGTCGGGCGACCCGGTCTGCGACCGCATGCTGGCGCGCATCGCGACCGACGAGAACCTGCACATGGTCTTCTACCGCAACCTCCTCGGCGCGGCCTTCGAGCTGGCCCCCGATCTGACGATGCAGGCCGTGCGCGACGTCGTCGTCAACTTCCGGATGCCCGGTCACGGCATGCCCGGCTTCGAGCGGGCCGCCGCGCAGATGGCGATCGGCGAGATCTACAACATGCGCATCCACCACGACGACGTGATCCAGCCCGTGCTGCGCTACCTGAAGGTGCTCGACATCGACGGCCTCGGCCCCGAGGGCCTGAAGGCGCAGGAGGAACTGGGCCTGTACATGGGCGGCCTGGACTCCGAGGCCGCGAAGTTCGACGAGAAGCTGGCGGCCCGCAAGGCACGGATGGCCGCGCGCGCCATGGCCTGACCCCTCCGGAACGACCGCGGGCCCGTCCCCCGGCGGGGGCGGGCCCGTCCGGGCTCACGTCGTGGCGTGCAGGTCCCGCGCGTAGTACTCGATCGCCGCCCGGTACTGCCGTACGTACGGGTCGTCGCTGCTCGTCGCGAGCAGTTCCAGCAGCAGTCGCATGGCTTCGTGGTGCTCGCCGGTGTTGAAGAGGGCC
The DNA here is from genome assembly GCF_042889165.1 of Streptomyces sp. NPDC002669. Classification (NCBI taxonomy): domain Bacteria; kingdom Bacillati; phylum Actinomycetota; class Actinomycetes; order Kitasatosporales; family Streptomycetaceae; genus Streptomyces; species Streptomyces sp. NPDC002669. Next base: position 189,380 of record NZ_JBIAQQ010000016.1, on the reverse strand, counting down.
ATGGCGAGGAACGTCCGCAGCGCCCCGTCGTCGGGGAACCGTTCGAGACCGCCGCGCAGGAGTCCGACCGCCTCCTCGTACCGGCCGAGCACGCGGTAGGTGCTTCCGAGACCGCGCAGGGCGCCCCGGTGGTCCTCCTCCGACAGCCCGGTGCCCTCCAGCGAACGTTCGTAGAACGGCGCCGCCTCGGCCTCCAGGCCGAGCACGTCGTGGGCCCACGCGGTCTGGTACGCCACCTCGGCATCGGCCGGGAAGGCGGCGGAGAGGGACAGCAGCTGCTGCCGGGCCTCTTCCTTGTGTCCTTCGGTGCGCAGCCGTACGGCTGCGGCGAGCAGGGCGTTCCTGTCCTGATCGGTCATACAAACATCGTGCCAGGCCGGCGGTGGCCGTCCGGGGCGGGCCCGGAACGGTTCCGGCCCCGGGTCCGACGGGCCGGTCGGCGGGCCCGGTCTCAGGCCCGGCCGCGACCGGTTCTGCGCAGCCGCTCCCGCTCCTTCTCGGAGAGCCCGCCCCACACGCCGAACCGTTCGTCGTTGGCGAGGGCGTACTCCAGGCACTCCAGCCGCCCCTCGCAGGCGTTGCAGAGCTGCTTGGCCTCGCGGGTGGAGCTGCCGGGGGCGGGGAAGAAGAACTCGGGCCCCGCCTGGGCGCACAGCGCTGTCTCCTGCCAGGCGAGTGCGGTGTCGGCCGCGGTGTTGATCAGCATGGGGTACACCGTGCCCGGTCGCGATAAACAACCGATCAACGCTTCATCAACGCGGCGCGCCGACAGGTTCCGGCCGACTCCGCGAAGTCCGGATATCACCCCGGCGGTACGGAACCGGCCCGTGCCTCCCGCGACTTCGCCGAGCCGGGCGTCAGTCTGCCACCGGGCCACCCCGTGCGCGCAACCCCGCCACTCCGTGCACAGGGGCAGCAAAAAACATCCGGGAGTCCCCGGGGCCCGGCCGTCGGGGCGAGGCACGTTCCGAAGGCCCGACCGTCGGGGGCGGGGCACGTTCCGGTGTCCCGCCCCCCCCGGCCGGTCAGCGCGTGACGCCCAGGGCGGGGAGCACCGTCTCCGCCACCCGGTACGCCTCCTCCAGCAGCGGGTTGCCGGAGAGGATGAAGGTGTCGACCCCCAGGTCCTCGAACTCCTTGAGGCGTTCGACGACCTGGGCCGTCGAGCCGACGACGGCCGTGCCGGGGCCCGGCCGGAACAGGCTCATGCCCGGCCACAGGTTGGGGTGCGTCTCCAGTTCCCTCGCGCGGGCGGGGACCCTGCCGCCGTGCTGGCGGAACTGGCGCTGCCAGCCCACGCCGTCCTCCCCGGCCCGGCCGCCCAGCTGACGGGCGTAGGTGGCGTCGCCGGTGACGTCGAGGAGCCGGTCGGCCGCCGCCCACGCCTCGTCCTCCGTGTCCCGGACGATGAGGTGGAGGCGGAGCCCGATCCTGAGCGTGCGGCCGTACGCGGCGGCCCGCGCCCTGACCCGCTCCAGCTTCTCCTTGAGCAGGTGCGGGGGTTCGCCCCAGGTCAGGAAGACGTCGACGTGCTCGGCCGCCATCTCGATGCCGGGGTCGGACGAGCCGCCGAACCACAGCGGGACGTGCGACTCCTGGACCGGCTTCAGGTCGCCGAAGGAGGCACCGGCGTTCTTCAGGTCGTAGAAGCGGCCCTTGTGGTCGAAGACCTCGCCGGCGGTGAGCCGCTTCACGATCGACCAGTACTCGGCGCTCAGTTCGTACCGCTCGTCGTGCTCCACGTGCAGCCCGTACTCCTGGAGGGCCTTCGTCGAGCCGTTGACGACGTTGAACCGCAGCCGGCCGCCGAAGAGGGTGTCGAAGCTGAGGGCCATCTTGGCGAGCAGGGTGGGCGAGATCAGGCCGGGGTGGACGGCCAGCAGCGGCTTGAAGGCGGTGCTGGTGGAGGCGGCCAGCGCGCTGCCGAGCGGCCAGACGTCGTACAGGTCGGTTGCGAGCAGCGCGCCGCTGTAGCCGAGGCGTTCGACCGCGTCGGCGAGGTGGGCGAGGTAGCCGAGGTCGACCGGGCGGCGCCCCTCGGGTTCCCAGGGGTAGGCGCCTTCGCGCGGGATGACGTACCAGAGGACTTCGGTCGCCATGTCGTCACGCCGCCCGGTCTGCGCCGGCACCGGCCAGGGCCTGGGCGACGGTGACGGGGCGTTCGACGAAGCCGATGCGGTGGAAGATGTCGGCCGCCTCCTGTTGCTCGGCGATGAAGGCGTCGGTGACGGGCTCGATCCGCCACGGCAGGGCGCGCAGCGCGGTCTCCCAGTCGTCGGCGGATCCGCCGAGGTCGGCGGCGGCGATCTCGGCGGCCTGCCGGGGGTGGGCCGCCGCCCAGTCGTCGGCGCGCCGGAGGGCGCGGGTGAGGGCCTCGACGATGTCGGGGCGGCTCTCGGCCAGGTCGCGGCGGGTGAAGAAGACGGACCGGTCGGTGATGACGTCACCGGTGCGGATCAGGGTGCGCAGTCCGCCGGTGCGGCGGGCGGCGGCCAGTCGGTCGCCCTGGGCCACCCAGGCGGCGATGGCTCCGGTGCGCAGCAGTTCCTCGCTGTCGTCGCCGCTGCGGACGGCGGTGATGTCGTCGGCGTAGGAGAGCCCGGCGTCGTCGAGCGCCTTGGCGATCAGATGGGTCTGCCAGGAGCCGATCGCGAGGTGGACGGTGGTGCCCTTGAGGTCGGCGACGGTGCGCACGGGGCTGTCCTCGGGGACGAGGAGCGCGCCGTGTCCGGGGCGCGGGGCGGAGACGGCGGTGTAGACGATGTCGTGTCCGGCCGCCTGGGCGGTGATGGGCGGGGTGGAGCCGGTGCCGCCGAAGTCGATGACGCCCCGGCTGAGGAGTTCGCCGGTGCGGACGCCGTCGGTGTACGGGTGGAAGACGACGCTCTCGCCGAGCGGGGCCAGTTCCTCCCGGGCGAGGCCGAGGCGGGAGAGGTGGTACAGGTGGTAGAGGGACGGATTGCTGCTGTGCACACCGATGGTGATGGTCATTCAGATCACTCCGACTTCGGTACGTTCGGGGGCTTCGTCGGGGCTCGGGGCCGTTTCGGGAGGCGAGGCGGGTCCCACGCCGAGGTCTTCGAGGAGGCGGCGGCGCAGGGCCGCGAAGGCGGGGTCGCCGGGGTCGCGCGGCCGGTCGACGGCGACCGGTTCGTCGGTGACGAGCCGGCCGCCGCGCAGGACGGCGACCCGGTCGGCGAGGCGTATCGCCTCGTCGACGTCGTGGGTGACGAGGAGGACGGCGGGCCGGTGCTTGCGGCACAACTCCCCCACCAGGTCCTGCATCCGCAGCCGGGTCAGGGCGTCGAGTGCGGCGAACGGCTCGTCCAGGAGCAGCAGTTCGGGTTCGCGGACCAGGGCGCGGGCGAGGGCGACCCGTTGCGCCTCGCCGCCGGAGAGGGTGCCGGGCCAGGCGTCGGCATGCCGCTCCAGACCCACCTCGGCCAGGGCCCGCAGCCCGTGTCCGGCCCTGTCGCGCGGCAGGGCCACGGTCACGTTGGCGAGGACCTTCTTCGACGGTACGAGGCGGGGTTCCTGGAAGACGACGGTGCGGGCCCGGGGGACGAGCACCTCGCCCCCGTCGGCCGCGTCGAGCGCGCCCAGGATGCGCAGCAGGGTCGTCTTGCCGCTCCCGCTGGCGCCGAGCAGGGCGACGAACTCGCCGCGGGCGATGTCGAGTCGCAGGTCGTCGAGGACGGCGCGGTCGCCGAAGACGCGGCGCAGTCCCCGTACCCGTACCGCGGCGGTGCGCGGGGCCGGATCGGTCATCGGGTGGCTCCCTGTGGGGTGCGCCAGGGCATCAGTACGCGCTCCAGGAGCCGTACGACGACGTCGGCGGTGAGTCCGAGCAGTCCGTAGACGAGGATGCAGACGGCGAGGATGTCGGTGCGGGCGTAGCTCTGCGCCTGGGACATCAGATAGCCGATGCCCGCAGTGGCGTTGATCTCCTCGGCGGCGATCAGGGCGATGACGCTGAGCGTCATGGAGAGCCGCAGTCCGGCGAGCAGGGAGGGCAGGGCACCGGGCAGGACGACCTGGCGCACGAGGGCGAGGCGGCCCATGCCGAAGCTGCGCATGGCCTCGATGAGTTTGGGGTCGGTGTCGCGCACCCCGCTGGTCGTCGACACGTACATGGGGAAGGTGGTGGCGACGGCGATGAGGAGGATCTTCGCGGTCTCGTTGATGCCGAACCAGACCATGAACAGGGGCACCAGGGAGAGGAACGGGATGGTGCGCAGGGTCTGGACGGAGGAGTCGAGGAGTTCGTCCCCGAGGCGGGTGAATCCGGTGGTGATGCCGAGGGTCAGTCCGGCCGCGAGACCGATGAGGAGGCCGAGTCCGGAGCGGGTGAGGGAGGTGGTGAGCGCGTCGGGCAGTTGTCCGTTTCCCCACAGCTCGCCCACCGCGCGCAGTACTTCGGCGGGCGAGGCGAGCACGTCGGGGGTGAGCAGTCCGGTGGCGGACGCCGCCCACCACAGGGCGAGGAGGGCGAACGGGCCGGCTGCCCGGACGGTCGCGGACCGGGTCCGGCCGCGGGCCCGGTACCGTCGGGGCCGCGGCCGGACGAGGCCGGGGGGCGGGGCGGTTTCGCTCATTTCAGCTTCTCGATGTCGAGGAGGTGGGCGGCGATGTCGACCTTGTCCCTGGTGACCTTCTGCTCGGCGTAGAAGTCGGCGACGGCCTCGAAGCGTTCGACGTCCTCCGGGCCGATGGGGTCGACCGTTGCGCCCTGGCGGGTGAAGCGGGTCTGGACCTCCTTCGCCCTGCCGGTGACGGCGGTCGGACCGACGTCCGTGAAGACGTTGAGGTACGCGGCCGGGTCCCGCTTCTCCTCGACGCTGGCCTCGTGGAGGTAGCGGTAGAGCGCCTTGACGATCTCGGGGTGCTGTTCGGCGAATCCGGTGCGCACGGCGTTGAGGCTGTAGTTGTCGGAGCCGATCGCGGCGCCGTCGGCGACGAAGTGGGCCTTGCCGCCGCCGATCTCGGCCACGGCGTACGTCGCCCACACCGCCCAGGCGTCGACCTTGCCGGCGTTGAAGACGGCGGCCGTCTGGTCGGGGCGCAGATGGACCCGCTCGACCTCGTCGGCGGGGACACCGGCTTTCGCGAGTGCCTTCAGCAGCAGGTACTCGCCGGTGCCGCCCTGGTTGACGGCGACCCGCTTTCCGACCAGGTCCTTGACCGAGGTGATGCCGGAGCCGTTCTTGACGAGGATGCCCTCGCCCGCCGCGTCCGGGTCGGTCGCGGTGAAGAACTTGAAGCCGGGGCGCCGGGCGAGCGAGGTGATGCCGGAGGTGATGGAGCCGGTGGCGATGTCGAGCTGGTCGGCGTTCATCGCCTGGGCGGCCGGGGCGAAGGGGCCGGCGCTGCCGGTCCAGCGCACCTCGGCGCCGACCTTCGCGAGCGCCCTGTCGAGGCTGCCGTCCTTCTTGCCGAGGGCGAGCACCCCGGAGTTGCCGGGGTCGGGGATGCGGATCTCGACCGTTTTCCCGGCGCCGGAACCGCTGTCGGCCCCGGAGGTGCCGCAGGCGGTGAGGGCGAGCAGTGCGGTGGCCGTGAGGAGCGCGGGGGCGACGGTCCTGCGTGGTGATCGGGGGATGTTCATGGGGCGGGGGTCCTCACAGCTCGGGGCCGGACGGGCGGGGTACGGGCAGTGCGGCGGCGCGGCGCAGCGGTTCGGGGTCGGCCCAGGCGGTGACGTCGACGGGTTCGGGCAGGAAGCCGTGGGCGCGCAGTCCCGCCTCCTGGTCGGCGAGGAGGGCGAGGCGGCCCGGGGAGAGGTCGGGGCGGAGGGCGCGGTGGGTGCCCGGCCGGTAGGCCCCGGCGACCCCGTCGGCCCCCGCCCCGGTCTCGGCGCCGAGGATGCGGGCGACCTCGCCGGGCTGTCCGGCGGCCCAGTCGGCGGCCCTGAGCAGGACGGCGAGGAAGCGGTCGACGAGGTCGGGGCGGTGGTCGAGGAGTTCCTGGTGGACGGTGATGGGGCGCGGGGTCCCGTTGTTGATCCGGAACCGGGGGTCGGCCAGTTCGTCGAGTTCGACGGCCACCTCCGCACCGGCCCGCCGCGCGGCCTCGACGGCCCGCGCTCCCTTCACGTACACGGCGTCGACGTCGCCGCGGCTCAGCGCCGCCAGTTCGGCGGCCCACTGGCCCTCGTGCCCGGCGGCGGGGACATCGACGAACTCGGCGTCGTCCGGGCCGAGTCCGGCGTGGGCGAGCGCGCCGTCGAAGCCGCGCAGCGCCATGGCCCGCCAGAAGTCGATCGCGATGTCGTGCGCCGGGACGGCGAGCCGGAGGCCGCGCAGGGCCTCGGTGCCCCGGATGCCGGAGTTGGGTGCGACGAGTACGGCCTGCCGTTCCTCGATCCAGGTGAGGCCGATCAGCCGGGTCCGTTCCCCGCGTGAACGGGCCCACAGGGCGGGGACGTTGCCGCCCTCGCGGAACAGGCCCGGCAGGGCGTGGGTGAAGTGGGCGGCCCGGTCGGCGCCGGGGGCAGGGTCCTGGAGGGAGCGCACCGTGATGCCGTCGCGGGCGAATTCCTCGGCGAGCCAGTTCCGGTCGGCGGCGATGCCGGTGGCGGTGGGTACGGGGCAGCGGGTGAACCAGAGCGTCCTGGGCAGGACGGCATGCGTCATGGGGGTGTCTTCCCGGAAGTCGGCGAAGCGGACGGGTGGTGGCCGGTACGCCGGGATGTGGGCACCGGGTACGGCCGAGGGCCCCGGCCGCGCCGTGGCGCGGCGGAGGGAAAAAGGGAAACGCGAAAGGGAAAGGGGAACGCGAGGGGGTCAGCGACAGGTGGCGCTGGAGACCCGGGCCAGATCGATGTGGCGGCGCAGCGTCAGGGCGAGCAGGCTCGGAGCGGCGTGGGCGGGGGTCGCGGTTCGGCGGCCGGCCATGGCACTGCTCCCTTCTGCTCGTCGGTGCTGACGTGCTGCACACTGCCACGCCCCGCGACCGCCGCACAACTCGCTTCCCATGATGTGGGATTCGGTGTGAACACAGTGTTTCGCCAGCCGGTTTCCGGGCTCTGCGGCTCCCGTAGTGTGGCAACCCGTTACCCCCCTGCCACCCCCTCATGAGCGGAGAGTGAACCGATATGACCGAGGCCGCGGCAGTGCGCGTGCCCGGTGGAGCGCAGGCGGTCCGGCGCGCCCTGGACGTCCTGCACTGCTTCCACGACAACGGCCCCGACCTCAGCGCCTCCGACCTGGCCCGTCGCCTCGGCCTCTCCGCCTCCACGGCGCACCGGCTGGCCCGCACCCTGCTCGGCGCGGGCTTCCTGGAGCAGGACGCCCGCACGTCCCGCTACCGGCTGGGCCCCGCGGTGACCGAGCTGGGCCGGCTCTCGTACCACCAGCGCGGTCTGCATCTGGCCGCCCCCGAGCTGAGCGATCTCGCCGAGCGCACCGGCGCCACGGCGGACCTGGCGCTGCGCAGCGGTCCCCACGCGGTGATCGTCGCGGGCGGTTCGGTCACCCCGAGGGTGGGGCTGCGCCGGCCGCTGCACTCCACGGCGCTCGGCAAGGTCCTGCTGGCCTGGGCCCGGCCGGGCGAGGGCGGCCCCTTCTCGCTTCCCGCGCTGCCCGCCTTCACGGACCGCACGATCGTCGAACCCGCGGCGCTGGAGGCCGAGTTGGCGAAGGTGCGGGCCGATTTCCACGCGCTCAACGACGGCGAGTCGGCCCACGGGGTGCGGACCCTGGCGGTGCCGGTGCTGGACGGTGCGGGGTATGCCCGCTTCGCCCTGGCGGTCCGGGCCACACCGTCCGTGATCACGGACGGGCGCATCGACTGGTTCCTGGCGCAGGCCCGTTCCTGCGCCCGCGCCCTGGAGGTGCTGCTGCTGTCCCCGGCACAACGCCGCCCGCCCGCGCCCTGAACCGGTGGCCCTGTCGGTGCCGCGTGGCACGATATGAACCGGCCGGGGGCGGGTGCCGGGCAGGACGGCGGCCGGGCCGCGCGGACAGAGGAACGTACATGACAGAGGCCGGACCGGACGGGGTCGACGCGCCCACGGGGAGGGCCGCCCGGGAGCTGCTGGTGCGGGCCGGGCAGCTGCTGGAGACCGCCCGCGCCGTGCTCGCCGACCACACCCGCGCCGTGGACGCCGTGCGCGCCGCGCTGGATCCGCTGGTCGACTCCCTGGTCGGCCGGGAGCTCGCCGCCATCCCCGTCTCCCGGCTCCGGGACGTCACCGAGGGCAGGCTGCGGATCGGCGCGATCGAGCAGGCCGGGTTCACCACCGTCGGCCGGGTGCACGGGGCGAGCCGCTACGAGCTGCGCGAGATTCCCGGGGTCGGTGCGCAGACCGCCGACCAGGCGCTGGCCGCCGCCGGGCAGATCGCCCACGCGGTGCGGGACACGGTCACGGTCCGGCTGGACGTGGACGCCCCGGACGAGGCCGCGACCGCGCTGGTCATCGCGTTGCACCGGCTGGTCGAGGCGGGTTCCGAGGCCCGCCGGGCGGTGGACGCGGCGGGCCGGCTCGTCGGGCGCCTGGAGCCCCTGCTGGCCGAGGCGGCACCGGCCGGGGGGCGACTGCGCATGCTGTTCGCCCGGCGGCAGGCCCGCTCCCGGGTCATGGAGGCCGTGGGCGGAGTGCGGGAGGCCGTCGACGAGGCGGCCGGGCGAGGGCTGCCGGTGCTGTTCGGGCAGGTCTCGGTGGATCTGCTGCGGGAGGCGGAGTCGGACGTCGCGGCGTGGGTGGACTTCGAGCTGCGGTCCGCCGAGTACTACAGCCTGATCGCCGAGCTGTCGGGCACCGGGCCCGACCGGGACGCGGCCGAGGGGTTCCTCCCGTCCGCGATGGCGGACCGGGTGCGCGATCTGCGGCTGGACGACGCCCGGCTGCGGGTCTCCCTGCGCGGGTACCAGTCGTTCGGCGCCCGGTTCGCGCTCACGCAGAAGCGGGTGATCATCGGTGACGAGATGGGGCTGGGGAAGACCGTCCAGGCCATCGCCGCGCTCGCGCACCTCTCGGCGCGGGGCGAGACGCACTTCCTGGTGGTCTGCCCGGCGAGCGTGCTGATCAACTGGGCGCGTGAGGTCCGGGCCCGTTCCACCCTGCACACCCTGCCGCTGCACGGCCCCGAGCGGCAGGGCGCCTTCGACGAGTGGCGCCGCACCGGCGGGGTCGCGCTCACCACGTTCGACGCCCTGCACACCCTGCCGGACGCCCGGGACTGCGGCATACGGCCCGGGATGCTGGTGGTCGACGAGGCCCACTACGTCAAGAACCCCGAGACCCGGCGCTCCCGGGCGGTGTCCGGCTGGACGCAGCGCACCGACCGGGTGCTGTTCCTGACCGGTACGCCCATGGAGAACCGGGTCGAGGAGTTCCGCAGCCTCGTCCGCCACCTCCAGCCCGAGCTGGCACCCTCGATCCGCACCACCCACGGGGCGGCCGGTTCGCTCGCGTTCCGCAGGGCGGTCGCCCCGGCCTATCTGCGGCGCAACCAGGAGGACGTGCTGGCCGAACTCCCCTCGGTGGTGCAGGTCGACGAGTGGGAGGAGTTCAGCCCGGACGACCTCGCCGCCTACCGCGAGGCCGTGGGCGCCGGGCAGTTCATGCGGATGCGCCGGGCCGCGTACGCCCGGCCCGCCACGTCGGCGAAGCTGAACCGGTTGCGCGAGCTGGTGGCGGAGGCCGCCGGCAACGGGCTCAAGGTGGTGGTGTTCTCGTACTTCCGCGAGGTGCTCCTCACCGTCGAACAGGCCCTGGGGTCCCCGGTGTTCGGCCCGCTGTCGGGAAACGTCCCGGCCGCCCGGCGGCAGGGGCTGATCGACGACTTCGCCGCCGTGGACGGCCATGCCGTGCTGCTGAGCCAGATCCAGGCCGGCGGGGTCGGGCTGAACATGCAGGCGGCGTCGGTGGTCATCCTCTGCGAGCCGCAGATCAAACCGACCATGGAGCACCAGGCGGTGGCCCGCGCCCACCGGATGGGGCAGATACGGACCGTCCGGGTGCACCGGCTCCTGGCGACCGACAGCGTCGACGAACGGATGCTGGACATCCTGGCCCGCAAGGAGCGGCTGTTCGACATGTACGCCCGGCGCAGCGACGTCGCCGAGACGACGCCGGACGCCGTGGACGTGTCGGACGGTGCGCTGGCCCGGCGCATCGTCGAGGAGGAGCAGTTGCGCCTGGCCGCCGACGCGGCCGGGACGGTGCCGGAGAACTGACCGCGCCGGGCCCGCGGGGGCCCGGCGGGGTGACCGGCCGACCGGTGCGACCGCGCCCCTCCCCGGCACGCGACTGCGCCCCGCTCCTGGTCACCGGGGGTCCGCCACCGTCCCGCCGTGCGCGTCCCCGTCATGCGCCGCCTTGTCGTGCGACGCCCCGTCGGGCGCGGCCGTGCGGTGGGCCGTCGCGCCGTGCGGCTCGTGGCCCGGTACGGTGCCGTCCGGTTTGGCGACGAGCAGCAGCCCGGCCATGCCCATGTCGGAGTGGCTCTGCACGTGGCAGTGGTACATCCAGGCCCCGGCGCCCACGTGTTCGCCCGCGATGATCTGGAAACCGAAGGAGTCCGCCGGACCGACGATCTTCGTGTCGATGATCCGGCTCGGGTCGTCGGGGCCGGTGAGCAGGCCGGTCCGGTTGTCCGCCCAGCGATGACCGTGGATGTGGAACGTGTGGTAGTACTCGCCGTGCGTGATCATGACGACTTCGAGCCGGTCCCCCACCGTGGCCTCGAAGTCCGGGCTCCGGTCGGCCGGTTCGTTGTTGATCGTCATGTCGTTGAAGACGATCGTGATCGTCCTGTCCGGCAGCAGGTCGCCCTTGCGCCGGACGACGAGCGGGCCGTAGAGGCCCTTGCGGATGCCGCCGGTGCCGTGCTCCGTCCCGACGACGTGGTCGTGGTAGTGCCAGTAGCCCGCGCTGCCCGGCCGCCAGGTGCCGTCCTTGCGCCTGCCGGGAGCGTGGGTGCGCCAGGTGTAGGTACGGGTGCCGCCGGGTTCGACGACGCTCCGGTTCATCCGGGTGCCGTCGCTCGCGATGTCGTAGTCGACGCCGTGCGCGTGCAGGCTGACCGGCACGTCCATGGTGTTCTCGAACTCGATGTGCAGGGTGTCGCCCTCGTTGATCTCGATGAGCGGTCCCGGGACGGTCGCCTTCCCCTTCTCCAGGCCGTAGCCCATCCGGCCGTCCGCCAACTTCTCGGCGTACAGCCTGAGATGGCGCACCTCGCCGCCCGCCGGGGCGGTCCTCGGCACGGACTCGGCCGAGTTGGCCTCGATCGAACCGAGGGACAACGATGTCAGACCGGTCGTCGCCGCGACTCCGCCGCCGATCAGCATCCTCCGGTTGAAGCTCCTTCTGTCCATGCCGAACTCCCCACTGTGCCAAGGATGTTGAGGAACCTGTGGATCGGTGAGGCCGAGGACGGACCTCCGGACGGCCCACACCGTAGCCGGGGAATCCCCGTTCATCCACACCCAGGACAAAGTTCGCGCAATTGCCGCCATAGCTATTGGCGAACCACGAAAAGAGGTCTAGCTTCATCCGCTGTTGCAGTGACCAAAGAGGGTGGGTGACCACATGCAGCGCACACCACATCACCGGTCCAGATCGCGACGCGGACTCGTCGTCGGCCTTTCGGCAGTCGCCCTGACCGCTTCCCTGCTCGGCGCCGGCCAGGCCGCCGCCAGACCGTATCCGGAGCCGTCCGACTCCATCCCGACAACGTTGTCCCTGCCGTCGCCACCAGGCGGCGCCAATGTCAGGGTGCTGGTGTTCCACGCCTCCGCCACCGAGGAGTCCCCGACCGTCGACGCCGGTATCGCGGCGATCGAACGGATCGGGCTCACCGGCCCGGAGGCCGGCCGGTTCCGGACCGTCGCCACCGACGACCCCGCCGTCTTCACCAACGGCAAGCAGCTCGGCCGGTACAACGCCGTCGTCTTCCTGACCGGCGGCGGCGACGTCCTCGATCCGGAGCAGGAGGCCGGTCTGGAGGCGTACATGGAGGCGGGCGGCGGCTTCCTCGGCATCCACGACGCGGCACGGACCGAGCCGTACTCGGACTGGTTCACCGGCCTGGTCGGCGCCCGCCCGGCGGCGAACGGTCCGGCCTCCGTGCAGCGCGCCACGGTCGAGGTCGGCGACCGGCAGCACCCGGCGACGAAGAACCTGCCGCTGGAGTGGAAGCGCCCCGACAAGTGGCTGAACTGGGCGAAGAACCCGTCCGGTGCCGTGCACACCGTGGCGCGCGTCCGCGAGATCACCTACAAGCCGGGCGCGAGCGCCAACGGCTGGGACCACCCGGTCTCCTGGTGCCGCGACTACGACGGCGGCCGGTCCTTCTACACGGCGATGGGCGGCACCGTCGACAGCTTCGCGGAGACCGACTTCCGCGACCATCTGCGCGGCGCGCTGAACTGGACGACCCGGCTCTCGCAGGCCGACTGCAAGGCCACCATCGACTCCAACTACACGGCCGAGCGCGTCACCCGGCCCAACCAGCCGGGGCGGAACGACCAGATCGGCGAGCCGCACGGGCTGGTCACCGCCCCCGACGGACGCGTGCTGTACATCGGACGCGGCGGCGCCGACAGCAGCAGGCCGGTCGTCACCGACTGGAACGACCCGGACATCGGCAAGGGCCTCGGGCAGGTCCACGTCTACGACCCGGAAACCAAGGAGGTCACCCTCGCCGGTGAGCTGACGGTCTTCGGCAACAAGGGCGGCGGCGACGAGCTGGTCAAGGTCGAGGAGGGGCTGCTCGGCATCGAGCTGGACCCGGACTTCGAGAAGAACGGCTGGGTGTACCTGCACTACACCCCGCACGCGAAGCTCGACCGCGACAAGCAGCTGGCGGTGCGCCAGGTCTCCCGCTTCACCCTGGACCTGGCCACGAACGAGCTGGACCTGGCCTCGGAGAAGGTGCTGCTGAGCTGGCCCGTCCAGGTCCACAGCTGCTGCCACGCGGGCGGCGGGATGGCCTGGGACTCCAAGGGCAATCTTTACATCGCGACCGGTGACAACAACTCCTCCGGCTTCAGCGACGGTTACTCCGGGAACAACCCGCAGCCCAGCCACAAGGGCGTCTCGTTCGCCGACGCCCGGCGCACCGCGGGCAACACCAACAACCTCAACGGAAAGATCCTGCGCATCCACCCCGAGGACGACGGGACCTACACGCTCCCCGAGGGCAATCTCTTCACCGGGAAGGAGCCCGACGAGGGCGGCGGAAAGACGCGTGGCGAGATCTATGTGATGGGTGTGCGCAACCCGGCCCGGATCTCCGTCGACAAGTCGACCGACACGCTGTACGCGGGCTGGGTCGGCCCGGACGCGGGCGCCCCGTCCACCACCTGGGGCCCGGCCAAGTACGACACGTTCGCCGCGATCACGAAGGCGGGCAACCACGGCTGGCCGTACTGCATGGGCAACAAGCAGCCCTACCGGGACCGCAATCTGCCCGACCCCGCCGAGCCGCTCGGCTGGTACGACTGCGACCACCCGAAGAACGAGTCGCCGAACAACGACGGCCTGGTGAACCTGCCGCCGGTCACCTCCAACACCATCTGGTACTCGCCGCAGGGCGGCGGTGTGGACTATCCGCGGGACGCCAACGGCATCCCGAGCTACGAGGCCGGGGAGCAGAAGCAGTTGCTGCCCTGGCTCAAGGGCGGCGGCCAGGCCACCATGAACGGACCGGTCTACCGGTACGACGCGGCGAGCACCAGCCCCGACAAGTGGCCCGCGTACTGGGACGGCAAGTGGTTCGTCGGCGACTTCTACGACGGCGACCAGCCGCGGCACGCCGTGCTCACCGACCCGAGGACGGTCGGCAGGGGCGGGCTGCCCACGCACGCCGAGTCCCTGAGGAAGATCGTCCCGGTCGGGGCCGACGGCATCCGCAACCTGATGGACTGGAAGTTCGCCCCGGACGGTTCGCTGTACGTCCTGGACTACGGGCGCGGCTTCTTCACCTCCGACTCCAAGTCCGCGCTGTGGCGCGTGACGTACAAGGGCGGCGGTCCGACCCCGGCCGCCGACGACCTGGCCAGGAAGGCGGCAGTGCGGTGAGACATCGTCCGGTCCTCTCCCGGAGGCGGTACCGACCCGCCCGGTTGTGGCTCGCCCTGCTGGGTTCGTTCCTGATGGTGCTGGGGCTGACCTCGACGGCGGCGTACGGCCGTACGGCGACCCCGGCCGGCACGGCGGCCGACCAGGTCCTCACCTGGACCGCGGGCGACCCCATCGACCGTTATCTGTCCGCCCCGAGGACCGCGGTGGCCGGCAGAGCGACCATCGTCTTCGAGAACAGCGCGGCCACCGGCAACACCACCGGGATGCCGCACACCCTCACCTTCAGCGTCTCGGACCCGGAGTTCAACGACGACGTCGCGCTGAACATCCTGGCCAATCCGGGCGACGACCGGGGCGGCAGGCACACCGCCGAGGTCACGCTCACCCCCGGCCGGTACTTCTACCACTGCACCATGCCGGGCCACGAGGCGATGCAGGGCGTCCTCGTCGTGACCGAGGGCGGCGGCGAGGACACCGCCGCGCCGCAGACCTCCGCGAAGGTGGACGGCGACCGGAACGCCGACGGCGCGTACGTCGGTCAGGCCACGGTCACCGTCTCGGCGAGCGATGACGGCTCGGGCGTGGACACCGTCGAGTACGCGCTCGGCCCGGACAGTGCCTGGCAGCCGTACACCGCACCCGTGATGGTGCACGAGACCGGTACGCACACCGTCCGCTACCGGGCCACCGACCGGGCGGGCAACACCGCGACGGAGAAAACGGCCGACTTCACCGTCGTCGCACCACCCACGGACGACAAGACACCACCGGAGACCTCCGCGACGGTCTCCGGCGACCGGAACTCCGACGGCTCCTACATCACCGGGGCCGAGGTGACCGTCACCGCGACCGACGCGGAATCGGGCGTCGACAGGATCGAGTACTCCCTCGACGGCGGCCCCTACCTCGCGTACACCACCGCCGTCGTCGTCGACCGCGTCGGCCGCCACACCGTCGCCCACCGGGCGACGGACAGGGCCGGCAACACCTCCGGGGCGAAGCAGGTGTCGTTCACCGTCGCGGAGGGCGGGGGCGTGCCCGCGCCGAACTGCCCGGAGTTCGACGAGCGGCTGACCGTCATCGTCGGCACGGTCGACACCGGCGTCCCCAACCGCGTCACCGGCAACCGCTGCACCATCAACGAACTGATCGAGGACGAGAAGGACTGGTCGTCGCACGCGCTGTTCCTCAAGCACGTCGACAAGGTCCTCGACCGGCTGCTCGCCGCCGGGGTGATCGACGCCCGCGAGCACCGGAAGATCTACCGGGCGGCCAAGCAGTCGGGGATCGGCAAACCCGGCCAGGACGAGGGCTACCGGAAGCTCTTCGACGGCACGGCGGAGTCGTTCGCCAAGTGGCAGCAGGTCGGCGGCGGGAAGTTCGGGCTCAACGCCGACGGCACCCTCACCAGCTCCACCACGGTGGAGGGCATGGGCATGCTCTGGTTCCCGGGCCGGCAGTACGGCGACTTCTCGCTGAAGCTCCAGTGGCGTGACGACGCCCCCGGCGCGGGCAACGCCAACAGCGGCGTGTTCGTCCGCTTCCCGAACGTCCACGACAACCCGGAGGAGTCCCGTCCGGAGTGGGTCGCCATCAAGTACGGCCACGAGGTGCAGATCCTCGACCGACCGGACGGCGACATGTACAAGACCGGTTCGCTCTACGGCTTCGACCGGGTCGGGCTGGCCGGTGCCGGGGTCACTCCCAAGGGCACCTGGAACGACTACGAGATCCGGGTGGTGGACCAGCACTACTCGGTCTACCGCAACGGGGTCCTGCTGAACGAGTTCGACAACACCGGCGGTCAGGTCTTCGAACCGCCCCGGGGCGACGACCCGGGCACCGACGGCCGGCGGTACGCCTCCGGCTACATCGGTCTCCAGGTGCACGGCACCACGGACGTGGTCTCGTACCGCGACATCCGCATCAAGGAGCTGTAGCCCGGCCCGGATCAGGTGGCCGTGACCGCATGCCGGGGCATGTGGTCACGGCCGCCCGGGTGCCGGTGGCGCCACACCCAGAACACCGTGCAGGAGAGCACCGCCCAGGCCCCCAGCACCAGGTACGGGAAGAGCCGCTGGTGGCCCTGGTAGTAGACCGCGGTGTGCTGGGCGCTGACGGAGGCGCCCGGCGGCAGCCAGCGCCCGATGTGGCCGAGTGCGGAGGGCAGCAGCGGCCAGGAGACCGCCCCGCCCGACGAGGGGTTCCCCAGGAGCACCATGACGCCCCAGGTCGGGATCATGGCCCAGCGCCCCATCAGGGTGTTGAACATGGTGAAGACCATGCCCGAGGTGAACATCGTGAACGCCAGGATCAGCCAGGACTCGAAGAACGGCAGATCGACCGCGCCCAGCCACCAGTCCACCACCGCGGCGATGGTGAACCCGCCGAGCAGCGAGTAGCCGACGGTGAAGGCGATCCGCTCCAGCGGGATCAGGGCGCGGGCGTGCACGCTCAGCTGGATCGCGCCTACGAAACCGATGATGACGGCGGCGAGCGAGATGTAGAAGAGCGCCAGCCCGCGCGGGTCGCCCCGTTGCAGGGGCTTGACGTCCCGCACGGTGACCGGCACCCCGGTCCTGGCCCCGACCTCGGCCGCGGACTCCGCGAGGAGCTGGGCGACGGCGGCGCCGGAGGCTCCCGCGACGTCCAGCGAGACACCGGGGCCGACCGCCCGGACGATGGCGAAGACCTCCTGTCTCTCCAGCGCCTCGTGGGCCTGCGCGCGGGTCGCGAACGGATGGACCTCCAGCGAGGCGGCGAGCGCCTCGTCCATGCCGGTGACGAACTCCTTCTCGCTCCCCGTGACCGGTCGGCTCACCACGGCGGTCGGGATGTGGTGCGGGGTCGGGTTGGCCATCGCATAGGTGTAGGAACCGGCGAAGAGCCCGGCCGCGGCGGCGAGGATGAACACCAGGACGGTCGCGGGGAAGTACGGCGAGTCCTTGTACGCGGCCCACCTCCGGCGGCCGCTCAGCGGCCGGCCGTGTGCTCCGTGGGAGGCCGGGGGCCCCGGGTCCGGCACGCTCATCCCCTGCCGCCCCTGCCGCCCCTGCCGCTCTCCCCGTCCTCGTCGTCCGCCCCGTTCCGGGCCCGGCTCGGCTGGACCCGCTTCGGTTCGCCCGGCATCTTCGGGTGATCGGGCGGGTACGGGAGATCGCCGAGCCCGCGCTCGCGCTCGTCCCGGTCCGCCAGTTCCAGCAGTCCGTCGAGCCGGAAGGCGTGCTCGTCCAGGTCGGCGTGCACGTCGCCCTCCTCGGCGCAGCGTCCGGGCATGGTCCGGATGTCGAAGTCGCGCGGCTCGGCGTCGTCGAGTTCCGTCCAGCGCAGCGGGGCGGAGACCGGGGCGTGGGGGCGGGCGCGCACGGAGTAGGCGGAGGCGATCGTGCGGTCGCGGGCGGCCTGGTTGTAGTCGACGAAGATCCGCTCGCCGCGCTCCTCCTTCCACCAGGCGGTGGTCACCCGGTCCGGCATCCGGCGTTCCAGTTCGCGTCCGGCGGCGATGGTGGCGCGCCGGACCTCGGTGAAGGTCCACCGGGGTTCGATGGGGACGAGGACGTGGATGCCCCGGCCCCCGGAGGTCTTGGGCCAGCCGCGCAGCCCGTGGTCGTCGAGCACGGCCCGCAGCTCGTGGGCGGCCCGCACGGCGTCGGCGTAGTCCGTTCCCGGCTGCGGGTCGAGGTCGATGCGCAGTTCGTCCGGATGGTCGGTGTCGGTGCCGCGGACCGGCCAGGGGTGGAAGGTGAGTGTGCCGAGGTTGGCCGCCCAGATGACGGCGGCGAGGCCGGTGGGGCGGATCTCGTCGGCGGTACGGCCGCTCGGGAAGGTGACCTCGGCGGTGGGGATCCAGTCGGGGAGGTTCTTCGGGGCCCGTTTCTGGTAGAAGGACTCGCCGTCGACACCGTCCACGAAGCGCTGGAGGGTCGTCGGCCGGTCGCGCAGGGCACGGGTGATGCCGGGGCCCACGGCCAGGAAGTACTCGGCCACGTCCCGCTTGGTGTAGCCCTTCTGCGGAAAGTAGACCTTGTCCGGGTGGGAGAGCCGTACGGTCCGTCCGTCGGCCTCCAGCTCCACCGCTTTCACCGCTGCGCCCATGACGGTCACGGTAGGCCTGGCTCCGTCGTGCCGCACATCGGAGGAATTATGCGGTTTCAGGGGTGAGAATCCGACCATGGACCTTCCGGTGATGCCTCCTGTGAAACCGATGCTCGCCAAGTCCGTGGCGAAGATCCCGCCGGGCATGCAGTACGAGGCGAAGTGGGACGGCTTCCGTGCGATCGTGCACCGGGACGGCGACGAGGTGGTGATCGGCAGCCGCACCGGCAAGCCGCTCACCCGCTACTTCCCCGAACTGGTCGCCGCCGTCCGGGACGGTCTGCCGCCGCGCTGCGTGGTCGACGGCGAGATCGTGATCGCGCACGAGGGGCGGCTGGACTTCGACCGGCTCGGTGAGCGCCTGCACCCCGCCGCCTCCCGGGTGCGGCTGCTCGCCGGGCGGACCCCGGCCGACCTGGTCGTCTTCGACGTCCTGGCGCTGGGGGACGACTCGTTGCTCGCCACCCCGCAGTCCGGCCGCCGCGCCGTCCTGGAGGAGGCCCTGGCCGGTGCCGCGCCCCCGGTGCACCTCGCGCCGGCGACCACGGACCCGGCGGTCGCCCGGCAGTGGTTCGAGCGGTACGAGGGCGCGGGGCTCGACGGTGTGGTGGCCAAACCGCTCGATCTGCCCTACCTGCCCGACGTCCGGGCGATGTACAAGATCAAGCACGAGCGGACCGCCGACTGCGTGGTGGCGGGGTACCGCTTCCACCGGAGCGGCCCGGTCGTCGGCTCGCTGCTGCTCGGGCTGTACGACTCCGAGGGGGTGCTGCAGCACGTCGGGGTCTGCGCGGCCTTCCCGATGCGGCGCCGCGAGGAGCTGGTGGCCGAGCTGGAGCCGCTGCGCGTCGGTTTCCCGGACCACCCGTGGGCGTCCTGGGCCGACGCGCGGGCGCATGAGGACGCCCGGCTGCCCGGGGCGCAGAACCGCTGGTCCGGGAAGAAGGACCGGTCGTGGGTGGCGCTGCGCCCGGAGCGGGTCTGCGAGGTGGCGTACGACCACATGGAGGGCGACCGGTTCCGGCACACCGCCCGGTTCCGCCGGTGGCGGCCGGACCGCACCCCCGCCGGCTGCACGTACGCGCAGCTGGAGGAGGTGGTGCGGTACGACCTGGCCGAGGTGTTCTCAGCCGGCTGACGGCGTCTCGGACGGGGTGGCGCACGGGTCCTCGCCCGTTCCCGGGCCGGGCGGCGGGGAGTCGGTGCCGCCGGGCGGGTCGGTCGGGTCCGGGCTCGGCGAGTCGGTGGGGCAGCCGGGTGCGGAATCCGAGGGGCTGGGGTCGGGGCTCGTGCCGGGGTCGGGGGAGGCCGGTCCGCTGTCGGTCGGGTCGGGCGACGGGCTGCCCGGCTCGGTGGGGTCCGGGGAACCGGTCGGGTCCGGGGAGCCGGTGGGCGATCCGGAGGGGGACGGGCCGGTGGTCGGGGACGGGGACGGGCCGGGCGATCCGCCGGGCTGCGGGCCCACGACGATGCCGCCGCCCGTGCCGGGGCCCCCGACCGGGTGCTTCGGCTTGTTGGGGCCGCCCGCACCGGGGCTCTTCGGGACGGTGCCCTTGCCGTCGGCCACCGTGTGGACGCCCTTGCGGTAGAACTCCAGCCAGGACAGCACGGTGCGCAGATAGGTGTCCGAGCGGTTGTAGCTGAGGATCGCCCGGTCCAGGTCGGCCTTCACCGACAGGTCGCGGGGGCCGGCGCACAGGTAGTGCCCGGCGGCGAGGGCGGCGTCGTAGATGTTGTTGGGGTCGCGGCGGCCGTCGCCGTTGCCGTCCTTGCCCCAGTGCGCCCAGGTGGAGGGGATGAACTGCATCGGGCCGACCGCCCGGTCGTAGGTCCGGTCGCCGTCGTACGCGCCGCCGTCGGTGTCCCGGATACGGGCGAATCCGGCGCCGTCGAGCACCGGGCCGAGGATCGGGGTGGTCGTCGTGCCGTGGGCGTCGACCCGTCCCCCGCCCGCCTGGCCGGACTCGACCTTGCCGATCGCCGCGAGCAGTTGCCAGGGCAGGCGGCAGCCGGGGTCGGTCCGCCCGAGCGCGCCCTCCGCCTTGCGGTAGGCGGCGAGGACGGTGGCCGGGATGCCCGCCTCGGTCCACGAGCGGACGGCATCCGGGTTCCGCTTCTCCCCGGCCTTCGGCGGCTCGGGCGACTGCAACGGGGGCAGTTCGGTGTGGTACGAGTCGTCGTTGGGGACCTGCGACCACGTGACCTCGTCGGCCTCCCGGCGCTCCTTCGCGGTCGGTTCGTGGCCGACCGGTGCCGGGGCCTGGGACGCGGTGAGCGCGGCCATCGCCGCGACGGCGGCCGCCGTGCCGCCGAGTCCGCGGCGCATCGTGCCGTTGAACCTCATGCGTGCTCCCCTCTCCCCCCCGGGTCACCGGGCGAACGTGTCGATGGCGGAGATCCGCCAGGTTCCGCCGTGCCGGACGGCGTCCACGGCGAACATGGCCGCCGCGTAGGTCGTCTCCTCCGCCTTGCCGGTACGGGTGTTGCTCTGGTCGGCGTAGATCAGCAGCCGGGCCCGGTCGCCGTTCAGGCGTTCCACCCCGCTGTCGGTGACGGTCGTGGTCAGCACCAGCTTCTGCTTCTGCCCCTGGGCGCGTACCTGGGCGAGCATGTCCCGGTGCTGCTGGACCGCCTTGCCGGTCAGATGGCTCTTCACCGCCTGGTCGGACTTGGCGGGCGAGGCGTAGTCGTACGAGAACACCGCGCCGACGGCCTCGGAGATCTGGCCCTTCACCTCGCTGGTGCGGCCGATGTCGGTGAGGGCGGTGTTCTGCCGGGCCGGGTCGTCGCGCAGGTCGCCGGCCGAGGCGAACGCCCAGGCGGCGTAGGCCCCGAGGAGCACGGTGAGGACGCCGAGAACGAGGGGGAGCCGAACGCGGAGCCGGGGTGTCCGCTCGCGCTTCGGCTCCTCTCCCCTCTCCTCCGCCGCCGCCTCGTCGTCGGCGGCGGAGTCCGTGACCTCGTCGTCGGTGGTGGTGTCCGGCCCGTCCGGGGTCCGCGCGGACTCGTCCCGGGACGGGGCCGGGTCCTGCGGTCCGCGCGGCGGGGCGATGGTGGCGGTGGTGGCGCGTTCCGCGGCGACGGTGGCCAGCCGGCGCCGGCGGTTGACGAGGTGACGGGTCGTCGACATGTGCGGGGGTCCTCTCGGTGGCGGGGTGGGAGTCGGTGGCGTCGGGCTCTCAGCCGGCCGTGTTGCCGACGGGCGCCTGGCCGAGGGCGCTGAGCTTCCACCCCTCGGCGGTGCGGGTGAGCTGTCCGAGCATCCGGCTCTCCTTCACCGCGGGTTTGCCCTTGGGCGCGGTCACGGTGACCCGCAGCGCCACCATGACTCCGGCTCTGCCCGCCCGGTCGTCGAGTTCGGTGACCGCCCCGGACAGGATCTGGGCAGTGCTGACCGTCTTCGCCTCCCGGATCTGCTTCACGAACGCGTCCCGCCCGTCGACGAGTTGCCGGTGCAGGTCGCCGGTGGTGGAGTCGGCCCAGGTGTCGAGGCCCTGCTCCAGCTTGCGGTGGTCGAGCGTGTTCATGTTCTGCACGGCCTGCTCGCCCGCGGCCAGCGCGTCGTCGCGGACCCGCGCGTACGCCGCCGACTCGTCGTGCGCGGCCTCGTACCGGGACACCCCGCCCCAGACCGCCGCGCCGGCGGCCGCGACCGTCAGTACGATCGCCGCCGCCACCAGCGGGTTCCCCGTCGTCCGTATCCGTGCCATCGTTCCCTCTCCCTGCCGGGCCCTGCGTGCCGAGTCGCGCGCGTGCGGCTCTTTCATCTGGCGGTGATCTCGACGACGGTCCACTGGCCGTCCCGCAGCCGGGCCGTGACCGACAGCTGCGCCGCCGCCGTGGTGGCCCGCCTGCCCTCGCGCTCGTAGACCTGGTCGAGGAAGACGAGCAGGTGGGCGCTGTCCTCCGTCAGCCGGGTCACCCCGGCGCGCACGACATGGGTGGTGAGCGTGAGCTTCTGGTCGGCGGCCTGCTTCTCGACCTGGCCGAACAGCGCCGCGTACTGCTGGAGCGCCTTGCCGGCCAGGAGTTTCTTCGCCGCCTCCTTGGTGACGGCGGTGGCCTGCGGGCTGTACGAGAAGACCTTGCCCAGCGCGTTGCTGACATCGCCCGCGACCCGGGTGGTCGCCTCGCTGTCGGTCAGCGCGTGGTTCGACGTGGCGGGGGTGTCGCGCAGTTGCCTGCCCTCGACGAAGAGCGCGCCGCCGGTCACGAGCAGCGCGGCCGTCAGGACGGCCGCCACGACGCGCGGCCACCGCCGTCCGGGTTCCGGCTGCCCGGGCGGGTCCTCCCGGGCGTCCGTGCCGGGTTCCGCGAGCTCCTCGGTGTCCGGTGTGTCCACGTCCGTGCTCACGACCGCCGTCCCTCCCCGTTCCCTCATGCGCCGCCCCCGGCCGCGATCGCCGTGAGCGCCTTGATCTTCCAGCCGTCCGGGGTCCGGGCGAGCGTGGCCTCGAAGCGTTTGCGTTCGGTGCCGCCCTTCCCGGTGCGCGGGGTGACCTCGACGTCGACGGTCGCGATCATCTCCGCGGTGCCGGTGCGTTCGTCGAGCGCGGTGAGCGCCGCGTCGGTGACCTTCCCGCGGGCGGTGGCACCCGCCTCGGCCAGGGCCTCGGCGTCCTTGCTCCGGGTGCGGGCCAGCTGGTCGTGGAGCGGTCCGGTCGAGGAGTCGAGCCAGGCCGCGAGGCCGGTGTCCACGCTCCCGGCGTCCTTGCCGTCGAGGCTGTTCAGCAGGGCGAGGCGGCTCTTCCCCTCGGCCAGCGCGGTGTCCCGGTCCTTCGCGTACGCCAGGTCGTCGTCCCCGCGGGCCCGGACGTACGACCAGCCACCGAGGCCGCAGAGCAGCGCGGCGACGAGCAGCACCGCCCAGCCGCCCAGGGTCTTCGTGCGCGAGGTCATTCGCCGCTCCCCCGTCCGAGTCCGAGCAGTCCGGCCATGCCGGCGGTGGCCGGGGCGGGGTCGGGGGCGACGCCGAGCGCTCCCGGCAGCCGGTTCGCCGTGCCGTTGCCCAGGAGCATCGAGCCGGGCCGGGCGGGCTCGGGCACGGGGCCGCCCTTCGGCGCGTTCGCGCTGCCGCGCACGTTGATGCCGGTGCCGGGCGACGAGGTGCAGCGGGCCTTGGTGTTGACGGCGGGTCCGGGCGTGGTGTCCAGGCCGTTGCGGTAGGTGGTGCCGCCGTACCCGGCGGTGCAGGGCAGCGGTTCGAAGAAGGTGACCGACATGCCGAACCGGGCGCCGTCCCCGTCGATCGCGCTGGAGCCGGCGGCGGCCACCGCGGGCAGTCGTACCAGGAGTTCCTCCATGCCGCGCTGCCGGGTGACGGCCACCTCGGAGGTGGTGAGGAGGTTGGCGACGACGACGCCGAAGGCCGGGTCGATGTCCCGCAGCAGTCCGCTCATCTGTCCCGCGGCGCCGGGGGCGGCGGCGATCAGTTTGCGCAGGTCGGTGTCGGAGCCCTTGAGCTGTGCGGCGAGTTCCTTGGCGCCGGAGGCGAAGCCCTTGAGCGCCTCGCCCTGTTCGGCCTGGGTGCGCAGCACCGTGCGGGCGTCGGCCATCAGCCGGGTGTTGGTCGGCAGGGCGTCGTCGGCGGCCCGGACGAAGTCGCTCCCGGAGTCCAGCAGGACCTGGAGGTCGTCGCCGCGGCCTTCGAACGCGGTGCCGAACTCGTCGACGACGGTGCGCAGGGACTCCAGGTCCACGGAGCCCGCCAGCTCGTCGACGCTGGTGAGCACGTCGGTGACGGGGGCGGGGACGGTGGTGTCGACCTGGTCGATGACGGAGCCGTTCTCCAGGTAGGGGCCCTCGGAGCGGGTGGGCCGCAGGTCGATGTACTGCTCGCCGACCGCGGAGAGGCTGGCGACGTCGGCCTTGAGGCCGTCCGGGATCTTCGGGGCGTCCTTCTCGATGCGCAGTTCGGCCTCGATCCCCTCGTCGGTCAGCTCGATCGGTCCGACCCGGCCCACCGAGACGCCCCGGTAGGTGACGTTGGAGTGGGTGTAGAGCCCTCCGGTGCGCGGGAGCTGGACCTTGACGGTGTAGTAGCTGCGCAGGCCGACGTAGTGCCCGAGGTCGGCGTACCGGATGCCGAGGAAGCCGAGGACGAGCACCGCGATGACGAGGAAGGAGATGTTCTTGAGCCGGATGGCGAGGGTGATCATCGGCCGCGCTCCTTCGGGTCCGCCGTCGGTACCGCGGGCAGGGGCAGCGGCAGTGCCGTGCCGGTCCCGGTCTGCGGAGTGACCGGGGGTACGAGCGACGGGACGATCTGCGTGCCGGGCATGGCCGTCACATCCAGGTAGACGTTGAGGTAGTCGCCCTTCACCCCGCGCAGCACCTCGTCCGTGAACGGGTAGGTGAACAGCACCTGGAGGGAGTCGGGCAGGTCCTTGCCGGAATCCGCGAGTGCCTTGAGGGTCGGGGCGATGGCCTTGAGGTCGGCGATCATGTCGGCCTTGCTCTTGTCGATCGTGTCGACGGCGACGGTGGAGAGCGTGTCGAGCGAGCGCAGCATGGTGAGGAGCGAGCCACGCTGCTTCTCCAGGACCTTCATGCCGGGGCTGAGTTCGGTGAGGACCGTGCCGACGTCCCGTTTGCGGGTGGCGAGGGTGGCGGAGAGCCGGTTCACCCCGTCGAGCGCGTCGGTGATGTCCTCCTTGTGCTCGTCCAGGTTCGTGACGAGGGTGTCCACCCGGCCGAGCATGGAGCGGACCTGGGGTTCGCGTCCGGCGAGCGCCTTGTTCAGCTCGGTGGTGATGGTCTTGAGCTGGTTGACGCCGCCGCCGTTGAGGAGCATCGACAGGGCGCCGAAGACCTCTTCGACCTCGGGGTTCCGGTTGGTCCGGCTCAGCGGGATGCGGTCCCCGTCGGCGAGCCTGCCCCGTTCGGTGCCGCGTGCGGGGGCGGCGAGCTGGATGTACTTCTCCCCCAGGAGGCTGGACTGTTCCAGGTGGGCGTAGGCGTTGGCGGGCAGTTCGACCTTGCCGTTGACGCGCATGGTGACCTTGGCGTTCCAGCTGCCCGAGCCGAGGGAGACCTTGGTGACGCGGCCGACGGCGACGTCGTTGACCTTCACCGATGCCTGCGGGGCGAGGCTGAGCACGTCCGCGAATTCCGCGGTGACCTCGTAGGGGTGGTCGCCGAGGTCGGCTCCGCCGGGCAGCGGCACCTGGTCGAGGCCGGTGAACGCGGGCAGGCCGGAGCCGGTGACGACCAGGGTCAGTCCGACCCCCACGGCCAGCAGTGCGGCGATGCCGGTCGTGCGGGCTCCGGGTCTGCGCAGGACACGGCTCATCGGTTCGCCTCCTTCTTGTCCGTGGCGGACCTTTCCGGGGTGCCGTAGACGGTGCCGACGGCCGGGAGCGGCAGGGCGGGCAGCGCCTTGCGGCGGGCGGTGTCCACCGGGGTGAGGCCGGCGAGCGCGGTGGCCTCCGTGAGGGGCCCGCCCATGGAGAGTTCGTTGAGGTTGGTGCGGCCGTTGAGGGTGCGGTGCGCCGGGTCGTAGGCGTTGAGGACGTTGTCCGCGGCGAGCGGCAGCGTGTCGAGCGACTCGGCGAGCGAGGCGCGCTGGTCGACCAGGGTCTGGGTGATCGGCACCAGCGCTTCCACGTTCGCCTTCAGGGCACCGCGGTTCTTCTGGATGAAGCCCTTGACCTGCCCGAGCGCGGTGCCCAGTTCCTTCAGTGCCGCGCCGAGGTTCTCCTTGTCGTCGGCGAGGAATCCGGTGACCGTGTTGAGCTGTTGCTCGGCGGCGCGCACATTGCCGTCGTTCTCCTTCAGCATGGTGGTGAAGGTCTGCAGGTAGGAGAGCGTGTCGAAGAGGTTCCCGCTGCTCCTGTCGAGGGTCTTGGCGGCCTTGCCGAACTGCTCGATGGAGTCCCCGATGGCCTTTCCGTTGCCGTCGAGGTTCCTGGCCCCGGTGTCGAGGAGTCCGGAGAGCGCCCCGTTCGCGTTGGCCCCTTCCGGGCCGAGGGCCTTGGAGAGCTTCGTGATGGAGTCGTACAGCTGGTCGACCTCGACGGGGGTGGCGTTCTTCGCGGCCGGCAGCACCGCGTCGTCCTCGATCAGCGGTCCCCCGTCGTAGGCGGGGGCGAGCTGGACGTAGCGGTCGGCGACGAGGCTGGGGGCGACGACCACGGCGTGCGCCCCCTTGGGGACCTTGACGCCCTTGTCGACCCGCAGGGTGACCTCGACCTCCTCCCCCCGGGGCGTGACCGATTCGACCCGGCCGACCCGGACGCCGAGGATCCGCAGGTCCGATCCGGCGTACACGCCGGTGGCCTGGTCGAAGTAGGCGGTGATGGTCGTCGTTCCCTCGTCGTCCATGGCCATGACTCCGCCGGTGACCGCGACGGCCACCACGACGAGTCCGGCGCCCATGCCGACGATGCGCTTCATCTTCATGTCAGCGGCCGCCTCGCTGCTTGGGTGGCATGCATCCGGTCGCCGGGGGTGTGCCGGCGGGCAGGTAGTCCTTCGGGACGAGCCCGCAGACGTAGTTGTCGAACCAGCGGCCGCTGCCGAGGGTGTTGCCGACGAGCCGGTTGTACGAACCGGCGAGCGAGAGCACCTTGTCGAGGCTCTTGCGGTTCTTCACCAGGACCGCGGTGACCCGGCCGAGCGAGTCCAGGGTCGGCTTCAGCTGCTTGTCGTTGTCCTTGACCAGGCCGGTGATCTGGGTGCCGAGGTTCCGGGTGCCGGTGAGCAGCAGGTGGATGGAGTCGCGGCGGGCCTGGATCTCGCCGAGGAGCAGGTTGCCGTCCTCCAGCAGGGTTTCGAAGCTGCTCTTCTTGTCGGCGAGGGTCTTGGTGAGCCGCTTGCTGCCCTTGAGGAGGGTGGCGAGCTGGGCGTCGCGTTCGGAGACCGTCTTCGAGAGGGCGGAGAGTCCCTCGGCGGCGCTCTTCACGTCCGGCGGGGAGTCCTTGAAGGTGGCGGAGATCGTCTCGAAGCTCTTGGCGAGCTGGTCGGTGTCGATCTCCCCGATGGTCTCGCCGAGCCCGTTGAACGCCTGGGTGACGTCGTACGGGGAGGTGGTGCGGCCGGCCGTGATGCGTTCGTCGGGGTTCTGCGGGGCGTCGCCCAGCGGGTCGACGGCGAGGTACTTCTCGCCCAGCAGCGTCTTGATGGCGATGCCGACGGTGGAGGCGTTGCCGATCCAGGCGTCCTCGACCCGGAAGCCGACCTTCACCTTGGAACCGTCCAGCGACACTCCGGTGACCTCGCCGACCTTCACGCCGGCGATCCGCACCTCGTCGCCCTCTTCCAGTCCGGCGGACTCGGTGAAGTCGGCGCTGTAGGCGGTGCCGCCGCCGAGGAAGGGCAGCGAGTCGGCGCGGTAGGCGCCCAGCGCGACGAGGGCGAGGACGACCAGTCCCACCACGGCGACGGCGACGGGGTTGCGTTCCCGTACGGGTTTGATCCTCATGACAGGCACCTCGGCTGTGTGATCGCGATGCCGGTGGGCGGGGCGCTGCCGTCCTCGGTCGTCACTCCGCGGACCTTGGCCTCGCAGAGGTAGAGGTTGAGCCATGAGCCGTACGAGGCGAGCCGGCTGATCGCCGTCATCTTGGCCGGGGTCTTCTTCAGGAAGTTCTCGATCTGCGGGGTGCCCGCGGCCAACTGGTCGGAGAGCCGGCCGAGTTCCTTGATGTCCTTCTTCAACGGCTTGCGACCGTCCTCGAAGAGGTCCGCGGTGACGGTGGTGAGCGCGCCCATGGCGGTGACCGCCTCGCCCAGGGGTTTGCGGTCGCCGGAGAAGCCGGTGACGAGTTTCTGCAGGGTGACGACGAGGTCGTCGAA
Source organism: Streptomyces sp. NPDC002669 (assembly GCF_042889165.1). NCBI lineage: Bacteria > Bacillati > Actinomycetota > Actinomycetes > Kitasatosporales > Streptomycetaceae > Streptomyces > Streptomyces sp. NPDC002669. Next base: position 161,458 of record NZ_JBIAQQ010000016.1, on the reverse strand, counting down.
GCCGTCCTCGCGGTCGTTGACGGTCTTCAGGACCGTGTTGAGGTTCTTGATCACCTCTCCGATCACCTTGTCCTTGGCCGCGACCGTGCCGGTCAGCGAGCCGACGTGGGAGAGGATGCTGTCGACGGTGCCGCCCTCGCCCTGGAGCACCTGGACGATGGAGCCGGCCAGCTGGTTGACGTCCGGCGGGGAGAGTCCTTCGAACAGCGGCTGGAAGCCGTTGAAGAGCTGGGTGAGGTCGAGTGCCGGGGTGGTGCGGGAGACCGGGATGGTCGCTCCGGCGGCGAAGCTCTCGCCGACCGGCCCGGCTCCCTGGTCGAGGTCGACGTACCGCTGGCCGACCATGTTGAGGTATTTGATCGACGCGGTGACCGAGGCGGGGAGCTTGCGTCCCTTGCGGACGGCGAAGCCGACCTCGGCTAGCCTCTTGTCGGCCACCTCGATGGATTCGACCTGTCCGACCTTGACCCCTGCGATCCGGACGCTGTCGCCGACGATCAGGCCGGTGACGTCGGTGAACCGGGCCTTGTACTCGGTGGTCTCGCCGACTCCCGTGTTGGCGATGGACAGCGCCAGCACGGTGGTGGCGAGCACGGTCACCAGGATGAAGACGATCGACTTCGTCAGCGGCCCGGCGAGGGAACGGCGCTTCACTTGAACTTCACCTCCGCGCCGCGGAAGGCCGGACCGATGAGCACGCTGCTCCAGTCGGGCAGGGTCTGCGGCTGGACTTTCAGTGAGGGGGCGACCAGCTCGTTCACGAGCCGGCTCTCCTGCGGGGAGTTGGGCATGCCGAGGGCGGGGCCCCGGCCGGGCCGTGCGGTCCGGTCCGCTCCGTCACCGTGCGCGGCGCTCTCCCGCGGGGCGGCCGGTGCCGTGCGGGCGTCCGCGGTCGGTACGGTCCTGCCGACGTACGGCACGGAGTAGCAGTGCGGTCCGCCGGTGGCGTCGTAGACCGGGGTGTCCTTGCCCGGCACGTACTTGCCCTTGGACTTCACGGGCTGGACCGAGACGTGCAGGCCGGGCTGATCGGTGCCCTTGCCGAGCGCCTTGTCCATGGCGGGGACGAACCCGGCCATGGTCCGCAGGGTGCAGGGGAATTCGTCCGAGTACCGGGCGAGGAGTTCCAGGGTCGGCCGGCTGGTGGCGGAGAGCCGGATCAGGTTGTCCTTGTTCTCCCGGAGGAAGGAGGTGATGTCCTGCGCGGAGGCGGTGGTGGCCCCGTACAGGTCGGCGAGCTGCGCCTGCTGTTCGGCGACGGTGCCGCTGGTGGTGGTGAAGTCGGTGAGCGCGTCGAGGATGTCGGGGGCGGCGTCCCCGTACACCTTGCTCACCTTGACGAGTTCCTTGATGTCGGCGTTGAGCGTGGGGAGTTGGGGGTTGAACTTCGCCAGGTGGGCGTCGAGCGTGACGAGGGTGTCGCCGAGCTTCTCGCCGCGTCCTTGCAGGGCCCGGGAGACCGCGCCGAGGGTGGAGGCGAGTTTCTCCGGTTTCACGGCGGTCAGCAGCGGCAGGACGTCGTCGAGGACCTCCTCCAGCTCGATGGCGTTCTTCGAGCGGTCCTGCGGGATGACGGCCCCGGCCCGCAGCGTCCGCGCGGACGGTGCGGCGGGCGGCACGAGTGCCACGAACCGTTCGCCGAAGAGCGTGGTGGGCAGCATCTGGGCGGTGACGTCGGCCGGTATCCGGTCCATTTGGCCGGGGTCGATGGCGAGGGTGAGCCGGGCTCCGTCGCCGTCGGCCGCGATGCCGCGGACCTGTCCGACGACGACGCCGCGCATCTTCACGTCGGCGTTCTGGTGCATCTCGTTGCCGACACTGCCGGTGCGTACGGTCACGGTGGCGTCGTCGGTGAAGTCCTTCCGGTACACCGAGACCGAGACCCATACGAGTACGGCGGGCACGAGGAGGAAGGCGACTCCGGCGAGCCGGTGGCGGGCGGTCTGCGCGCGTCGGGAATTCATCAGCCTGCCACCTTCACCGTCGTCGTGGCGCCCCAGATGGCGAGGGAGAGGAAGAAGTCGGTGACGCTGATGAGCACGATGGCATTGCGCACCGAACGGCCGACCGCCACGCCCACCCCGGCGGGCCCGCCCGTGGCGTGGAAGCCGTAGTAGCAGTGGGCGAGGATCACCATGACGCTGAAGATCAGCACCTTGAGCACGGACAGCAGCACGTCGTCCGGGGAGAGGAAGAGATTGAAGTAGTGGTCGTACGTGCCCGCGGACTGTCCGTTGAACAGGATCGTGATGGAACGGGAGGCGAGGTACGAGGAGAGCAGCCCGATCGCGTACAGCGGGATGATCGCGACGACCCCGGCGATGATCCGGGTGGAGACGAGGTACGGCATGGACCGCACCCCCATCGACTCCAGGGCGTCGACCTCCTCGTTGATCCGCATGGCGCCGAGCTGGGCGGTGAATCCGGCGCCCACGGTCGCGGAGAGCGCGAGGCCGGCGACGAGCGGGGCGATCTCGCGGGTGTTGAAGTAGGCCGAGATGAAGCCGGTGAAGGCGGAGGTACCGATCTGGTTGAGGGCCGCGTAGCCCTGGAGGCCGACGACGGTGCCGGTGAAGAGGGTCATCGCGACCATCACGCCGATGGTGCCGCCGATGACCCCGAGGCCGCCGCTGCCGAAGGCCACTTCGGCCAGCAGCCGCTGGACCTCGCGCAGGTAGCGGCGCAGGGTGCGCGGTATCCAGATCAACGCCCGGACGTAGAAGGTGAGTTGCTCACCCGATCGATCGAGCCAGCTGAGCATCGACATCGGTCAGCTCCCCTTCGCGGGGACGATCTGGAGGTAGATCGTCGTGAGGACCGTGTTCACGAAGAACAGCAGCATGAAGGTGATGACGACGGACTGGTTGACCGCGTCGCCGACGCCCTTGGGACCGCCGCGCGGGTTGAGTCCGCGGTAGGCGGCCACGATGCCCGCGATGAAGCCGAAGATGAGCGCCTTGACCTCGCTGATGTACAGGTCGGGGAGCTGGGCGAGGGCGGAGAAGCTGGCCAGGTAGGCGCCGGGGGTGCCGTGCTGGAGGATCACGTTGAAGAAGTAGCCGCCGAGCGTGCCGACGACCGAGACCAGGCCGTTCAGCAGGACGGCCACCAGCATGGTGGCCAGGACGCGCGGCACGACCAGGCGCTGGATGGGCGAGACGCCCATGACCTCCATCGCGTCGAGTTCCTCGCGGATCTTCCGGGACCCGAGGTCGGCGCAGATGGCCGAGCCCGCCGCGCCGGAGATCAGCAGGGCCACGATGATCGGGCTGGCCTGCTGGATCACGGCGAGGACGCTGGCCCCGCCGGTGAAGGACTGAGCCCCGAGCTGCTGGGTCAGCGAGCCGACCTGGAGGGCGATGACCGCGCCGAACGGGATGGAGACGAGTGCCGCGGGCAGAATGGTGACGCTGGCGACGAACCAGAACTGTTCGACGAACTCCCTGAACTGGAAGGGCCTTCGGAACATCTCCCGGCTCACGGTCGCGGCGAGGGAGAAGAGCTTCCCGGTCTCGCGCAGCGGGGCGAGCAGCCGGGTCGGCCGCTGCCGTCCCGACGCCTTGCGCGTCTTCCGCCCGCCCGCGCCCTCCACGCCGTCGGCGCCGGAGACGGGCGGTTCGGGGGGCAGTACCGGCATGGGGGCCGTCACGGGTTCCCACCGCCCGCGGCCGGAGCGTAGCTCTTCATGATGGCGGTACGGGCGGCCTCGGGCAGCTGGCCCATCATCGACAGGACCCGTTCCCGGCGGCGCAGGGCGGCCTGCCGCACGGGCAGGCCGGGCGACGGCTCCAGCTGCGGGACGACGGTGCGCGGCGCGTTGGCGGAGCTGATGCCGACCCCGTAGCCGTTGATCTCCTCGGCGGCGAGGGTGGCGGCGTCCTTCTCCTCGGCCATCCCGATGGGGCCCTCGCGGCGCCCGGCGAGGAACTGGGAGACGACGGGCATGTCGCTGGTGAGCAGCACCTCGCGCGGTCCGAAGGTGACCAGGTTGCGGCGGAACAGCATGCCCATGTTGTCCGGGACGGTGGCCGCGATGTCGAGGTTGTGGGTGACGATGAGCATCGTCGCGTCGATCTGCGCGTTGAGGTCGATGAGCAGCTGGGAGATGTACGCGGTGCGGACCGGGTCGAGCCCGGAGTCCGGCTCGTCGCAGAGGATGATCTGCGGGTCCAGGACGAGGGCGCGGGCCAGGCCGGCCCGCTTGCGCATGCCGCCGGATATCTCGCCCGGCAGTTTGTCCTCGGCGCCGAGGAGCCCGACGATGTCGATGCGCTCCATGACGATCCGGCGGATCTCCGATTCCTTCTTGCGGGTGTGCTCGCGCAGCGGGAAGGCGATGTTGTCGAAGAGCGACATCGAACCGAAGAGCGCGCCGTCCTGGAACATGAGCCCGAAGAGCTTCCGGGTCTCCATGATCTCGCGTTCCGGACTGTTCACCATGTCGACGCCATTGATGAGGACGCGCCCCTGCTCCGGCTTCAGCAGACCGATGATGGATTTCAGGAAGACGGTCTTTCCGGTGCCGGAAGGCCCGAGCATCACGCTCACCTCGCCGGCGGGCAGCGTGAGGGTGACGTCCTGCCAGATGTTCTGCTTGCCGAAGGACTTCGTCAGGCCCTCGACGACTACTTCGATTCCCATCGGCCCTCCTTCGAAGTTTCTGTGAACGAAGTCATCTGTCAGCGCTCCGGCTCCGGTAAATCCAATGGCGGCTCGTCACACATGCACCAGGAGGCGCACACGCTATGTCTGTCGAAACCGCCAGGACAAGCCGTTGAGCAGCGGAAATCGACGAATCTGAAGTGCAGTACGGGTCACTTGTCAACAAGTGACAAAGCCGTACGGCGGCTTTGTCGAAACATGCGCAAGCTTTTCGGCCGGAAGGCCGGGTTCCGACGGTCGGCGGGGCCGGATCCACCGGGCCCCCGAGGTACCGAACGAGCAGCCACGGGCACCTTTCCCCGCTGCTCAACCGGGACGCTACGGCTCGGTAACCTGCCTTCGCAATAGCAGTTGCTCAACTTTTTTGCACAATGACGGGCGTTCTCGCTTTTTTTGTTGCCGGGTGAGTATTCGATTTCTTTCTCTTGTCGAGAAGTGAGTCGTTCCGGCCCACGGTGCGAAGAACTCATGGCCCCATACGCACGTCCGCCCCGCCCGGCAGCACGAGCCGGGCGGGGCGGACAGAGGAAGGGCGGCACAAGCCTCAGGAGAAATCGACCCCGTAGGCGGCCGAGCACCTGATCGAGTCCCCGCTGTTGAGGATTCCTGCGCAATTGCCGGCGGTCGGGACGACGAGCCCCGTCCCGGCGTTCACCGTGGCCTCATCGGTCGCGGTGCCGAATACGACGTCGCCGGTCGTCCCGGTGATCGAGCCCGTGCGGAGGCCGAACGGCGTTTCCGTGCGGAACCCCGGCTCGAAGTCCGGGACGCTCCCGCTGATCACACCTCCGGACGAGCTCACCGGATGGAACGTCAGGGGCCGGTCCGCCGGACCTCGACGGTGGAGCCCCCACGCCCCCGCACACTCCCCCAGGTCACCGACCAGACGGCGCCGTCGTCCGTGCCCGAAGCGGTGCTCCGGCCGCAGGCCGGCCCGGCTACTTCGCCACTCCCGCGTGCCAGCTCTCCGCCAGCAGCCGGCCGGCGTTGGGGGCCGACGAACCCGGCAGCGCCAGGCCTGCCGTGTAGGTGGCGGCGTTGTTGAGCGTCAGGCTGTTCTTGCCGGAGGCCGACGGAAGGCCCGTCTTCAGGTTGACCGCCCAGTTCAGCTCGCCGAGGGTCAGCGGGCCGCAGCCGCTCACGCCGGGCACCGCGAAGGCCGCGTCCCCCTGCGCGTTGCCGGTCAGCTCGATCCGGTTGAGGAAGCCCCCGGTGTTCGCCGTGCCGTCGGCATCGAAGCGGCGGCTGCCGATGGCGGGCTGGGTGAGGTTGCGCGGGCTCAGCACGATCGGGTCGGAGGCGGTGCCGATGTAGCACTTCGAGCCCAGGAAGGGGTTCTCCAGGTGGATGCGGACCGGGATGTCGACGATCGTCTTCCCGCTCTGCATGCCGGCCGTCAGGTCGAAGTTCGTGGGCGTGCCCACCGACTGCACCGTGGCGACGACCCGGTTGAGGCTGTTGTCCGTCAGCGTCTTGCAGATCTCCGAGACGACCGGGACACCGCTCGGGCACATCAGGCCGAGGAGACCGCCGGGGATCTCCGTCGGAGCCCCCACGATCGATCCGCCCGCCGCCGGCACGACCTTGGACGCACCGGTCGCCGTGTTGCGGATGATGCCGAACTGCAGGTCGTTGGCGCCGGTCGTCGCCTCGGTGTTGCCGAGCTTGATGGAACCGCTCTCGGAGTGCGAGGACACGCACATCGCGATCTCGTTGACGCCGTCCGCGGCCAGCATCGCCGGGTTGTCGACCGGGCAGCGGCTGAACGGCGCCCAGTTGCCGTTCATCCCCTGGGCGGAGGCGGCACTCGCGGACGAGGTGCTCAGCGGTATACCGACGGCCACCGCCACCAGCGCGCCGAGAAGAGCGGGTCTGACTCGCTTCGGGGCAGCACTCATTGATCGTCCAGCCTTTCTGGAGGAAGAGACAAGGGGGTGTGCGTTCAGCGTTCGGGCTTGGGCCTCGGAGGCTCCGGGCAGTGCGCCGGCACGCCGTCCACACAGAGCGGGCCCTGCATCATCTTGGTGTAGTTCGCCGGTCCGGAGACCGCGGCGGTGAACACGTTGTCCAGGTCCTCGGTCGCCCCGCAGCCGGTGAACGGGGGGACGTCGGCGGACCCGAGGAGCGGCCCGCCGGACTTGACGGTGTACCCCTCGTCCGGCCCCGCGCCGGTGGAGCCCTTGCCGACGAGGGCGAGCTCCATCGACCGGGCCGTGCGGCAGTTCGGCCCCACGTCGAGGGGGGTGCCGTTCACCGACACGTCGTACAGCCGCAGCTTCACCTGGGCCGTCGCCGTCGTGGATTCCTTCCGGCGGCCGGTCACCGGGTCCGGCGCCCCGTCGTTGAACGTGTCGATGTATACGGGGCCGGTGAGCGACATCTCGACGGTGGCCGTCGTCGGCATGAATCCGAAGGTCAGGAAGGTCGACCGGGCGGGGGGCATCTGGGCCTTGCCCCGGTAGTCCATCGTGCCTTCGCTGTGCACCCAGGTCAGCGAGCCGGTGGGACAGCTGTAGACCGCGAGCATCGAATTGAGCTGGAGCAGCAGATGGGCCGGGTCCTGGAATTTCGTGGCGGCCTTCTGCTTCTTCACGTTGGCGTAGCCGGCCATGTAGCCCTGCGCCGGCCTGGGCGGCGCGGTGACCGGGCCGTAGAGGATCTTGCAGCCGGGGAGGTCCGGCGCCGTGACCTCCTTGGTGTCCGCCGCGACACCGGCGTCCGCGTTCCGGGCGTCCTCCTGCGGCGTGGTGCCCGCGTCCGGGCCGTCCGGCGCGCCGGGCACGGTCCCGTCGGACGGCACCGGCACCCGCACGGTCCCGAGTTCCGCCGACTGGTCCGCGTCGGCCGTGCAGGACACCGGGACGACGACGGGCTCTGGCGTCTCCCCGCCGGACGGCCGGACCACCAGGTCCAGTTGCAGCTTGCCCGCCGCGAAGACCATCGCGCCGCTGGACCGGGGGGTCACGGTGGGCACCGCCCCGCTCGCCTTGATGTCCGTGTCCCGGTCCGCGACGACACCCGACTCCGGGATCTCCAGGGCCTGCCACATCACGTCCGTCGACACGCCGTTCTGCGTGACCGTCGTCTGCAGGCTCGCCGCCCCGGACAGCACGGGGGTTTCCCCCTCCGGCAGTTCGCCCAGCAGCTCCGGTGCGAGCGCCAGGCCGATCCGCACCTGCTCCGGCTGGACCGCGACGCCCACCGGGGAGCTCACCGGCAGCTCCACGGAGACGGTCACGTCCGCCCCGTGCTCGCCCGATGCCGTCGTGCAGGAGTACCCGAGCCGGGTCTCCACCACATGGGTCCCGCTGGCCACACCCGTACCCGGCATGAGCCCTGCCAACAGAGCCATCCCGCCGACGGCACCGACCTGGCCCCATCGCCGGGAGCGGATCGACTTCATTCTCATCTCGGCAACCTGCCGTTGTCTCGGAACTGACTGGTCGTCTGCGGAGGGGCTCACGACCCCTCGCGGTCAGTGGCCCATGGGGAAGTCGCGCATGCCCTCACCGCGGACGGGTTCGACCGCGGCCGAGCCCCCCGCGCCGACTCCGTTCGGGAGCGGCGCGGGGGACCTCAGGCACGATCAATGACTCACGCGTAGGTGATGCTGATCGGGTTGGCGACCTTGTACGTCGCCTTGAACGTGGCCGAGTCGCCCGCGTTGAGCAGACCCGCGCAGTTCGTGGCGCTGTCGACCTTCAGGCCGGTGCCGGTGTTGATGGCGAGCTCGCCGGTCGCGTTGTTGTACGTCACGTTGTTCACGGTCCCGCTGATCACGGCGTTGCAGGTGCCCAGGATGGTGTCGCCCACCAGGTTGACCTTGACGCCGGACAGGGTGCCGGAGGAGATGCCCCCGCTGTAGCTGCTGGCGTTGATGCTGATGACGGCACCGGTGGCGAGCGAGGCGGTGAAGCTGGAGCCGAGCGGTCCGGGGCACGGGCTGGCCGCGGAGCCCCAGGTGACCCCGGTGATCTTCGCGAGGCCCGCGCCGGAGGCGTACGTACCGCTCGGGGCGGTGCCGCTGGCGGGGGACACCGAGCAGTCCACCTGCTGGCCGGTGGTGGTGTCGACCAGGGTCGCCGAGGTACCGGCCTTGAGCGTGGCGGTGAAGCCGCCGCCCGCGGTGGGGTTGGACACGGTCCACCCCGCGAGGGCGGTGGCCGAGGCCGACGTGGCGGCGAGGCCGAGCGCGGCGGCGGCGACGGTGGTGGCGAACAGGGCGCGGCTGAGGGTCTTTCTCACGGAACTTACCTCCGGGAAGTGGAGTTGGACGTACCCGATTACCTCGCATCAGAGCCTGGGAATGGCCGGCTACGAGGGCGGCTCACATCGTGGAACGCAGAAGTCGATGGACTCGACTGCGTGATCGAACTCCGTGCGGATCGAACGTTACGAGCCAGTAGCCCGGCGCGGCAATACCCGACGCAGAAATTCCCGCCCCCTCTCGGCAAATGCATTCCGCCTTAGCGAGAACTCAGCAGATCGCCACGATTTTCTATACGAAAGTGAGTAGTTACGTCCGTGTCATATGCCCACGAGAGGCCCGGACACTCACCCCGGACACAGTCGGCGAGGCCAGGGCGGTCCGCCGACCACCCCCTTACCCGTCAGTAAGATCGTCTGCGGCGCGGCCGAATGCCGACCCGGCACGCCGCGTCCGTCGCACCGCTGAACTGCGCGGAGCGTCACGGAGCCACACCCCGGATCCGGGACGCGCACCGGAGGCCCACCCGTCGGCACGACCGCGGCCCCCCGCGCCGGCGGACGGCAGCCGTACGGAGCCGGGCCGGGGCCCGGCCCGGACGTTCCGGAACCTCCGGGCCTCCCCCGGCCGCCCGGACCAATCGGCTCCGGCCACAAAGGGGCTGATGGGTTATCCATTCCGGCTGACCGGTTCAGAAAATCCCCTCATGAATCCCCAATGATTTCCCGGCCCCGAGGAATACATCTCCCCAAGACCGCTTTTCGCGCCTTCGACACCCCGCGGGCCGACGCGCGGCACGGCGGTCACCGCGCCCCGGAAGCGCCCCCTCGGAAGAATGCGCACCACCCGCGCGAAACCCCACCAATCCCCCGACAGGACATCAGTTACCCACGGTTACTTTCTTGTCCCCGACAGAGCAGAAGTCCGAAAAACATTGTCCGGAAGTGAGCACTCCCGCCTCACCTGCACCGAAGCGCCCCAACGGCTCCAGGATGCGTGCCCCCTGCACTTCGATCTTGCCCAAGTGGTGGGCACGACCGCTGACTTGGTCTATCTTCATCGCGAACTTGGTACGCACCTGTCGGTTCGTGGGAGCGCTTTCCCCACCGCCTGACCCCCCACCAGGCGCCGGAGAGCAAGGGGACAGTCATGCCAGAACTCATACAGCCGTCGGACACGGGGGATCCGCTGGGGCCGCTCCCCCAGGAATTCGCCGTCATCATGCGGCCCGAACTGCCGAGCCTCATCAAGGAGATCGGCGTCGAGGTCACCCGGGCCTATCCGGAATACGCCCGACTGCTCAACGGCCCCAACGGGCAGGCCATCCGGGTCGGCGTCGAGCAGAGCCTCTCCTCCTTCGTGGACCTGGTCGCCGAACCGTCCACCTCGACCTCGCTGCGCGACGACATGTGCCGCCGGTTCGGGCGTTTCGAGGCGTACGAGGGCCGCACCATGGAGACGCTCCAGGGCGCCTACCGCCTCGGGGCCCGGGTCGCGCTGCGCCGGGCGAAGAAGGTCGGCCGGAGCCACAACTTCTCGCCGACCCTCATGCTCAGCTTCGCCGACGCCCTCTTCGCCTACATCGACGAGCTCGAAGCCCTCTCCCGCGAGGGCTTCCTGGAGGTGCAGTCGCAGAACGGCGAGCAGACCGAGGCGATGCGCCGGCGCCTGCTGCACCTGATCCTCGCCGGGCGCCCCGCACCCCGTACCGCCATCGCGGAACTGTGCGAGCAGACCGGCTGGACCCTGCCCGACGAGGTCACCCTGGTCGCCGTCCGCTCCCCCGCCGCCCTGGACCGGGCCGTGGCTGACCGCGACGTCCTGGTCGATCTCAGCGATCCCCAGCCGCACTTACTGATCCCGGGCCCGTTCGACGACGCCCGAAGACGCATGCTGGACGAGGCGCTCCTCGGCACCCGCGCCGCGATCGGCCTGACCGTGCCCACCGCCCTGGCCTCGGACTCGATCCGCTGGGCCCGGCGCGTGCTCGAACTCGTCGACACCAACGTCATCGACGACGAGCCCGTCATCCTCTGCGAGGACCACCTCATCACCCTGTGGCTGCTCTCCGACCCGGTCCTGGTCGACCAGCTCGCCCGGCGCGAGCTCGCCCCCATCTCCCACATCTCCACCACCCGCCGGGAACGGCTGGTGGAGACCCTGCGGATCTGGCTGGACACCCGGGGCACCGCGGCCCACATGGGCGAACTGCTGGACGTCCACCCCCAGACGGTCCGCTACCGGATGCGCAATCTGGAGTCGATCTTCGGTGAGCAGCTGACCGATCCCGAGAGCCGGTTCTCCACCGAGGCCGTCCTGCGCGCCCTCCGGCTGCGGGACCGGAGCGGCGAATCCCTGCTCTGAGTCGACTTTCAGCCGGATCACGTCGCTCACCAAGAGTCAACTTACTTGTGAGTAAAGCGAAATAGCCGGTCACTCTCAAACGGTTGCCACACGGAGACGTTCTCAGCGAGAAACCCGGAACTGTGTGCCGTACACATGGAGGAGTCGGCCGCCCACCCGGCGGCCGCGCTCCGAGCACCACCTCCTGGCCAACCGTTCCGAGAGGGAACCACCCATGACCGCCTCGCACCTCCTCGTCCCCGTGCCGATCCCGGACCGGGTCGCCGCGCTGATCGGGTCCTGCATCCCTCAGCACATCCTGCAGGCGGAGTTCGACGCCGACTGCGCCGCGCGCGAGGTGCGCCGCTTCCGCGGTCCGCTGCTCTGCGCCGAGGACCGGGCCGACCGCGAGCAGGCGCTCTCCGACCTGGCCCGGGCCAACAAGATCCTCGCCGCCCACCACCCCCGGCTCCCGGTGCTCCCGGGCAGCCCGTGGTGACCGGGAGCCCCCGCCGTCCGCCCGGCGCGTGATCCGGTACGCCCCGCGGGCACCGGCCGCGGGGGCGGACGAGAGGATGTCGGTCAGGTGCGGTGCTGCGACGCGGTCGACCCGTACGGGGCGGCCGTCACGGCGCTCCGGGGCCGGGAACGGGCAGCTCCGTCACGGCCATTGATCATCCGGTCACCGACACGCCCCGGGAGAACGACATGCCCTCCGGCCCCCGACCCTCGGTCCTCTTCGTCACCGACCTCGCCTACGAGGCACGCGGACGCCGCTACTGCGACGAGGACATCCATCTGACGTCACGGCTGCGGGAGGACTTCGACGTCGCGCTCTGCCACCCCCGGGACGCCGCCGCGCTGCTGGACGGCTTCGACGTGACCGTCATACGCAACAGCGGTCCCGTGCTGCACTACCAGGAGGCGTACGACGCGTTCCGCGCGCGGGCGCGGGAGCTGGGCGCCCGGGTCTACAACCCGCTGCACGGCCGCGGGGACATGGCGGGCAAGCAGTACCTGGTCGATCTGAGCCGGGCCGGCCGTCCGGTGATCCCCACGGTGGACCGGGCGGCCGATCTGGGGTCGCTGCCCGGGGCGGCGCAGTACGTGGTCAAGCCGAAGCTGGGGGCGGACTCGGTCGGTCTGCGGTTCGTGCGGGAGGCGGCGCCGGCGCCGGAGGAGGACGGCACGGTGCTCGTCCAGCCCCGGATCGACTTCCGCTACGAGGTGTCCTTCTACTTCGTCGACCACGACTTCCAGTACGCGCTGTACGCCCCGGACCCGGAGCGGCGGTGGGTGCTGGAGCCGTACGGGCCGAGCACTGCGGACCTGGAGTTCGCCCGCGGGTTCGTGGAGTGGAACACCCTCGAACACGGCATCCAGCGGGTCGACGCCTGCCGGACCGCCCAGGGCGAGCTGCTGCTCGTCGAGTTGGAGGACCTCAATCCGTACCTCTCGCTGGACCGGGTGGCGGAGCCCGTGCGGGACGCCTTCGTGGCGCGCATGAAGGATTCCCTGCGGGACCTGCTGGGCTGACGACACGTCCGGCCGTCCCCCACATGCGGGAGGCGCCGGCCGGTGTGAGGGTGCAGACGTGACCACCACCGCCAGCGAGACCGCCTCCGCCGCGCAGAGTGCCGCCGCGCCGCCCGTGCTCGACCCGCGCCGCCGGAACATCGTCTTCGTGACGATCGTGCTGGGGATCCTGCTGGCCGCCCTGGACCAGACGATCGTCGGCACGGCGCTGCCGACGATCGTCTCGGACCTCGGCGGCGCCGCCCACATGTCGTGGGTGGTCACCGCGTACCTGCTCGCGGAGACGGTGGCGACGGTCCTGGTGGGCAAGTTCGGCGACCTGTTCGGCCGGAAGATCATCTTCCAGCTGTCCGCGATCATCTTCATCACCGGTTCGTTCCTGTGCGGACTGGCGACCGACATGATGCTGCTGATCATCTGGCGCGGCCTGCAGGGCATCGGCGCCGGCGGGCTGATGGTCACCTCCATGGCGCTGATCGCCGATGTGATCCCGTTGCGCGAGCGCGGCAAGTACCAGGGGGCGATCGGCGCGGTCTTCGGGGTGTCGACGGTGATCGGGCCGCTGCTCGGCGGGCTCTTCACCGACCATCTGAGCTGGCGCTGGGCGTTCTACGTCAATGTGCCGATCGCGGTCCTGGTGGTGATCGCCGCGGCCCGGACGATCCCGTCGGTCAAGGCCGTCGGGCGGCCCGTGATCGACTACCTGGGCATCGCCCTGGTCACGATCGGCGCGAGCGCGCTGATCCTGGCGACCAGCTGGGGCGGCAACGAATACGCCTGGGGCTCGCCCGTCATCATCGCCCTGTTCGCGGGCGGGGTCGTCGCGCTGGCGCTCTTCTGCCTCGTGGAGTTCCGGGCGCGGGAGCCAATGCTGCCCATGCGGCTGTTCCGGAACCCGGTCTTCACCGTCTGCTCGGTGCTGAGCTTCATCGTGGGCTTCGCGATGCTCGGCGCGATGATCTTCCTGCCGACGTACCTGCAGTACGTGGACGGGGACTCGGCGACCCTGTCGGGCGTGCGGACGCTGCCGATGGTCATCGGGCTGCTCGCCGCCTCGATCTTCAGCGGCAACGCGGTCTCCAAGACCGGCAGGTACCGGATCTTCCCCATCGTGGGCTCGCTGATCATGGTGGTGGGGCTGTATCTGCTCTCCCTGATGGGCCCGGACAGCGGGGTGTGGCTGGAGTCGCTGTACATGCTGGTGCTCGGGGTGGGAATCGGTCTGTCCATGCAGGTGCTGACGATCGCCGTGCAGAACACCGTGGACTACTCGGACCTGGGCACGGCGACGTCGGGCGTGACGTTCTTCCGCACGCTGGGCAGCTCCTTCGGCACGGCCGTCTTCGGCACGATCTACGCCAACACGCTGGGACCGAACCTGACCGACGGCATCACGGCGGCGGCGCGGGCGGGCGGCGACCCCGCGGTGCTGGCGAAGGCGGCGCAGAGCCCGGAGGGGCTGCACTCCCTGCCCGCCGCGCAGTCGGCGCCGCTGGCCCAGGCGTACGCGGACACGCTGCACACCGTGTTCCTGTGGACGGTGCCGGTCGCGGTCCTGGGGTTCTTCGTGGCGCTCCTGCTGAAGGAGGTGAAGCTGCGGGACACCGCGCGGGCCGGTTCCACGGACATGGGCGAGGGGTTCGCGCAGCCCGGGACCGGCGACTCGGCGAAGCTCCTCGAATTCGCCGTGGCCAAGATCGTGCGCGGGGCGGGCCCGGACACGGCCCGGCGGATCGTGGCGGACTCGGACACCCGACTGGACGTGGCGGGGGCCTGGGCGGTGATGCAGGTCGAACTGTTCACCCGCATGGTGGGCCACGCGGGACTGCGGCTGATCGCGGCCCGGCACCGGCTGCCGCCCGAGGTGCTGGTGCCGGTCTTCGACCGGATGATCGAGGAGGGCTACCTCACCGGCGACGGCCACCTGTTCACGCACACCGCCGCCGGGCGCCGGGAGGCGGCGACGATCACCGAGGCGTGGGCCCGGTGGCTCAACGACCGCCTGGACGAGAGCGGGGCGCGCCCGGACGACCGGCAGCTGCGGGCGGCGGTGGACGCGATCGCCAAGCGGCTGCTGGCGGAGGACCTGGAGCAGGAGCTCGTCCCGGAGCGGGGGCGGGCGGCGGCCGTCGCCTGACCGGGGCCGAGGAGCCGCCCGGGGCGGGTCAGTCGACGAAGACCGCGGCCTCGTACACCCAGGCCCCGTCGTGCCGGACGAACCGGCTCTTCTCGTGGAGCGAGTCCGGCCGGCCGTCGTCCGTGTAATGCGCGCGGAAGGTGACCGTTCCCGTGGTGTGGAACGCGCTGCCCTCCGTCGTCTCCAGTACCTCCAGGCGCACCCACCGCATGTGGGGGTCGAAGTCGACGGCGGGCGGCCGGGTGTCGGGGTGCCAGGTGCGCAGCAGATATGCCGCGTCCCGTACGACGAAGGCGGCGTACCTGGAGCGCATCAGCGACTCGCAGGTCGGCGCGGCGGCGGTCCCGGCGTGCAGGCGACCGCAGCAGTCCGCGTAGGTGGCGGGCAGGCCGCACGGGCACGGCGATCCCGCGGTGGTGCCGGGGGTCCGTGCTCCGGCGGTGGCGGGCCGTCCCGGTCGTGTGGTGCGTCGTGACATGCGCCCATTGTGACCTGCGGTACGACCGGTCCGGAACGCCGGTGCGCACCGGGCGGGGGCGGTCGGCCGGTACGGGCGCCGCGGCCGGGGCCGACGGGTCGGGGCCCGGCGGGCGGTCAGGGCTTGCGGGCCACGCCCGCGTAGCCCGGGATGGGCCCGTCGCCGGCGACCTCGACGACCTCGCCGAGTTCCGGGTGCCAGTCCGCGGAGAGCGAGACGCCCGGCTCGACGAGTTCGAGCCCGTCGAAGAACATGGCGACCTCGGCGTGGGAGCGCAGGCGCAGCGTCATTCCGCGGGCCTTGTACAGGGCGGACGCCCGGGCCGCGCTGTCGGGGTCGAAGTCCCCGGTGGTGTGCGAGAGCACCAGGTAGCTGCCGGAGGGGAGCCGCTCGACCAGGCGGTCGACGAGTTCGGACGCGCCGTCCTCGTCGTCCAGGAAGTGCAGCAGCGCCAGCAGCGACAGCGCGATCGGCTCGTCGAAGTCGAGGACCGACCCGGCCGCCTCGAGGATGACCTCCGGCCTGCGGGCGTCGGCCTGGATGTACTCGGTGGCGCCCTCGGGCGTGGAGCGCAGCAGGGCCGCCGCGTGGGCGAGGACGATCGGGTCGTTGTCGCAGTAGACGACCCGCGCGTCCGGGGCGGCCCGCTGGGCGATCTGGTGGAGGTTGGGTTCGGTCGGTATGCCGGTGCCGATGTCGAGGAACTGGCGGATGCCGTTCTCGGCCAGCCACCGGGTGGCCCGGTGCATGAAGGCCCGGTTCACCCGGGCCATGTCCCGTCCCCTGGCGTCGAGGGCCAGCAGCTGTCGGGCCATCTGCTCGTCGACCGGGTAGTTGTCCTTGCCGCCGAGGAACCAGTCGTACATCCGTGCGGGATGGGGCTTGCTGGTGTCGATCTCGACGACTCGGGGGTCGTGCCCGGTCATAGCGCGCTCCATGGGTCCATAGGTCGGCGGACAACAGCAGTGTGGAACGGGAACGGCGGCGGTGCTGCGGATTCGGGTGAGAAGGCCGGTTCGGGCGAGCGCTCCGGCCGGGTCCGGGTGGGCGGTCGGTCCGGACGGGGAAGCGGGTCAGGTGAGGAGGAAGTCCGCCTGGCCGGACTTGGCCCCCTGGATGAAGGCGGCGATCTCGCCGTGGGAGTAGATCAGGGCGGGGCCGTCGGGATCGGAGGACTGGCGCACGGCGACCCTGCCGTCGGAAAGCTTCATCGCTTCGACGCAGTTGCCCCCGTTCCCACCGCTCCACGGCTTGTGCCAGCCCTCGGTGCCGAGATCGGCGGCCGGCATGCCGTTGTATATGGGATCCATCACAGCTCCTTGCGGAAGTCCCGGAGGATTTCCTTCGTGCGTTGTGCAGTGGCGGCCTGAGCCGCCATGCGGTCCATGACTTCGAGGTAGGAGGCCACCTCGGGGCGCGCGTCGAAGTAGACGGCTCCGGTCAGGTACTCGCTGTAAACCATGTCGGGGAGTTCGGGGACGCCGAACCGGAACAGGACGAACGGGCCGTAGGTGCCCGGGTGGTGCCCCGTCGAGAATTCCGCGATCTGGAGTGTCACATGGGGCAGCTCGGTCGCTTCGAGCAGCCGGTCGATCTGTCCCCGCATGGCCTCGACGCTGCCGACGGGACGGCGCAGCACCGTCTCGTCCATCACCACCCACAGCTTCGGGGCGTCCGGTCTGGTCAGCAGGGACTGGCGCTGCATCCGCAGCGCCACATGGCGTTCTATGTCCTCGGGTCTGGTCTGGCCGACGGCCCCGGTGCGCATCACCGAGCGCGCGTAGTCCTCGGTCTGGAGCAGGCCGGGGACGAAGTGCGGCTCGTACATGCGCAGGAGGCTCGCGGCGCCCTCCAGACTGACGTACATGCTGAACCAGTCGGGCAGCACGTCGTGGAAACGCTGCCACCAGCCGGGCTTGTTGGCCTCCTCGGCCAGCTCCACGAAGGCCTCGGCCTCGTCGTCGGCGACCCCGTACGCCTTCAGCAGCATCTGCACGTAGGGGATCTTGAGAGCGACCTCGGCGGTCTCCATCCTGCGTACCGTCGCAGGCGCGACCCGCAGAACCTTGGCGGCCTGGTCGCGGTTCAGGCCGACGCGCTCCCGCAGATCCTGCAGGCGCTTGCCGAGAACGACCTGACCCACGGTCGGGGCGGACCGCGGTTCGCTCACTTCAGACCTCCCCATGCGCTGTTTGCGAGCAGTGTGCCATGCATGGGCCATCCAGAACACAGCCACTCTGAAAATTTCAGAGTGCCCCTTGCCAAGTGTTCACGACAGGGGGAGAGTTGGTGAGTGAACCAGTTCACGAAGTCGCGCCGGCCCTCATTCGCGTGAGAGCGCGGAGCGTGACGCAGCCCCCACTGTGAGGAATCGGTTGTGGCACCTGGCAGTGCGCTCATCCCCCGGCTCATGGATCTCAGTCCCGGGACGGAGGCGCTCCGGTACTGCTTCGCGCTGCCCGCGCACCCCGAGTCGGTGGCCGGCGCACGGCGGCTGACCCGGGCCCGGCTCGACCAGTGGCGGATGGACGCGGACACCCATGACGCGGCGATCCTGATCGTCTCGGAGCTGGTGACCAACGCGGTGGTGCACACCGTGAGCACGCGCGTCGTGTGCGAGCTGCACCGCCTCCACGGGCGGCTGCGCATAGCCGTGCAGGACCAGGGGCGCCAGCCCGGCGGGCCGCAGTTGCGCCGCGCCTCCGACGACGAGCACGGCCGCGGCCTGCTGCTCGTCGACGCGATGTGCAGCGCCTGGGGCTCCCGCGACACGGGCAACGGCTCGGGCCGCATCGTCTGGGCGGAGCTGTCGCACGGCCCGGAGCAGCCATGTTGAAGAACGCGATGTCCCACCTGCGCAGGGCCCGCCGCCCCCGCGATCCCCGGCTCACCACGGACACGGTGCGCCTGCCGCTGCCGCCCGCGTTGTCGGCGAGCCTGGGCTGCGACGCGGTGGGGGTTCCGGCCAGGTACGGCTTCCGGCTGATGTCCCATCTGCCGCGCACCGGCTGCGTCTTCGCGGACGCCGACCGCTGGTGGTGGATCGTGCCCGCGGGCTCGGATCTCGATCTGGACTGGCCGCAGCAGGTCGCCTACGCGAAAGGGGCCTATGTCCCCGCCGCGCGCCCCCGGTTGATCCACCAGCCCGACAACCGCACGCCGTACACCCCGCCCATTCCGCTCTTCCTGATGGTGTGCCAAGTGACCGGTGTGGCCCCGTCGTGGGCGCCGTCCGGCGGCGAGCGCGCCATCTCCGCCCCCTGAAGCCCCCGTCCGTGACGCGGGGGTGACCGGCGCCCCTGCCGGCCGCACACCCCGTTCACTCACGGAACGTGACGGACTCGACCGCGACGGACCGCGGACCGCCTCCGCCGCGACCGGCCACGGACCACTGCGGCACCGACGCCGGGACGGGCGACGGAGCGGCGTCTTCCGCCCGCGATGCGGCAGCAACCACTTTTCGCACACCGGCCGCAGCAGCCGCGCCGGAAAGACCCCTTGCCCGGGTGCGCACTTCCGTGCACTCGATGACCTGCGGCTTTCCTCGTCGGACACCCCGGACACCTCGCGCTGTCAGTGGTCCGTTCTACTGTGGCACCACTGATCGAGGAGCTCGCGGCGGTGCGAGTCGAAAGTGACGAAGGGGGCGGGGCTGTGCGTCGCTGGGAGTACGTCGAGGGCAGTGCGTCGAAGTTCTGGGAGACCGAGGCCGTGGGCACCGTGGTGACGGTGCGCTACGGCCGGTGCGGCAGCGACGGACGTACGCAGACGAAGGAGTACGCGTCGGCGGAGGCCGCCGCGGCCCAGGTCCTCAAGACGATCGCGGAGAAGGAGAAGAAGGGCTACCGCGAGGTCGGAACGTCCGCCTCCCGCCCCTCCGGCCCGGGCTCCTCCGATTCCGCTTCCGGCTCCGTCCCCGTCGAGTCTTCCGCGGCCGTCCCCGTTCCGGGCGGGACTTCCACGGCCGCCCCCGGGGAGGGCACGGTGACGCTCCCCGACGAGGACACCTTCGTACTGCCCGCCAACTGGAGGCGGGTGCTCCATCCACGGCGCGGCGGGGTGCGCCGGGTGCCGGGCAAGCCCGCCAAGGGTGCCTTCGACACGATCGAGGCCGCGATCTCGGACCACATGGCCTGGATCCAGGAGTTCCTGGACGCACCGACCTCGGATGCCGGGGTGGCCGAACAGCTGCGGGCGCATCTCGGCGGCAGCCCCACACCGGTCGGCGCGGCCGCGCTGGCCTCGATCGTCGAGACGTCCGTGCCGAACTCCGTGTGGGCGGACTTCTGGGTCTCGCGGTACGGCCTGCCGTTCGCCGCACGGACGGCGGCCGAGGTGTTCTCGGTCCGGGGCACCTGGCAGCGCGGCGGCGGCAAGCGCGGCGCACCCCGGCTGGTCGCCTTCCAGGAGCCGCACTACTACTGGGCGCAGGAGCACCGGGCCCCGATCGACCGGGTCCGTACCCTTCTCGCCGCGGCCGACGAGGACACCTACCGGGCGGCCGTCGAGGCACTGGCCCGGTGCCGGACCGACATGCCGCACAGGATCCTCGTCTCCTACCTCGTGCCGAGCGAGACGGAGTGGGTGGACGAGCTCTGCGCGGATCCCGAGGTGACCGGCAGTCAGCACCGCATCCTGCGGGCGATGGTGTTCAACTCGCTGGGTTCCGCCGAGCAGATGGCCCGGTTCTCCCCCTCCTCGGACTTCATCGACAACGTCGCGTTCATCGCGACGGCCGCCGAGGGCATCGGCCCGGCCATCGCCCCCCATCTCGTCGAGGTTCTGGACCGGTCCGACCGCTACTACTCGGAGAGCGTGAAGCTCGCCGCCGATTCCCTGGTCGAGCTGCCCACCGACGAGGCGTTCCTCGCCCTGTTGTCCCATGTGGACTCGAAGCAGGTCCGCCCCTCCCTCCTCACGGCCATGAGCCGCTACCCGGTGCGGGCGGTGCGGCTGCTGGCCGCGAAGGTCGCCGCCGCCGGCCCGAAGGGCTCCTCCGGCCTGGTGCCGCAGCTGCTCCAGGGGCACGTCGGCGCCCACCGCGACGTGGTGACACTGGCACTCGACGGCCTCGCCCCGGAGGTCGTGGAGATCGTCGAGCCGCTGCTCAACCCGGCTGACCTGATCGCCGACGCGCCGGCCGACTCCCTGCCCGCCGCGCTGACGTCGCCGCCCTGGTCCCGGCCCCGCACCGAGCTGAAGAACGAGGTCGTACAGGGGCTGACCGCCGAGGCCGAACCCTCGGTCCAGTGGCTTCCCGAGGAGCAGGCCGCGTGGACGGCCACCTCCTCCTGGTACACCGCCAGGCCCGACGACGACTCCTGGGAGAAGGAGGTCGCCGCCCTGAAGCACAGCCTGGCCCGGGGCAGCCTGCACCCTGCCTGGTTCTTCGTCCACGGCGACGAGGAGCAGGTCGCCCCGCTGCTCGCCACCTGGGACCCGACCGACCTGTGGGCCGGTGAGGAGACGCTCAAGCCGGTCGCCGCCCGGTTCGGTCTCGCCGCGCTGCCGCTGCTGCTGCGCGCAGTGCCCCGGCAGCCCGCCTCGCTCGCCCCGCTGTTCCTGCCCTTCGTCGACGTGCAGGTCGCCCGGCACATGGCGAACTGGGCGGTCCGCCTCAAGTCCACCGCGGCCACCGCCCGCGCCTGGTTCGCCCGGCACGGTGTGGCGGCCGCCCCGCTCCTGGTGCCGGACGCCGTCGGAAAGGCGGGCACCGCACGGCGCGCCGCGGAGCAGGCACTGCTGCACATCGCCTCGACGCACGGCGACGACGTGGTGCGCGAAGCCGCCCGGACGTACGGCGAGGAGGCCGCGGCGGCGGTGGCGGGCCTGCTGTCGATCGACCCGCTGGAGCGGGCGCTGCCCGCCAAAATGCCGGTACTGCCCGGCTGGGCGGAGCCCGCGCTCCTGCCGCAGATCAAGGTCCGTTCCGGTGGTGCGCTGCCGGCGGCGTCGGTGCGGCACGCCGTGATGATGCTGGCGCTGTCGAAGCCCGGCGAGGTGTACCCCGGCGTCGAGGTGCTGACCGGGACCGCCGAGGCCGCCTCGCTCGCCGAGTTCGCCTGGGCCCTGTTCGAGCAGTGGCGGATGGCGAACCTGCCCGCGAAGGAGTCGTGGGCGCTGCAGGCACTGGGGCTGCTGGGCGACGACGAGACGGTGCGCCGGCTCACCCCGGTGATCCGGGCCTGGCCCGGGGAGTCGGCGCACCACCGGGCCGTGGAGGGCCTCGACGTGCTGGCCGCCATCGGCAGCGACGTGGCCCTGCTGCATCTGCACGGCATCGCGCAGCGGGTGAAGTTCAAGGCGCTCAAGGAACGGGCCGGGGAGAAGATCGCCGAGGTCGCCGAGACACTGGGGCTGACCGGGGAACAGCTCTCCGACCGGCTCGTGCCCGACCTCGGGCTGGACGCGGACGGCTCGACGGTCGTCGACTACGGTCCCCGTTCGTTCACGGTCGGTTTCGACGAGCAGTTGCGACCGTACGTGCTGGACGGGGACGGCAAGCGCCGCAAGGACCTGCCGAAGCCGGGTGCCCGCGACGACGCGGAGCTCGCCCCGGCGGAGCGCAAGCGGTTCATGACGCTCAAGAAGGACGTCCGGACGATCGCCTCGGACCAGGTGCGCCGGCTGGAGGCCGCGATGGTGGCCGAACGCTCCTGGACGGCCGAGGAGTTCCGGAAGCTGTTCGTCGAGCATCCGTTGATGTGGCACCTGGTGCGTCGGCTGGTGTGGCTGAGCGAGGCGGAGGACGGAGCGCGCACCGCGTTCCGGGTGGCGGAGGACCGCACGTTCGCCGACGCGGAGGACGAGGTGTTCGTCCTGGCCGACGACGCGACGGTTCGGCTCGCGCACCCCTTGCACCTGGGTGACGAACTGGCCGCCTGGTCCGAGGTGTTCGCCGACTACGAGATCCTCCAGCCCTTCCCGCAGCTCGGGCGGAGCGTGTCCGTCCTGTCCGGGGAGGAGGCCGACGCCTACCGGCTCCCCCGGTTCGAGGGGCTCAAGGTTCCGGTCGGGAAGGTGCTCGGGCTGCAGCGGCGCGGCTGGGAGCGCGGGGTGCCGCAGGACGCCGGGGTGGAGCGCTGGATCTCCAAGCGCCTGGGCGACGACTGCTACCTGGTGATCGCGCTGGACCCGGGCATCGCGGTCGGCGTGGTCGACATGTTCCCCGACCAGACCCTGGAGACGGTCTGGCTCGACCGCCGGCCCAATGACCACTGGGGGCGTGGCGGATACCCGCTCCGGTTCACCGGACTGGACGCGGTGACCGTGTCCGAGCTCCTCGGTGACCTGGCCGAACTCACGGAGGGCGTCGCATCATGACCGTACGGGACGAGACGCGCGGGGGCACGCCGGACGACGGCCCGGTCGCGGTGCAGCGGCCCCCGGCCGAGGTGCGGTACGCCGAGGAGCTGGCCGCGCTGCGCGCCGAGGACAACGATCCCCGCCCGCCCGGCTGGGAGTTGAGCCTGCGGGCCGCCCGCCGGTTCATCGTCGGCGACGCCGGTACGGGCATCAGCCGGAAGTTCGTCGGCAACCCCTCGCTGGTGGACCGGGCCCTGGTGACACTGGCGACGAGCCGCGGGCTGATGCTGGTCGGGGAGCCGGGCACGGCCAAGTCGCTGCTGTCCGAACTGATCGCGGCCGCGGTCAGCGGGGACTCGACGCTGACGGTGCAGGGCGGCGCCGCCACCACCGAGGACCAGATCAAGTACGGGTGGAACTACGCGCTGCTGGTCGCCGAGGGACCCTCCGCCCGGTCGCTCGTCCCGGCCCCGATGCTGCGCGGCATGGCGGAGGGCAGGCTGGTGCGGTTCGAGGAGATCACCCGCTGTCCGCTGGAGGTGCAGGACTCGCTGCTGTCGCTGCTCTCCGAGCGGGTGGTGGCCGTCCCCGAGCTGACCGGGCCCGAGGGCATGGTCTTCGCCCGGCAGGGCTTCAACGTCATCGCCACGGCCAACACCCGGGACCGGGGCGTCAACGAGATGAGCGCGGCTCTCAAGCGGCGGTTCAACTTCGAGACGGTGTTCCCCATCCCCGACCTGGACACCGAACTGGCCCTGGTCGAGGCCGAGGTGACGACCCTGCTGCGGCGTTCGGGAGTGGAGCCGCCGCCGGACCGGGACGTGCTGGAGGTGCTGGTCGGCACCTTCCGGGAGCTGCGCGCGGGCACCGGCGGCAAGGACGGGGCCGGTGGCCCGGACCGTCCCACGGCGGTGATGAGCACGGCGGAGGCCGTCTCGGTCGCCCACGCCGTGGGGGTGCGCGGCTGGTTCCTGCGCGGCGAGCCGGGCAGTGCCGCCGACGTGGTGGCCTGCCTGGCGGGGACGGCGGCGAAGGACAGTCCGGAGGACCTGGCCCGGCTGCGCCGCTATCTGGAGCAGCAGGTGTCGCGCCGTCAGGGCCCGCAGTGGAAGGCCCTGTACGACGCGCGCCATCTGCTGGCCGACTGATGCCCGCGGTGTTCCTGGGGGTGCGCCACCACTCCCCCGCCTGCGCGCGGCTCGTCGAGCGGACCGTCGAGGAGCTCCGGCCCGCCCTGGTGCTGATCGAGGGTCCGGCCGAGATGAACGGCCGGCTGGACGAGCTGCTGCTCGGCCACGAGCTGCCGGTCGCGGTGTTCAGCCATTACCGCGACGAGCAGCGTGCCGCGACGTCCTGGGCCCCGCTGTGCGACTACTCGCCCGAGTGGGTCGCGCTGCGGGCTGGGCGGGCGGCCGGGGCCGAGGTCCGTTTCATCGACCTCCCGGCCTGGCATCCCGCGTTCGCCGAGCGCACCAACCGTTACGCCGACGCGGAGATCCGCTACGCGGAGGCGACGGAGCGGCTGTGCCGGCATTTCGCGGTGGATTCCTCCGACGCCCTCTGGGACCGCCTGTTCGAGGTCGAGCCGTACGACGGCCTCGCCGACCGGCTCGACGCGTACTTCGCGCTGGTCCGGGGCGACGCGGCGGCCGACGCGGGCGACCGTGCCCGCGAAACGTACATGGCGGCGTGGGTCCGGGCCGCGGTCGGGGCGGCCGGGAACCGGCCGGTACTGGTGGTCACCGGCGGCTTCCACCAGCCCGCGCTCCGCGCGCTCACCGCCTCCGGCGGGGAGGGGGACGCGGGGGACGACGACTGGGAACGGGGCGAGGACGGGTGGCCGCTGGTGCCCGCCCCGCCGGACGGTGCCATGGCCGGGAGCTTCCTCGTGCCGTACTCCTTCCGGCAGTTGGACGCGTTCGCGGGGTACCAGTCGGGAATGCCGTCGCCGGGCTACTACCAGCGGGTGTGGGACTTGGGGCCCCGAGCCGCCGCGGACGACCTGCTGCGGGTGGTCGTCGAGCGGCTGCGGGCGCGGAAGTTCCCGGTGTCCACCGCCGACCTGATCGCCGCCCGGAGCCTGGCGCAGGGGCTCACCACGTTGCGCGGCCACCCGTCCCCGGCGCGGATCGACGTGCTGGACGGGCTCGCGGGGGCCCTGATCACGGACGACCTCGACCAGCCGCTGCCGTGGACGGCGCGCGGCACCCTGTCGACGGGCGTCCACCCCGCGGTCGTCGAGATGCTCGCCGCCTGCGGCGGTGACCGCACCGGCCGTCTCCACCCCGGTACTCCCGCGCCGCCGTTGGTGCACGACGTGGCGGCGCGGCTCGCCGCGCTGGCGCTCGACGGCGACGCGGGCGCCGCGTACCGGCTGGACCTCACGGACGCCGCCGATCTGGAGCGCAGCCGGGCGCTGCACCGGCTGCGCGTGCTGGGGATACCCGGTCACGTGCGGACGTCCGGTCCCGAGCACGGGATCGATCCCGTCTTCACCGAGCGCTGGGAGACGCAGACCGCCCCGGGCCGCGAGGCCGCGCTGGTGGAGGCGGGGGCGTACGGCGCGACCCTGGCGGAGGCGGCGGCCGTCGCACTCGCCGAACGGACGCGTGCCGCCACGACCGGGGCCGACGACCTGGCGAAGACGCTGTTCGACGCCGTGCTGTGCGGAATGGACGGTTTCTCGGAGCAGCTGCTCGGTGAACTGTCCTCCCGGGTCGGCGGGTTGCGGACGGTGGGGCCGCTCGGCGGCATACTCGCCACGGCGTTGGGGCTGTGGCGGCACGACCGGGTGTTCGGAATGGCGCACGGTCCGCTGCTCGCCGCCGTGATCGAGGGGGCGACGGCGCGGTTGCTGTGGCTCCTGGAGGGTGCGCGCGGCGCCGCGGGGGTGGACCGGCCCCGGCTGCGGGCCGTGGTCGCGGTGCGGGACACGGTGGTGCACGCGCCGGACCTGCTGCCCGTCACGCGTGCGACGGTGGCCGGGATCGCCCGACGGATCAGCGACGATCCGCAGGCGCCGGTCGATCTGCGCGGTGCCGCCTTCGGGCTGTACCGGGCCCTGGCCGAGGAGCCGGACGCCGCCGGTGACCCGGCCGACGCGGTCCGTGCGGTGGCGCGGGCCGGGGCGGACGCCCTCGGCGACTGGCTGGCCGGGCTGTTCGCGCTCGCCCGCGACGAGGTGACCGGTGTGGTGGGCGAGGACGGGGCCGGGGGCGGGTCGTTGATCGACGTGCTGGACGGTCTGGTCCTCGCCCTGCCCGACGAGGAGTTCCTGGCCGGGCTGCCCGCGCTGCGGCAGGCGTTCGCGTTCTTCCCGCCCCGCGAACGGGAGCGGATCGCCGGCCGGCTGCTGGAGCGGCGCGGGGTGCGCGGTTCGTCGCGTTCCCTGCTGCGGACCACCGCGGACCCCCTGCTGATCGCCGGGGCCCGGACGCTGGAGGAGTCCGTGTCCCGCCTGCTGGCCCGTTACGACCTGGGAGCCACCCCATGACCACGCACGGACACGCGCCCGAGCCTGCGCCCACGCCCGAGGAGGAGCGCGGCACGGCTCCCGACGCGGGGCTGGAACGCTGGCGGCTGGTGCTCGGTTCCCCCGCCGAACGGCACACCGGGCAGCTGGGCCCGGGCAACGCCGGCCGGGACGCGGCCCTCGACTGGCTCTACGGCCGCGACCCCGATCTCGCCGGACGGGGGGTGCGCCGTTCCGGTTCCCGGGAAGGCGGTGACGGGCCGTCCGCGGTGACCGCGGTCGACTGGCTCGACGACATCCACCGGCTCTTCCCGAAGGAGACCATCGAACGCCTGGAGCGGGACGCGGTCGAGCGGTACGGCATCCAGGAGATCGTCACCGATCCCGCGGTGCTGGAGCGGGTCGAGCCGAGCGCGACGCTGCTGCGGGCCGTGCTGCGCACCAAGCACCTGATGAACCCCCAGGTGCTGCAACTGGCCCGGCGCATCGTCGAGACGGTGGTGAAACAGCTCCTGGCCAAGCTCCGGCCGGAGGTTCGCCGGGCGTTCCACGGCACCCGTTCCCGCAGGCCCAGCCGGGTGCCCCTGGCCAGGGACTTCGACTTCCGGCAGACCGTGAGGGCCAACCTCGCCCACTACCAGCCGGCCGAGCGCCGGCTGCTCATCGAGCGCGCCCATTTCCACTCCCGTACCCAACGTCACGTGGTGCATTGGCAGTTGATCCTGCTGGTCGACCAGTCGGGCTCGATGGCCGGTTCGGTCATCCACTCCGCGGTGACCGCCGCCTGTCTGTGGGGCCTGCCCGGTCTCAAGACGCATCTGGTCGCCTTCGACACCCAGGTGGTGGACCTGACCGCCGATGTGACCGACCCGGTGGAGCTGCTGATGCGGGTCCAGCTGGGCGGCGGCACCGACATCGCGCGGGCCGTGGAGTACGGCGCGGGGCTGGTGGAGAATCCGCGGCGCACCATCGTCGCGCTGGTCACCGACTTCTACGAGGGCGGCGACGCCTACCGGCTGGTGCGGGCGGTGCGGGGACTGGTGGAGCAGGGCACGACCGTACTGGGGCTGGCCGCGCTCGACGAGGACGCCAACCCCGACTACGACCGCCGGACGGCCGGGCGGCTCGCCGAGGCCGGGGCGCACATCGGGGCGATGACGCCGGGCCGCCTCGCCGAGTTCGTCGCCGAGAGGCTGGGCCGATGACCGACACGTCCACCGGTCGCGCCGACGCGCGGGCCGATCTGCTCGCCCTCACCCCGGACACGCTCGCGGCGCTGGCCAACCGCGGCCTGGTGAAACGGGCCACGAAGGAGCTGGATGCCGGGACGGTGCCCGAGCTCACGACCGATCCGGACGCCACCGTGCGGGCCCGTTTCGACGACGGCACCACCACGTCCCTGCCGCCCGCCGCCGGTCTGGACAACGGCGACTGCAGCTGTTCCGCGCCCGGTGTCTGCCGCCATCTCGTCGCCCTGGTGCTGGCCTACCAGCGCCGGGCAGGGTCGGCCGCGGACGGCGAGCCCGCCCCGGCCGTCGAATGGTCCCCCGGCGACACCGGCGACGAGGCCCTCGCCGAGGCGGTCGGCACCCGCCCGGCCGCCTCGGCCCGTCGCACCTTCGAGCGCGGCTACGGCGCCATGGTGCACCGCCCGACCCCCGGCCATCCCGAGCCCAGGGTCGAACTCCCCACCTGCACGGTGCGTTTCCCGGTGCCCGGCGAGATCGGGTACGCGCTGACGGACGCGGCGGCCGAACTGCGCGGCGAGATGGTGGCGCTCGCGGTGTGGGCGTTCCGGGCCGCCGACGCGACGGGGACCGCGGAGCGTTCCGTGTCCGTCCAGGTCGGGGGCGGCGACCCCGCCGCGGTGTCCGCGCCCCTGTCCGCGCTCGACACGGCCGTCGGGCTGGTGGACGAGCTGCTGGCGGAGGGCGTGGCCCATGTCGGGCCGGTCCACGGCGGCGCCCTGGTGCGTGCCGGTGCCGGGCTGACCGCCGAGTCGATGCACTGGCCCGCGGGGGCGCTCGCCGAGCTGACGGACCAGCTCACCGCGTACGCCGACCGCGGCGCCCATTACCGCCCGGAGTCGGTCGCCGCCCTGATCACCGAGGTGCACGCCCGGCGGCGGGCCGCCGCGCACCCCGGCGTGCTCGGCACCCGCGAGGCCGGGGACACCCCGCTGCGCCGGGTCCGGCTCACCTCGCTCGGCTGCCGGGTCCACGGCACCGGCCGGTCCCTGACCGCCGAGGTGTACTTCGCCCATCCCGGCGCGGGCAACGTCCTCGTGCTGCGCAAGGACTGGACGGCGGCCGAGGGCAAGGAACTCACCGCCCACGGGTTGTCCGCCCGGCGCCTCCTCGCCACTTCGCTCGGTTCGCTGGCCGCCGGGAGCCTGGTCAGCGAGAGCGTGCGGCGCACTCCGAGCCGTGCGCTGACCGTCGCGCGGGGCCGGCTCGGCGCGACGACCATCACCCCCGTCGGC
The DNA here is from genome assembly GCF_042889165.1 of Streptomyces sp. NPDC002669. Taxonomy (NCBI): domain Bacteria; kingdom Bacillati; phylum Actinomycetota; class Actinomycetes; order Kitasatosporales; family Streptomycetaceae; genus Streptomyces; species Streptomyces sp. NPDC002669. The sequence goes on along the minus strand of NZ_JBIAQQ010000016.1, from coordinate 132,836 downwards.
ACCGCCTGGACCGAGCTGCCCGAGCCGTTGCTCGTACGGGACCTGGCCGCGCTGACGGCGGGCTGGGAGGGCCGCCCGCCCCGGCTGATCCGGCCGCGGGTGGAGGCGGAGAGCGTCCATGTCGTCGCGCTGTCGGCGGTGGAGAGCGTCGGCTACGACCCGGCCGAGCAGCGTCTTGAGGCCGTCGTGCTCGATGCCTCGGGGTCCCGGGCGGTGGTGGCGTCGGAGTACCGGCCGCAGTGCCCCGGTGCGCTGGACGCCCTGGCCGATGCGCTGGAGAGCGGCGCCACGCACGTGAGCGGTTCGGTGCACCGCTCGGGCGGCGGGGTGCGGATCGATCCGCTCGGGGTGCTCACTCCGGCCGGGGTGGTCGTGCCCGACCTCGCCCCGGGTGACGGCTCCACGGCCCTGGCGGCGGTGGCGCGGCGGTCCGCCGATCCGCTGGCGGCGGTGCTGGAGGAGGCGATGTCCGCCATGTCGGCGGTGGCGCACAGCGGGCTGCGCCATCTGAACGCCCCCGCCCGGTCCCGTATCGACGACTCCGTGACCGCGCTGTCCCGCACCGGCCTGACCCGTGCCGCGACGCTGCTCCGCGCCTTCCTCGACACGCTGGACGACGGGTCCGCGCCGGGCGAGGAGGGGTTGGCCGCCCGGTGCGGGGCGTGGCTGGAGGCCCAGCTCCACCTCATGGTCGGCAACGAGCTCCGCTCCGGCCGGGCCTGAGGCCCCGCCGTGTCCGGGCTCAGGGGCGGTTCAGGTAGGCGAGTGCGGGGTGGGCCTCGACGTATCCGTCGACGAGGCGTTCGGCGACGGTCACCGAGTCGACCAGCGGGTGCAGGGCGAATGCCTTCACGGCGGTCGCGCGCGAACCGCTCTCCGATGCTTCCAGGACCGCGCGTTCGACCGCCTTGACCGCGGTGACGAGACCCACGGCATGGTACGGAAGCGGGTCGACGGCGACGGGGCGGGCGCCGTTGGCGTCGACCAGGCACGGCACCTCGATGACGGCTTCGGCGTCGAGCACCTGGAGCGTGGTCCGGTTGGGGACGTTGAGGATGAGCGTGGTCCGTTCGTCGCGGGCGACCGCCCGCATGAGGGCGAGCGCCACCTGCTCGTAACCGCCGGACTCCAGGTCGCTCCCGTCCCGTTCGCCGACCCCGGCGACCTCCCGGTTCTCCGACATGTACGTGGCCTCGCGTTCGGCGCGCGTGCGGTCCCAGGTGGCCAGGGCGGGAGCCGACGGGTCCTTCATCCGGGCGTAGAAGCCCTCCTGCTGCTCGCGGAGGAAGGCACCGCGAGTCTGCTCTGCCTCCTGGTAGGCGCGTACCGCTTCCCGGTTGAAGTAGTAGTAGTGCAGGTACTCGTTGGGGACGGCGCCCAGCGAGCGCAGCCAGTCGGCACCGAACAGCCGGCCCTCCTCGAAGGAGCCGAGGAGGGCCGGGTCCGCGAGCAGCCGCGGGAGTTCGTCCCGGCCGTCGACGCGCAGTCCGCGGACCCAGCCCAGGTGGTTCAGGCCGACGTAGTCGATCCGGGCCCGGTCCGGGTCGGCGCCGAGCACCCGGGCGATGCGGCGGCCGAGGCCCACCGGGGAGTCACAGATGCCGATGACCCGGTCCCCGAGGTGGCGGGACATGGCCTCGGTGACCAGACCGGCCGGGTTGGTGAAGTTGATGACCCAGGCGTCGGGGGCGAGCCGTGCGATGCGCCGGGCCAGGTCGACGGCGACGGGCACGGTGCGCAGCCCGTAGGCGATGCCGCCCGCCCCGACCGTCTCCTGACCGAGCACGCCCCGGTCGAGGGCGACGCGTTCGTCGGCCGCCCGGCCTTCGAGGCCGCCCACCCGGATCGCCGAGAAGACGAAGTCGGCGCCGCGCAACGCCTCGTCGAGGTCGGTGGTGGCACTGACGAGGGGCGCGTCGGGGACGTTCTCGGCCTGCTCGGCGAGCACCCGGGCCACCGCGGCGAGCCGGGCGGTGTCGGTGTCGTAAAGGGTGACCGCCGATACGCGGCCCTCGGCGTGGTCGGCGAGCAGCGCCCCGTACACGAGTGGAACCCGGAATCCGCCGCCGCCCAGAATTGTCAGCTTCACGCTTCCGCATGGTACGGGGACCGGGCACGAACGGCTCCGGGGCGCGGCTCCCGCTTCCGGCCCTGCCGCCACAACCCCCGCTTCCCCTCCCGGCTCGGGGAATCCGTACGAAGGGAATCCGTACAAGCCGCATCCGTACCGACGGGGTCCGGCCCGGTGGCCGCGGACCCACGGTCCGCGGCCACCGGGCCGGATGCCGGTTCCGTTCGCGCCTCGTCGGGACGGGCCGGGTCAGTCGCCGCTCCACCAGCGGGAGACGACCCGCCACAGCCTGGCCGGTGCCGACCGGCCGCGCTGCTGCGGGATGTGGCCCACGGCGGACTGCGCCGCGGGGGCGTTCCCCGTCTCGTCGACGATCGCCGTCATGGCCGCCGCGCCCGTCGTGGCCGGGGCCGGGGCGGGTGCGGGCGGGCGTCCGGGGGTGGGGGCGGTGTGCCGGACGGTCGACTGCACCTCCCAGTCCTGGCGCTGCGCGCTGGGCTTGCCCATGGAGGGCGGTTCCCTGTCGTCCTGCGGCGGACGCGCGGCGAAGTCCGCCGGGAGTTCCACCAGATGCCGGCCCATGATGTTCCCGACCCACTGCAGCTCGCTCTCGTCGACGGCGAGTTCGAGGTCGGGCAGTCGCATCAGCAGGGCGTCGACACCGACGTCGGCGATGGCGCGGCCGATGTCCTGCCCCGGGCATTCGTGCGGGCCGCCGCTGAACGCCAGATGGGCGCGGTTGCCCGCCATGTCGGCGTTCAGGTCGGGCCGTACGACCGGGTCGGTGTTGGCCGGCGCGATGCCGACGATCAGGGCGTCGCCCGCCTTGATCTGCTTGCCGCCCAGTTCGGTGTCGCCGACCGCCCAACGGCCGAAGACCGCGGTGAACGGCGGTTCGTCCCACAGCGTCTGCTCGACCGCCTCGGGCACCGTCATGTGACCACCGCTGAGCCGGGCCCGGAAGCGCGGGTCGGTGAGCACCATCCGCAGGACGTTGGCGATCAGGTTGGCGGTCGCCTCGTAGGAGGCGATGAGGATCAGGCGCAGGTGCTCGCTGACCTCCTGGTCGTTCATCCGCGCGGGATGCTCGATGAGCCAGGTGGCGAAGTCGTCCGCGGGTTCGCGGCGGCGGCGCTGGACGAGCCGGGTCAGCGCCTCCAGGACGTAGGCGTTGCTCGCGACGGCGGTCGCCGTGCCCCGGGTCATGTCGCGGGCTGCCTGGACCATCCGGTCGTTGTACTCCTCGGGCATGCCGATGATCGCGCACATCACCATCATCGGCAGCCGTTCGGCGAACTGGCCGACCAGGTCGACGCGGCCTTCCTGGCAGAAGTCGTTGACCAGCCGGTTGCTGTAGCGGTTGACGTGCCGGCGGACGCCGCGGGTGTCGATGCGGCCCATGCTGTCGGTGACCGCGCCGCGCTGGCGCTCGTGGGTGGCGCCGTCGGCGAAGACGCAGATCGGCTGCCAGGTGAAGATCGGGGCGAGCGGGTGGTCCGGGGCGACACTGCCGTCCTGCAGGGCCCGCCACCGTCGGGAGTCGCGGGAGAACTGCGAGGGGGTACGGGTCATGTGCAGGTTCTCGCTGTGGCCGAGAACCAGCCAGGCGGGCACGTCCCCGTGCAGCAGCACGGGGGCCACGGTGCCGTGTTCGGCGCGCAGTTTCTCGTAGAGCCCGTGGGGGTCCCGCTCGGCCTCCGGGCCGTAGAACCGGCGCAGTCCGCCGGGCCCGATGCCGAGGCCGTGGGCCGGGCACTCGGGGGGCGGAAACGACCCCTGGGCCGCTCCGGACTCGTAGGGAAATGGGGTTGTCACGATCGCTCCAGGGATCAGGATTCCAAGGACCAGACGGGTGGGGATGCGTGAGGGGGGGGTGGGGAGCACGGTCAGGCGAGCGGGAGCGCCAGACTGTGCAGGTAGCGCATCAGGGTCATCAGCACGTCGCGGCTGGAGCCGCGCAGCCGGGCGTCGCAGTCGATCATCGGGACCTCCTCGGGGAGGTCCAGGGCGCTGCGCAGTGCCTCGACGGGGTGCTTCGGGGCGTCGGGGAAGGTGTTGATGGCGACGACGAACGGTACGCCGCGCTCCTCCAGCCGCCCGATGACGTCGAAGCTGACTTCGAGCCGACGGGTGTCGATGAGGACCACCGCGCCGAGGGCTCCCTCGAACAGTCCGTTCCACAGGAACCAGAAACGTTCCTGGCCGGGTGTCCCGAACAGATAGAGGATCAGCTCCTCGCTGATGGAGATCCGGCCGAAGTCCATGGCGACGGTGGTGGCGGTCTTGCTCTCCACCCCGTAGTTGTCGTCCACGCCGACACCGGCCTGGGTCATGGTCTCTTCGGTGGTCAGCGGTCGGATCTCGCTGACCGATCCGACCATGGTCGTCTTGCCGACCCCGAACCCGCCGACGACCACGACCTTCACCGCGGCGGTCGCCGTGGTGGGAAGGACGTCTTCGCGCCGGGGGCCGGTGATCGTGTCAGAGTTTCTGAAGTCCATGCATCACCGCTTCGAGGAGGGACCTGTCCGGGAGTGTGGCGCGCACGATGGGTGCGCGCGATTCGATGAGTTCGGCGGCGAGGAGCTCGGTGAGGAGCGACGTGACGACACTGAAGGGAAGTCCGAGGTACGCGGAGAGCTCCGCGACGGATAACGGTGCCTGGCACAGGCGCAGGATCACCGCCTGCTCGGGCTGGACCGTCGGCGTCGGCTGTGCCTTCGCGACGATCATCGTGACCAGGTCGAGAGCCGCTCGCTCGCTGCCGTCGGGATCGCCGGTGATCACGTACAGCCGTTCCGGATCGCTCAGGGCGGGATCGGCTTTTCGGCGCTCTCGTCGGGGAGAACTCATCCGGACAGCCCGTCGTGGCGCGGAGGACTCGTCAGATGGGCACCGATCCTGACGACCATGTCGCGCATCCGCGATCCGACGAGGCCGGCGTCGACCGTCTCACCGGCCAGGACCGCGAGGTACGCGCCCGTCCCGGCGGCCATCAGGTAGAAGAAGCCACCGGTGACCTCGATGACGACCAGGCGCATGAGCCCGTCGCTGTAAGGGATTTCGGAGGCGACGGCGGCGGCCAGGCTCTGCAGTCCGGCACAGGCCGCCGCGAGGCGGTCGGCGACATCGGGGTCGCCGCCGTGCTGGGCGATGCGCAGACCGTCGGCGGAGAGCACCACGATCTGGTGGATGTCCGGTACGTCGTCGGCCAGCTGCTTGAGCATCCAGTCCATGTTTCCCCGCTGCTGGATCACTTCAGGTCTCCCCTGTCCCACGCGTCATCGGAGTCTTCGTCGGTCTTCGGGTCCTGCGGCACGCCGTTGACGGCGTTGGTGAATGCCTCCAGCCAGAGTCCGGGCGGCTGCTCCTTGCCGTTGTCGCCGCCCGGTCCGTGGCCGTTGGCATGGCCGTTGCGCCGGCCGGCGGTGGGGTCGACGGGCTGGGCGGGGAGGTTGTGCGAGCCCAGGGGCGCGCGGCCGCGGCTGCGGCGTTGCGGGAGTCCTCCGGCGGTCCACTCGGTCACCACGGGGATCTCGTCCTCCATGGCGGCCGCGGGGAGGACCGGCCTGGTGACGGGGGCCACCGGTCCGGTGGCGGGGCGCTGGGCCACGGGGGTACGGGGCTTGCGGCGGGCCGGCACGACGTGCTTCATGGCCTCCTGGTCGATGTCGCTGGTGGGCCTCGACGTGGCGCCGATGCCGTGGGCGATGCCGGGAGCGGGTCCGGTGGTGATCATGGCGCGGGGCACGATGAGCACGGCGCGGACGCCGCCGTACGCGGACTGCCGCAGGGAGACCTGGAGGTCGTACATCCGGGCGAGGCGTCCGACGACGGCCATGCCGAGTCGCGGGGACTCGCCGAGGTCGTTCATGTTGGAGCCGGCCTGGGCCCTGGCGAGCATGTTCTCGGCCCGCGAGCGGGCCTCCTCGCTGAGCGAGACGCCACCGTCCTCGATCTCGATGGCGATGCCGGTCTGCACCTCGACGGCGGTGACGTGCACCCGGGTCTGCGGGGGCGAGTAGCGGGTGGCGTTGTCGAGGAGCTCGGCGCAGGCGTGGATGAGCGGTTCGACGGCCGTGCCGATGATGGCGACCTTGGCGATCGAGTGCAGATCGACGCGGGGGTACTCCAGGATCCGCGACATGGCGCCGCGCAGCACGCTGAACAGCGGTACGGGCTTGGGCCACTGGCGGCTGGGCCGGGCCCCGCCGAGTACCGCGATGGAGTCGGCGAGGCGGCCGATCAGCGCGGTGCCGTGGTCGATGCGGAGCAGGTCGTCGAAGACGTCGGGGTTGCGCCCGTGGTGCTCCTCCATCTCGCGCAGTTCGCTCGCCTGACGGTGGACGATCGCCTGGACGCGCCGGGCGACGTTGACGAAGGCACGCTGCGCGGAGTCACGCATGGCTTCTTCGTTGTCGATGATGTTGAGCACCGTGTAGACGAGGGTGCGCTGGGCGTCGGGCAGGTCGCGGTACGCCTCGTCCGCGTCCACGACGTCGCGGAGCACCTCCTCGGGCGAATTCCCCACGCGCAGACGGTGGATGGCGGCCGGCAGGAGCACCTTGCTGATCCGCACGGTCTCGTCGTCGTGGGTGGCGATGCGCCGTTCCAGGTCGGCGAAGCGGCGTTCGTACACCGCGCGCTGGGTACGCAGGTCGCGGGCCCTGCGGGCGAGTTGGACGGCGAGTCCGGCGACCACGACGGCGGCGATCACGCCGCACCAGACGACTGGTATCCGCGCGGGCTCGGGGACCAGCGCCGCCGCGGCGGCGGTCGCGCCGCCGATCAGGAGCACGGGCAGCAACACGGCGCGAACGACCGGGGTTTCCCGGTCGGTCGGCGGTGATTCAACACGGACCATCTAAAACCTCTGGCGGTTGATTCGGGAGGTACAGGCGCCTGCAGGACAGTTGGGAACAAGCGCTCGAATTCATATCAACTCGACTTCACTGCGCGTGAGCTTAGTCAGATCGAATCAGGGCTTCGGCACATTCACCCAACCCCCTGCGCGAGCGCTCCGGCGGTAATACACTCACGAGTTTTTGCACGCACCGCCGTCGCGCGTGCGCGGGGAGTGACCATGGCCGACATTGAGTGCCCCGCGCGGCAATTCGTACCGAAGAGCGGGACAGGATCGAAGGGACCAGGTGGGCGAACTACGGCCAATCAACGCGGAGTTGACTACCTGAAGGGCAACAACTCTCACCCTTTCCCCTCACGCACCCTCACTTCGTCCCACATCGAGGGACAGTCGTACATGCAATCGAGAGAGGTCGAAAGGAACATATTCGTGGCCCGGGGAAGGGTGACCTTCCGGGGCGCCGGGGTGACGGCCGGTGCGGGCGGCATCGGGGCGGGGGCCGTCGCGCACCCTCGCACTGCGCGGAACGGCCCCCGGACCGGGGCCGGTTGGACCGCGGACCGGGCCCGTGGCGGGCCGCCGTCCCGGATCATGTCCGGGTACGTCGCGTCACGAGACGCACCGGAACCGACGAGGAACGGACGCACCATGGGGCCGACGCGGAGCTACACCATCGAATCGCTCGACACCGGACTCCGGTTGATGCGGCTGTTCCTCACCCACGACACGCTGACCGTCTCCCGGGCGGCCGAACTGCTCTCCGTGGGCAGGTCCACCGCGCACCGGGTGCTCAGCACCCTGGAGGGGCGGGGCTTCGCGGTCCGGGACTCCTCCGGCCGCGGTTACGCGCCGGGCCCCGAGCTGGTCCGGCTCGGGCTCCCGGCCGGCTTCGGCGCGGCGGTCCGCGAACGGCTCGGCGCCGTGCTGGAGGACGCGGTGCTGCGTACCGGCGAGACGGTGCAGAGCGCGGCGTTGATCGGCGACCGGATCGTCATCACCGACGGCCGCGAGTGCCCGCATCCGGTGCGGGTGATGTCGGGGGTCGGCCGCACCTGCCCCGCCCACACCACGGCGGGCGGCAAGATGCTGCTCTCCCGGATGGCGCCGGAACAGGTCTGCGCCCTCTATCCGCAGGAGGAGCTGCCGGCCACCTCGTCGAACGCCCTCGCCTCGCGTTCCGCGCTGCTCGCCGAGCTCGACGAGGTCCGCGGGCGGGGATACGCGGTCAGCCGCGGGGAATCGGTCCGGGGCGTGTACGCCGTGGCCGTCCTCCTGACCGGGTCGAACTGGCGCGACCGGCTCGCCCTGACCGCCTCGGCCCCCGCCGACCGGGGCGACGACGCGGCGCTCGTCCGCCGTGCCGAGGAACTCCGCCGCTCCGCCGCGCTGCTGGACGGGCCCGGCGCGGGTTCCGAGGCGACACCCCTGCGATGACGCGCCGGTCCCCCGCGCCGCGCGGGCGCGCGGTACCGGGCGTACGCCGGAGCGGGGGCGCCGGCCCCCACCACACGGGCGCGGGCCGGGCCCGGGGTCAGCGGCGGGTGCCGCCGATCCGTCCCTCCAACTGGACGAGCAGCTCGCCGAGCTGGGCGCTGAGCTGGGCGTGGGTGCGCTCGTCGAGGCCGGACAGGACCGTGCGCTCGTACGCCAGTTGCCGGGGCAGCAGCATGTCCACCAGCTCGCGTCCCTCCTCCGTGAGGCGGATGTGGTTGACGCGACGGTCGCGGTCGTCGCCCCGGCGGTCGACGAGGCCGCGCTCCTGGAGGACCCGCAGGCGCTTGGTGACGGCGGCGCCGGAGGAGAACGTCTCCCTGGCCAGCTCGCCGGGGGTCAGTTCGCGGTCGGTGCGGCGCACGGCCCCGAGCAGGTCGAACTCGGCACGGGTCAGTCCGGCGGCGCGCAACGGGGCGTCCTCCGCCTGCTGGAGCAGGGCGGCGCAGCGGTTGATGCGGCCGATGAGTTCCATCGGTCCGGTGTCCAGCTCCGGGTTGACGGCCTGCCACTGCCGTACCACCGAGGCGACGATGTCGTCGGTCACACCGCTCCGTTCTCCGGGGCGGGGGCGAGCAGCCCCTGCCGTGTCGCTGTAGCGGCGAGCGTACGGTGTCCGGCCCGTTCGGCCGCGAGGACCTGCTCCTGGGGCAGGGCGCGCTGCCACCATTCGCCGGCGGCGGTGTCGTCGGCGTCGCGCAGTTCGACGAGCGCCCCGGTCAGTCCGCGGCGGGCGGCGTCCAGGGCCGCGGGGTCGGTGCGCGGCGCGGCCAGCGCGCTCACGGCCCGGGCGCGGGCGAGTTCGGTGGCGGCCAGGGCCTTCTCCAGGCGGCCGCCGGCCCGGCGGTTGGTCACCAGGACGGCGGCGAGCAGGCCCGTACCGGCGCCGATGACGGTGTCCAGGACCCGGTCGCCGATGAGTTCGCCGGCCGGATGGGTGCCGCCGAATTCCAGGACCAGCAGCGCCATCGGGGTGACGGCGACGGAGCCGAGCCAGTAGTTGCGGGTGATCAGGGCCTCCGCCGCGAAGCCGAAGAACAGGCAGAAGCCGATGAGGGCCAGGGGTCCGGTGCGGCTGACCGGGAGGATGGCGGCGAAGACGAGGACGCCGATCAGATTGCCCAGGGTGCGTTGCAGGGCCCGGTTCCAGGACAGCGTCACATTGGCCTGGTAGAGGGAGGCGGCGGTCACGATGGCCCAGTAGGGGCGGCCGACTCCGGCCGCCTGGGAGACGTAGCCGGCCAGGGCGCAGCCGATGAGCGCGCGGACGCCGATGGGCAGCAGCGGGGAGCCGGGTGCGAGACCGCGCAGCAGCGCGCGGCGGGCGTCGCGCCGGCCCGTGCCGCGCCGGGCGGCCCGTTCGGAGTCGATGCCGAACAGTTCGTCCGAGGTTCCCGGGGCGGGCGGCGGGGTGGGGACGGGGCCGCGGGCACGGGTCTGCCGTGCCCAGGTCCGGAGCAGGTCGGGGTCCGGAGCGGGCGCGGCCGGGGAGGCGTCGGGGCGGACGCCGGGGGCGGCTTTGGCGGTCGCCGCCTCGGCGTGGACGACGAGGCGTTCGAGCGCCCGGCGCGTGGGGGTGGGGCGTCCGGCGGCGAGCAGGCACTGCCAGGCCGCGTGCACGGCGGCGGCCGCCGCGTGCCGGGTGCGGGGGCCGGGATCGGCCAGGTGGGTGGCGGCCGCGTCGAGGGCGCGGGCCGTCGCCCGGCGCTCCGGGCCCTCCCGGCGGATGAGCGCGGGGCCGACCGCGACCAGCCAGGCGACCGCCCCGGCGGCCAGGGTCAGTGCGAGGTGGCCCGGCACCTGGCCGAGTCGTTGCGGGGCGAAGAGCGCGGCCGAGGTGACGAACGTGAAGATCACCGGTCCGGGCGGGCCGATGCGGGTGGCGTCGCAGAGCGTCTTCTGCGCGGCCGCGAGGGCGGCCCCCACCGCGATCAGCACGGCGACCGATCCGGTGAGGGAGGCCGCGACCAGCGATATCGCCAGGCCGGTGACCATGGAGACGACGACTCCGGCGACGGCGCGGGCCCGGCGCGCGTAGGGCAGGTTGTGGCCGTACAGGGCGCAGAGCGAACCGGCCATCGTGTACATCACCAGGTCGAGCCGGTCGACGGCGAGCAGCACCAGGTCCGGTACGGCGGTGGCGACGACCACGCTCAGCGCCGGTTTGAACCACATGTCCGAGGGCCGGGCGAGACGCAGCGGGGCCGCCAGCGGGAGTCTGCGGACGGAGGGCTGCCGGGACCAGGTGGTTGCATCACTCACTCAAATACTTTAGCAGGTATTACACCTGTAAAACATTTTCTTCCGGGTCGCCGGTCGACGGGCCCCGGGCCACACTGATCGCAGCACCCACGCACCCGCTCCCCCACCCCGGTCCGGCATCCGTTCGCGGCGCGCGCCGATGCGGGCCCTCTGGAGTCCAGCCGATGTACGAGAGCGATGCCGGACTGCTCGCCCCCGGGCGGGCCGGCTCCCCCGCCGAGACGGCCACCGGCGACAGCGCCTTCCTGCGGGCGATGCTCGACGCCGAGGCCGCGCTCACCCGCGCCCAGTCCGACTGCGGGCTGGCCCCGGCCGGCGCCGGGCAGGCGGTGACCGCGGCGGCGGCCGACATGAGCCGGTTCGACGTGCGGGACCTCGCGCTGCGCGCCCGCGCGGGCGGCGATCCCGTCGTCCCCCTGGCCCTGGACCTGGTGGCGAGGGTGGCCAAGGACTTCCGGCCGTACGTGCACCGGGGCGCGACCAGCCAGGACATCCTCGACACGGCCGCCATGCTGGTCGCCGCGCGCACCCTGGCGCCGGTGCTCGACGACCTGGCGCGCACCGCGGACGCGGTGGCCCGGATCGCCACCGCGCACCGCAACACCCCGATGGCCGGCCGCGCGCTCACCCAGCACGCCGCGCCGATCACCTTCGGGCTGAAGGCGGCCGGCTGGCGCGCGCTGGTCCTCGACGCGCGGGACCGGCTCTCGGCGGTACGGGAGTCGCTGCCCGCCCAGCTGGGCGGCGCGGCGGGAACCCTGGCGTCGTTCGGGGCCTACGCACCCGACGCCGACACCGACGGGATCGATCCGGGGCTGCCGCTGCTCCAGATGTTCGCGAACGAACTCGGTCTGGCCGAACCGCTGCTGCCCTGGCACACCCTGCGCACCCCGATCGCCGACCTGGCGGGCGCGCTGGCCTTCACGGCGGGCGCGCTCGGCAAGACGGCGGCCGATGTGCTGACCCTGTCCCGTACCGAGATCGGCGAGGTCGCCGAGGCGCAGGGCGAGAACCCGTCCGTCCTGGCGCACCGGGCCGATCCGGTGCGCGCCACGCTGATCGCGGCGGCGGCCCGCCGTGCCCCCGGTCTGGCCGCGACCCTGTACGGCTCGCTCACGGCCGAGGACGAGCGGCCGGCCGGGGCCTGGCACGCCGAGTGGGAGCCGCTGCGCGAACTGCTGCGGCTGGTCGGCGGCGCCGCGCGGGACGCCGCCGAACTGACCGGGGGCCTGCGCGTCGTCCCCTACGCCATGCGGGAGAACCTCCAGCTCACCGACGGGCTGATCGTCTCGGAGCGGCTGGCCGCCGCGTTCGCGGAACGGATCGGCCGCAGACGGGCCGCCGAGGTGCTGGCGGGCGCCGCCGTCCGGGCCCGCGCGGAGACCACGGACCTGTCCGACGTCCTCACCGACGTACTCGACGAGGAACCCGAGCTGGCGGGGATCGACCTGGCGGACCTGACCGAGCCCGCCCGGTACACCGGCTGCGCGGGCGCGCTCACCGACCGCGCGCTGGACCGCGGCTGACCGCTCCCCCGAACGCCCTCCACGCCCGGGTCAGACCAGTTCGCCCCCGCGGGCGATGACCCGTCCGGCACGCACCACCAGGGACGGGACCGGGCGGTCCACGACGGCCTCGGGCAGCGAACCGGCGGCGGCGAGGACGAAGTCGGCCGGGTCGCCGGGCTCCAGCCGGGAGGCGGGCAGTCCGAGCAGCGCGGCGCCGCCCTGGGCCACCGCTTCGTAGCAGGCGGCGAGTTCGGCGTCGGTGCGGGCGTCCGTGCGGTAGGCCAGCAGATGGGCGCGGGCCAGCATGTCGCCGTCGCCGAACGGCGACCAGGCGTCGCGCACCCCGTCGGAGCCGACGGCGATCCGCACCCCGTGCGGGGCGAGCCGTGCGGGGTCCAGGACCGGGTCGTCGCCCAGGGCGCAGGTGACCAGGGCGACGCCCGCCTCGGCCAGCCGTGCGGCCATCGCGTCGCGTTCGTCGCCCGCCAGCTCGGCGACGGCGAACGCGTGGCCGATCGTGACGCGTCCGCGCATCCCGGCGGCGACGGTGCGCCGGGCGATCTCGGCGGTCTGGCGCAGGCCGACGGGCCCGCGGTCGTGCAGGTGGATGTCGAGGGGGACGCCCTTGCGACCGGCCAGCGCGAACACGAAGTCCAGCTGGCCCTCCAGGTCGCCGTCGATGCCGACGGGATCGAGGCCGCCCACGATGTCGGCCCCCTCGGACAGGGCCTGTTCCATGAGCTCGGCGGTGCCGGGCTCGCTCAACAGGCCGAGCTGGGGGAAGGCGACGATCTGGACGTCGACGAGGTGCTTGCGGGCGTCGGCCGCGGCGCGCACCCCGTGCACCCCGAGCAGGCCGTGCGCGGGGGCGACGTCCACATGGGCCCGCATGGCGCGGGTGCCCCGGGCGATGGCCCGGTCCATCAGCGCCCCGGCCCGCTCCTCCACCGGGGAGGTGAATTCCGCCCTGGCCCGTACGTCGCCGTCGATCAGGTCGCGGAGCGTCCCGGCGGGCTCCCGGCTGAGCCAGGGCCCGCCCCAGGTGGTCTTGTCGGGGTGGATGTGCGCGTCCACCGGCGCGGGCAGGACGAGGGCGCCCGCGGCGTCCACGGTCGTACAGCCGTCGGGCGTTTCCGCCGGGTCGTACCCGGCGATCCGGCCGTCGGAGACCAGCAGGTCGCGGACGCTTCCGTCGGCGGTGCGGACGGCGGTGAACAGGACGTGGGGAAGGGCGGGGGCGGGTGTCGCCATGGGGCCGGGGTCTCCTTCGGGTGCGGGGCGGTGGGCGAGGGACGTGGCACGGTGCGCGCGGGCAAAAGCGCCGCGAGGATGCGCACGGGCAGGTGCGGGGAGCACGCGGGGCACGGCTGCCGCGGCCCTCGCGGATTCGGGGAAGTCCCGCGGACCCTCGCCAGCATTTGGTATACCAGAAGGCCCGGGTGTCGGTCCGTACCGGTATCCACCCCTCATTGAAACTTCACACACCACGTACGATGACGGAATGAACGAACCCGGCGGGCAGCGGCCCCGGGGAAGGCGGGGCATCGGCGCCCCCGTCGCCCTCGGCTGGCTCTTCATGCTGTTCGCCATGGTCACCTGCTGTTCGATCCCGGCTCCGTCCTCGCACGGCCCCGGCGCCCACAGCACCTCCGTCGCCGTCCGGGCCCTCACCCCGGCGCACGCCGAGCCCGCGCCGTCCGTGGTGGCCGACACCTCCGCGGACCGGGGCATGGGCAGCTCCTGCCACGGCACGGTCGAGCACACGACCCCCGTCGTACTGCCCGGCCAGAGCGCGCCCGCGGCCCTTCCCGGTATCACCGTCGCCGCCCCCGTCGCCCCGCTCACCGGAGCCGCCGCGATCCGCGGCCCCTCCAACGACGCCGTGCGCGCGGTCGACCACCTTCGTCTGCAGGTTCAACGGGTCTAGAGGCAGGCCCCCGTTTTCCGGAGAACCGGAAAGCGGGCTCCCGCATGCCCCGATGCCACCCGTCTTGCCGAACCGAAGGACCCCCATGGCTTCCGCCAAGAACCAGAACGCCTCCGCCGCGCGCCGCGCCAAGCTGGAGGAGGCCCGCCGCAAGGAGCGGGCCCGCGAGCGGCGCAGCCGCATCATCACCATCACCGCGTCCGTCGCCGTGGTTGCCGCGCTCGTCGCGGGCGGCGGATATCTGATGTCCGCGGCCGAGGACCAGGAGAAGGCCGAGGCCGAGGCCAAGTCCTCGCCCGTGAAGGGCGAGCGGACCTGGGACAAGCTCACCCAGAACCACGTGGAGAAGCAGGTCTCCTACCCGATGAACCCGCCGGTCGGCGGCGACCACAACCCGGTCTGGATGAACTGCGACGCCGACGTCTACACCAAGGCCATACCGAAGGAGAACGCCGTGCACTCCCTGGAGCACGGCGCGGTCTGGGTGACGTACACGGACAAGGCGAAGCCCGCCGACGTCGAGAAGCTCAGCACCCGGGTCAAGGCGACGCCCTACTCGCTGATGAGCCCGGTCGAGGACCAGGCCGCACCGATCATGCTCAGCGCCTGGGGCAAGCAGGTCACGGTGGCGAGCGCCACCGACGCGCGCGTCGAGCAGTTCTTCACCAAGTACGTGCAGGGCCCGCAGACCCCGGAGCCGGGCGCGGCCTGCACCGGCGGGGTCGCCGGATGACGCCCGCCCTCCGCTCCGCGCGCCCGATGGTGCTGGCGGGCGGCACGGTGCTGCTGCTCGCGCTGGGCCTGATCGCGCTGATGCTGGTACGGCCGTCCACGTCCGCGGGCTCCGGCCCCGCCGCGACCGCTCCCCCGGACTCCTCGGTCGACGTCGGCTTCGCCCGCGACATGTCGGTCCACCACCAGCAGGCGGTCGAGATGTCGTTCATCGTCCGGGACCGCACCTCCGACGAGGCGGTGCGCCTGCTCGCGTACGACATCATCAACACGCAGGCCAATCAGCGCGGCATGATGCTCGGCTGGCTGGAGGGCTGGGGCCGGGCGAAGTCGTCCGGTGCCGAGCCGATGGCCTGGATGGGGCACTCCTTCACCCCCAGGGGCGACGGTTCGCTGATGCCCGGCATGGCGACCGACGGCGAACTGGACGAGCTGCGGGCGGCGAAGGGGAAGAAGGCCGAGGTGCTGTTCCTGAAGCTGATGACCGTGCACCACCGGGCGGGCGCGGAGATGGCCCGGGCCGCAGCCGCCTCGGCGGACACCGAACTGATCAGGAACCTGGCGGCGGGCATGGTCCGGGGCCAGCAGTCGGAGATCGGGCTCATGGCGGACATGCTCGAAAAGCGCGGCGCGAAGCCCTGACCCGGTACCGGTGCGCGGTACCCGGTCGCAGGGTGCCTGACCCGGTTCCACCGGCGGCCCGTCCGGCGGGGGTTCCTCCCCCGTGGACGGGCCGCTCCCGTGCGGCGGCCGGATGCCGGGAACGGAGGTTCGCACAGGGGATCGCATAGGCTCGTCCCCGAGATGAAGAGCAACCTCGCACCGCTGGGGCCCAAGGCCGACAAGGACACCGTGCGCCGCAGCAACCTCAGTCTGGTGCTGCGCGCCGTCCGCGAGGAGGGGGCGGGCGGGGCGACCAGGGCCGGGGTCGCCGCGCGAGTGGGGCTGACCCGGGCGGCGGTGTCCTCGCTCGTGGAACAGCTGCTCGGCATCGGCCTGCTCACCGAGTCCGGCAAGACCTTCAGCGGGCAGGCGGGGCGGCCCGGCACCACGCTCGAAGTGGCGCGCTCCGGGCCCGCCGGCCTCGGCGTGGAGATCAACATCGACTACGTGTCGGTGTGCGTCGTCGACTTGGCGGGCACCGACCGGGTACGGCTCACCGAACACCTCGACAACCGCGGCGCTCCTCCCGCACAGGTCCTGGCACGGGCCGCCGGCATCGCGGCGCGCACCCTGGAGTCGGCGCGCGAGCAGCGGCTCCGCCCGGTCGCGGCGGCGTTGGCGCTGCCCGGTCTGGTGTCCGGCGGCACGGTGCGCCAGGCCCCCAATCTGGGCTGGAACCGGGTGCCGGCCGAGGAGTTGTTCGCCGCCGCGTTCGCCGCCGCGCGCCCGGGGCACGAGGCGCTTGCGGTGCGTTCGGAGAACGAGGCCAATCTGGCGGCGCTCGCCGAGCTGTGGTTCGGCGGGCTCGACCCGGTCCGCAGCTTCCTCCATCTGACGGGCGAGACCGGTGTCGGTGGCGCGCTGGTCGTCAACGGCGAACTGCTGCGCGGGGCGCACGGTTTCGCCGGGGAGATCGGGCACGTGGTGGTGGAGGCGGAGGGGCCGCGGTGCCGGTGCGGCTCGCGCGGCTGTCTGGAGCAGTACGCCGGTCAGGCCGCGCTCCTGCGGGCGGCCGGCATCGAGGAGTCCGGCGGCGGCGCGGTGGCCGAACTGGAGCGGCGCGCCCGGTCCGGGGACGAGCCGACGGTGGCCGCCCTCGCGCGGGCGGGCCGGATGCTGGGGCGGGTGCTGTCCGGAGCGGTGAACCTGCTCGACCCGGAGGCGGTGGTGCTCGGCGGGATCTACCGGAACCTGATGCCGTGGCTGTCGCCGGCCGTCGACGCGGAGCTGACCGACCGGGTGGTGTCGGGGCTCTGGTCCCCGGGGAACGGCCGGCTGCGCGCCTCGTCCGCCGCCGGCGACGCGGCCCGGGGCGCCGCGGCACTGGTGATGACCGAGGTGCTGGCCGACCCGGTGGCGTACGCGGGCCACGCGGCGGACCGGCCCGCACGGCCCGGCGGACCGGCCCGCTGACGTACGGGGACCGGTCCTCCGCCGTACGGGGGCCGGCCCCGCCGACGCCCCCGGGGCGTGGGATCAGCGCACGCCGAGCAGGTGGTCCATCGCCAGCTGGTCCAGGACCTCGAACGCCATGCCCCGTTCCGCCGCCGCCGTGACGTCGAACTCCTCGTACGCCGACCGGTCGGCCAGCAGTCCGGCCACGCCGTCCTCGGCGGTGGGGCGGGCCAGTTCGTCGAGCCGGGAGGCGCGCAGCGCCTCCCGCACGGCGGGGTCGGCGCGGAAGGCCGCGGCGCGCTCCTTGAGGATCAGGTAGTTGCGCATGCAGCCGGCGGCCGAGGCCCGTACGCCGTCGTGGTCCTCGGTGCGCGGCGGCTTGAAGTCGAAGTGCCGCGGGCCCGTGTAACCGGCCGTCTCCAGCAGGTCCACGAGCCAGAATGCCTGGCGCAGGTCACCGGCGCCGAAGCGCAGGTCCTGGTCGTACTTGATGCCCGACTGGCCGTTCAGGTCGATGTGGAAGAGCTTGCCCGCCCACAGCGCCTGCGCGATGCCGTGCGGGAAGTTCAGCCCGGCCATCTGCTCGTGCCCGGTCTCGGGGTTGACGCCGACCAGCTCCGGGCGTTCCAGGCGCTCGATGAAGGCGAGGGCGTGGCCGATGGTCGGCAGCAGGATGTCGCCGCGCGGCTCGTTCGGCTTGGGCTCGATGGCGAACCTCAGGTCGTAGCCCTGCTCGGTCACGTAGTCGCCCAGCAGGTCGAACGCCTCCTTCATCCGGTCGAGGGCGACCCGGACGTCCTTGGCGGCCCCGGACTCGGAGCCCTCGCG
The DNA here is from genome assembly GCF_042889165.1 of Streptomyces sp. NPDC002669. Lineage (NCBI taxonomy): Bacteria > Bacillati > Actinomycetota > Actinomycetes > Kitasatosporales > Streptomycetaceae > Streptomyces > Streptomyces sp. NPDC002669. The sequence goes on along the minus strand of NZ_JBIAQQ010000016.1, from coordinate 115,095 downwards.
TCCGCCCCAGGCCACATAGGTGGTGGCGCCCAGCTCGACGGCGAGGTCGATGTTGCGCAGGGTCTTGCGCAACGCGTAGCGGCGTACGTCGCGGTCGTTGGCGGTGAAGGCGCCGTCCTTGAACACCGGGTGCGTGAAGAGGTTGGTCGTCGCCATGGGGACGACGAGACCGGCCGCGTCCAGGGCCTGCCGGAACCGCTTCACGATCCCCTCGCGCTCGGTGTCCGTCGCGCCGAACGGGATCAGGTCGTCGTCGTGGAAGGTCACACCGTACGCGCCCAGCTCGGCGAGCCACCGCACGGTGTCGACCGGGTCGGCCGCCGCGCGGGTCGCGTCGCCGAACGGGTCGCGTCCCTGCCAACCGACCGTCCAGAGCCCGAAGGTGAACCTGTCCTCGGGGGTGGGCGTGAAGCGTTCCGTCATCGTCTGCCGCCTTCGGTACGGGCCGGGTCCGGGGCCGTCGCACGCGACGGTGCACGGTTGCGCGCAGCCCTGCGGCTCCACACGGCTCCATGCGGCCGAACCCTATTTGTTCAGTGTCATGACTAATCATGCACGGCCACCCCGGAACACGTAACCCCGCGCCGTCGGCCACGAAGTCCGGTACTCTGCCGAACCGGTCCCGGAACGGCATCGCCGAGGAGCGGCGCCACCACTGTGCGGGGCGGACCCGATCACGTAATTTGTTTTGCGCACGACCAAATGTGCCGACCCACGACAGAGGAATGAGGGCGCCATGCCGCCGCGCACCGTCGTCATCGGTGTGGACAGCTCCACCCAGTCCACCAAGGCGGCCTTCGTCGACGCCGGGAGCGGCCGGCTGCTGGCCGTCGGCCGCGCACCGCACCGCGTCGACGGGGAGGCGGGGGCCCGGGAGAGCGACCCGGAGGGGTGGTGGCGGGCGCTGTGCGACGCCGTCGCCGCCGGGCTGGCGGAGTCGGGGGCCGCGGGATCCGAGGTGGCCGGCATCGCGGTCGCCGGTCAGCAGCACGGGCTGGTCGTTCTCGACCGCTCGGGCCGCCCGTTGCGTCCCGCGATGCTGTGGAACGACACCCGGTCCGCCACGCAGGCCGCCGCGCTCACCTCGGCGCTGGGCGGCCCGGCCGCCTGGACCGCCCGGACCGGATCGGTGCCGGTGGCCTCCGTCACCGCGTCGAAGTGGCAGTGGCTGCGGGAGAACGAGCCGGCGCACGCCGCCGCTGCCGCCGCCGTGCGCCTTCCCCACGACTTCCTGACCGAGCGCCTCGCGGGCGTCGCCGTCACCGACCCCGGCGACGCCTCGGGCTCCGGCTGGTACTCCACCGCGACCGGCACCTACGATCCCGAGGTCCTCGAACTCCTGGGCCTGGACTCCGCGTTGCTGCCGGAGCCGGCCGACTCCGGGGCGACCCGCGTCGGTTCGCTGACCGCGCGGGCGGCCGAGGCGCTGGGCCTGCCCGCCGGGATCGCCGTGGCGGCGGGGACCGGGGACAACATGAGCGCCGCGGTCGGGCTCGGGCTGGGCGGCGCCGGGCTGCTCGACCATCCGGTCCTCAGTCTCGGCACCTCGGGCACGGTCTTCGCCGCCTCCCGGGCCCGGCCCGCCTCACCGGCCCTCTCCGGCTTCGCCGGGACGGACGGCACGTACCTTCCGCTGGCCTGCACCCTCAACTGCACGCTCGCCGTGGACAAGGTGGCCGCGCTGCTCGGTCTGGACCGCGACGACGCGGCACCCGGCGGCGACGCGGTGCTCCTGCCCTATCTCGACGGTGAGCGCACCCCCGATCTGCCCACCGCCGCCGGCCTGCTCACCGGGCTCCGGCACGACACCACGTCCCGGCAACTGCTCGGCGCCGCCTACGAGGGCGCCGTCTTCACCGTGCTGCGCGCCCTGGACGAACTGCTGCGGGCCTGCGGTCTCGACCCGGCCGCCCCCGAGGTGGCCACCCGGCCGCTGCGCCTGATCGGCGGCGGGGCCCGGGGGCGCACCTGGGTGGAGACGGTGCGGCGGCTGTCCGGGCGGCCGGTGATCGTGCCGGGCGGCGGCGAACTGGTGGCGACCGGTGCCGCGGCGCTGGCGGCGTCGGCGGCCGGTGGTGCGGATCCGGTCACGATCGCCACCGGCTGGGGCACCGGCGAGGACGTCCGACTGCCCGCCGTCCCGCGGGACTCGGCCACCTGGGACCGGATCGGTTCGGTACTGGAACGGGCCGCGACCCCCTTGCTGGGCGGTCGCTGACCCCACGTCTCCCGGATTCCCCGCCCGTCTCGCGCGTCCCGCCTCCGGGCGCCCGTGCGCCCTCTCGCGCGCCGCGTCGTACGCCCCGCGAGCAGGGCTGACCGGCCGTCACTCCGGCCCGGCCGGTACCCGTCGGTGATCCCCCCTCGCCCCCGGGACCGGTTTGGGGAAGCGAAGCGGTCTTCACTAGTATCCGGCGATGATCATAAGAAAAAGGCTGACGGCCGGGGTGGGCATCCTGCTCGCGACCCTGACCGCCGGGCTCGGTTCGGCGATTCCCGCCGCTGCCGACGAAGCCCCCGCCAAAGCCTCCCCCAAGGTCGAGCTGGTGCTCGACGTCAGCGGTTCCATGAGGACCCGCGACATCGACGGCCAGTCCCGGATGGCCGCGGCGAAGCAGGCGTTCAACGAGGTCCTGGACGCGGTTCCCGAGCAGGTGCAGCTCGGCATCCGGACGCTCGGCGCCGACTACCCGGGCGACGACCGGAAGGTGGGCTGCAAGGACACCAGGCAGCTCTACCCGGTCGGTCCGCTGGACCGCACCGAGGCGAAGACGGCCGTCGCCACCCTCGCCCCGACCGGCTGGACCCCGATCGGTCCGGCCCTGCTGGGTGCCGCCGACGACCTGGAGGGCGGCGAATCCACCCGCCGGATCGTCCTGATCAGCGACGGCGAGGACACCTGCGGCCCGCTCGACCCGTGCGAGGTGGCCCGGGACATCGCGGCCCGCGGCATCCATCTCGTCATCGACACCCTGGGCCTGGTGCCGAACGCGAAGATCCGCGAGCAGCTGACCTGCATCGCCGAGGCCACCGGCGGCACCTACACCGCCGTCCAGCACACCGACGAACTCTCCGGCCGCGTCAAGCAGTTGGTGGACCGGGCCGCCGAGCCCGTCGTCACACCGGTGGCCACCGAGGGCACCGACCGGTGCTCCACCGCGCCGCAGCTCAAGCCCGGTCTGTACACCGACCGCCAGAAGTTCGGCCAGCACCGCTGGTACCGGGTGGACGTGCTGCCGGGCCAGGAACTGCGCGCCTCGGTCAGCGTCTTCGCCGACCGGGCCGTGAACAACGACTACGGCGTGCTGCTGCGGGCGCTGACCGTGCACGGCCGGGAGATCGTGCGGGGTTCGGAGTCGGGCACCGGCCGCACCGACGCGATCTCCTCCGGCCTGCGCTATCCGAAGGCCGGTTCGGCCGAGACGGACAGCGACGACAAGCCGGCCGCCGAGACCGTGTGCCTCCAGCTCGGCAACTCCTTCTCGGCACCGGCCTCGGTGAAGACCTCGCCGGGCATGCCGGTCGAGCTGACCGTGGACCTGGTGGACGCCCCGGACGACGCGGCCGACGTGGCCGCCTTCGGCCTCGGCCGCGGCTGGTGGCTGCTGGGCGTACTGGTCCTCACCGGACTGGTCGTGGGCCTGGTGTTCGGCTGGATCTCGCGCTGGCGCATCGCCGTCTGGAGGACCAACTGATGAAGCGGACGACACGTGCGTTCACGGCCGCGCTGCTGACCGGGCTCGCCCTGCTGACCCCGGCGGGTGCCGCGCTGGCCGACGACCCGTCGGCGAGCCCGAGCCCGAGCGCCTCCGACGAATCGGCCGGCCCCACCGAGGCGGGCACCACCTTCCGTACGGCGACGGCGATCCAGCAGGGCCGGACCGCCACCGCCGAGGCGTCCACGGGTGACTACCTGTACTGGGTCTTCCCCGCCGACGCGGGCCAGCGGGCCACCGTCAAGGCGAAGATCACCCTGCCCGAGAGCACCACCCGGCACGGTGCCTCGACGTGGCAGGTCGACGTGTACGACGGGCTGCGGCGCCGTCAGGCGTGCATGTACGGCCGCCAGACCGGGAAGGCGGCGGCCGACGCGTCGACGGTCGAGCTGGCCTGCGTCCTGCGGACCGTCCGCGCCTGGGCCGAGCCGTGGGCCGACGACCCGCTGCCGGGCAGCTACTACGTACGCCTCACGGTCGTCGGACTGCCCCCGTCCGACCTGGGTCTGCCGGTACGGACCGAGGTCGAGGTCACCTCGGTCGACAAGGGGGGTGCCGGTGACGTGGACGGCACGCTCTCCGAGCCGCTGGTGCCCGGCGTGTCCTCCGTCGCGCAGGCGTCCGACGACTCGGCCGCCGGTGACGACGGCGCGTCGGACGAGGCGTCGGCCGGCAACGGGCCCGAGGACGGCTGGTCCTCCGGCTGGTGGACCGACCGCTGGCTGTGGACGGTGGGCGGCGGCATCCTCGGGTCGCTCGCGGCGGTCTTCGGATACTCCCTCACCCGTGGCGCCGGCCGCCCGTCCAGGGTTCCGCCGGGCGCCTGACCCGCGCCCCCGCACGGCGTTCCCGACCCGGTGGACGGGCCCGGCCCCGCAGGGCCCGTCCACCGGGAACGGATCGCCGTCCCCTCACCCCCTCCCGCTTCCTCTCCTTCTCCCTCCCCGTTCGCGAGCCCATCCGCCCACGGGTGCCCCGGCCCGGCTACTCTCGTCAACTCACGTACCGCACAGGGCCGATGACATGTGCCACCGGTACGGGAGCCCTGAAGTCAGGTCGCTGCGCACCCCTGGGGTGCGCCACAAGGGAGCGGAGACCTTCATGTCCACGGAGACCGGCCCGGCCATCGACGCCGAGCCGCGGAACCACACGATCGTGCCGGGCCCGAAGGGGCTGCCGTTCCTCGGGAGCATGCCGCAGTTCGCGAAGAACCCCCTCGCCTTCTTCGAGCGGCTGCGCGGCCACGGGGACATGGTCGGCTGGCGGTTCGGCGCCAACCCGTGCGTGTACATAGCCGATCCGGACTGCATCGGCGAACTGCTCACCGAGACGGAACGCACCTTCGACCAGCCCGCGCTGGGCATCGCCTTCCGCACCGTGATGGGCAACGGCGTGGTGGTCGCCCGCGGCACCGACTGGCGGCGGAAACGGTCCCTGGTACAGCCCTCGGTACGCCCCAAGCAGGTGCGGTCGTACGCGGCAACAATGGCGGGCAGCACGGTGGAGCTGGCCGACACCTGGTCGGACGGCCGACGCGTCGACGTCAAGCGGGAGATGGCCGCCCTGACGCAACGGATCGCCGTCCGCACGATCTTCGGCGTGGACACCCCGGCCGACACCGAGGCCATGGGCCGGGCGATGGACGTGGCGCAGCAGGAGATCGGCAAGGAGTTCGCCGGGATCGGCGCACTGCTGCCGGACTGGGTTCCGACACCGGGCCGGGCCCGGATCAAGAAGGCCGCGGCGGTCATCGACGCCGAGGTGGCCCGGGTCGTCGCCCGCCACCGCGACGGCGGGGACGAGCGCCCCGACCTGCTGAGCCGGCTGCTGACCGCGATCGACGAGACGGGCGCGCACCTCACGGACCAGGAGATCCGGGACGAGACGGTCACCCTGTACATCGGCGGGCACGAGACGACCAGTTCCACGCTGGTGTGGGCCTGGTACCTGCTGTCCCGCAACCCGCGGGCGCGCGCCGCGCTCACCGAGGAGCTGGACCGGGTCCTCGGCGACCGGGAGCCGGAATTCGACGACTACGCCCGGCTGACGTACACCCAGTCCGTGGTCAAGGAGACGCTGCGGCTCTACCCGACGATCTGGCTGGTCACCGGCGTGGCCAAGGAGGGGGCGCGAATCGGCGGCGTCCCGATGCCGCGGGGCACCCGGGTGTGGAGCAGCCAGTGGGTGACGCACCGCGACGCGCGGTGGTTCCCCGAGCCGGAGGAGTTCCGCCCCGAGCGCTGGGACCCCGAGGAGGGCGACGACATCGCGGAGTACGCCTGGTTCCCCTTCGGCGGCGGCCCCCGGGTCTGCCTGGGGACCCGGTTCGCGATGGTCGAGGCGGTGCTGATCCTGGCCGTACTGGCCCGCCGCTTCGAACTGGACGTGGACCCGGGCACCATCGATCCCGTACCGAGTCTGACCCTGCAGCCGGACCGGGAGGTGCTGGCGACGCTCCGGGCACGGTGACGGGCGCAGGGCGGCCCGCGGGGCTCGTGGGGCTCGTGACCAGGCCCCACGGAGTCGTCCGGGCGCCGCCCACGCATCGTTCGGGCACCACCCCCGCATCGGATATACCGAACCGATATGTCCGATCTGTCGCGGGGATCATGTCATTCGGTCCACACTGTCCATGTCGGCCGTCCCGGCCCACATGGCCGTTCGGCCGTATCCGCAGGCTGTCGATCCAACGGGAGAAACACCATGCGCCTCCGCTCCGCCCTCGCCTCCACCCTCTCCGTCGCGGCAGCCCTGGCGCTGACCGGCACCGCGATGTCGGTGACGGCCGGCACCGCGTCCGCCGGAACGGCGAGCCGTCTCGCGACATGTCAGGAGAAGGCCCTCACCGTGCACGCCTCGCCCGGCGGACAGCGGAACGTCGTCCGTGTCGACGTCACCAACCACGGCAACCGGGCCTGTGTGGTGGACCGGATCCCGACGATCACCTTCAGAGGGCTGGACGGCTCCGCCCAGCCCGTGCCGCCCGCCGAGAGCGGCCCCTACACGCTCTCCGCGGGCGAGCGGGCCCACGCCGCCGTCCGCACCGCGGACCCGGCGGCCTCCGAGGGCCACGTCGTCGGCAGTCTCTCCGTGGCGGCCGACCCCTCCCACCTGGGCGTCACCTTCAGCGGGGCCCCCGTCGGCATGCCCCTGGGCATCCCCGTGTGGGAGCCGATCACCACCCTGTGGCAGGAGTCGAGCGCCGCCGCGGACCGCGCCCTGGCGGATGCGGTGGGCTGACGGACGGCCACGGACGCGGCGGTACGAACCGCGACTACAGGCCGTGGGCCGTGCCGCCGACGGTCCGCCGCGGGTCGGGGGCCTTGGTCGCGCACAACGGGCCGCCCTGGAACCCCACGTTGACCAGCGCCGTGGCACGGCCCGCGGAGTCCACCAGCTTCAGGGCGTGCCACCGCGGCAGCCAGAACACCCGGCCGCGGTGCTCGGCGAGCAGTTCCGTCAGGGCCGCCGGGGCGTGCGTCCACACCTTCGGCAGTTCCCCGGCATGATCGAAGGCGGGGCGCAGCCCGATCCAGCCGTCGGCGGCGACGTCGCCCGAGGTGAGCAGGAGCTCCACGGCCTGGCCGGGCTCCTGGTGGCACTTCTTGGCGTGGATCCAGTGGACGTGGTGGCCGGGTCCGTGACCGGAGCAGCCGTCATCGGGGATGAGGTGGGGGAGCATGGGTGTTCGCCTTCCCGAGACCGTGGACCTCAGGTGCTCTGCCCCGGCGGTCCGCTGTTCCCCGCACACCGCGCGCGGGGCAGGTCCTCACCCGGAGCACCCGCAGCGGAGCGGGGTGCCGTCCAGTCAGCCGGGGCTTCGCACTGGAACTCATGACCCATGAGGACTGTATCCCACGGACGGCGCTGCCCGACGGGTGGTCAGGGCCCGTACCGGCCGGGGGCGCCGGTCTCCCACTCCACCCGCCGGTCGTCGGGCAGCCAACCGTCAGCCGTGCAGCAGGACCGGGAAGGCCGCCATGTCGTTCTGCGTCATCACCGGCAGCTTGTTGATCTCCTCGTCCGGAACGGCCGCCCGCAGTGCGGGGAAACGCTCGAACAGCGCGGGCAGGGCGATGCCGGCCTCGACGCGGGAGAGCGCCGCGCCGGGGCAGATGTGCGGCCCGTGCCCGAAGGTCATGTGCCGGATCGGCGTCGGCCGGGTGATGTCGAACGCGTCGGCGTCCGCCCCGTGCTGCTCGGTGTCGCGGCCGATGGCGCGGTAGGAGATCACCACGCCCTCGCCCTTCGGGATCACCTCGTCGCCCACCTGGATGTCCTCGGTGGCGAACCGCATCAGCAGATGGGTGGTGGGGGTGTCCCAGCGCAGGGTCTCCTCGATCACCGTCTCCCAGGGGATCTCGCCGTCGAGCACCTTGCGCAGCTGGTCGGGGTGGGTGAGCAGGGCCCGCACGGCGTTCAGGATCAGCCCGATGGTGGTCTCGTGACCGGCCGCCACCATTGCCTTGAGATTGCCCACCACCTCCTCCTCGGTGAGCGGTTCGCCGCCCTCCTCGGCAAGGATGAGCGCGCTGGTGAGATCGTCGGTCGGCCGCGCGGTCTTCTCGCGGACGAGGGCGGTGTAGAAGACGTCCAGCTCGGCCAGCAGCGCCAGACGCTCCTCCTGCGGCGTGAGCATGGAGAAGAACGCCTTGTACCGCTTCATCAGCATGGGATGTTCCGCCTCGTCCACGCCCATCAGCATGCCGACGACCCGCATGGGCAGCGGCTGCGCGAACACGGACTTGAGGTCGACCACCCCGTCCTCGCTGCGCTCGCCGTGCTCGGCGAGGGAGTCGAGCAGTTCCTCGGTGAACTTCTCTATCTCCGGGCGTATCTCCTCCAGTCGGCGCGGGGTGAGCGCCTGGGAGGTCTTGGTGCGCAGCCGCCGGTGTTCCGCGCCGTCCACGGTGAACATGGAGCGCCCGGCGTCGATCATGCCGATCAGCGGCCAGTCGTGCGTGACCTCCCCGCTCTGCCAGAGCCCCCAGACATCGATGTCCTTCACCAGCCGCGGATCCACGAGCAGTTGGCGGGCCAGGGAGTGCCGGGTGACGGCCAGGGCCGGTACGCCGAGCAGTTCGATCCTGGCGAGCGGACCGGCGTCGCGCAGGCGCGCCGTCTCGCCGTCGAGGTCCTGGACCAGCGGGTCGACGACCAGGACCGGGCCGTTCGAAGCGTCTTCCCGGGCGGCGTGCGGACAGTTCAAGAGAAGTCTCCTCTCGGTCGTACGGGGGAGAACCGGACGGGCAGCGCGGTCATCCCCCGCAGGAAGGCGGACTGTCGCCGGACCAGTTCCCGTGCGGAAACGGACAGTTCCAGGTCGGGCAGCCGGTCGAGCAGCACCTCGATCCCGGTACGGGCGATGATCTCGGCTATCTCCTGTGCGGGGAAGGGGCAGCGGTACTCGCCGTGGCTGAACGCCATGTGCGCGCCGTTGCCGCCGCGGCCGGACGGCCCTCCCGCGGTCGAGAGGTGCTGCCGGATGTGCGGGTCGGTGTTGGCGGCGCCCAGCCCGAGGAGCAGCATGTCCCCGGCCCGGATGCTCCGCTCCCCCAGCCTGGTGTCGCGCGCCGCCCAGCGGCCGGCGAGGATCTGTGTCGGGCACTCCTCCCAGAGCACCTCGTTCATGGCCTCGGCGACGCTGTGCCGCCCGCCGGAGAGCGCCACGGCGAACTCGTCGTCGGTGAGCATCAGGCGCAGCGAGTTGCCGATCCAGTCGGCGGTGGTGAGGTGCCCGGCGGCCGTGATGGCCATCAGGTCGAGCACGTACTCCTCGTCGGTGAACTCGCCGGGGTACGCGAGCATCCGGGATGCCACGTCCCTGCCGGGCACGGCACGGCGGGCCGCGAGCAGCCGCCCCATGTGCTCCCCGAACCGCAGATGGGCCTCCTGCGCGCCCGGCCCGCCGTCGGCCAGATCCCTGAGCACCTCGGCGATCTGCGCCCCGTCCTCGTCGGGGAAGCCGACCAGCCGGGCGAGGACGAGGACCGGAAGCGGTACGGCGAAATCGGTGATCAGGTCCGCCGTGCCGCGTTCGCAGAAACCGTCGACGAGACGGTCCGCCAGTTCCTCGCAGTCCTGGCGGAGTTCGAAGTGCTCGACCTCCTCCAGCGCGTGTCCCACCATCGCGGCGTGCCGCCGGTGCTCGGCCCCGGCGGTGAAGTAGATGGACGGCATCGGCCGGCCGACCATGGGTAACAGCGGCCAGTCGTCCGGGACGTTGCCCCACTGGTTCCACAGCCCGACGTCCCGGGGGAACAACTCGCCGTCGCTGGTGACCTGGTGGAGTTCGCGGTAGCCGACGACGAGCCAGGCCGGGAACCCGCCGGGCAGTTCCACGGGCACGACGGGCCCGTGCTCGTTCCGCATGGCGCGGTAGACGACGTGGGGTTCCGTGTGGAATTCGGGTCCGCTGAGCGGGACGGCGGACCCGCCGGGGCGCACCGGGCAGCCACCGCCGGTGGTCGCGCCGGTCGCGGCCGGGTGGTCGGGCACGGCGGATGCGGGCGGCGTCATCGTACGGGTTCTCCTGTGACGAGGGCTTCGCTCGTTGCGGCGATCGGTTGATCAACGCGGCTTCACTATAGGGAAGTTTGGTAAGCCTTCAGGAGTCAATCGAGAGCATTTCCCTCACATATTTGATCAACAACGACCGCTTTTGATGCCTTCTCCCCGTGTTCCCCGGCACCGCCCGCACCCCGTACGCCCCGCTCCTCGTACGCACCCGCTGCCGGTACGTGTCCGTGCGGCGGCCGCCGCTGCTCGCGGGCGACCGCCACCGTTGACGGGCTGCCGCTACGGCTTGCGGGCGACCGCACCGTAGATGGGCACGGGCCGGGTCTCCACCGGGAGTTCGCCGACGTTGAGCTCCGGGTGCCAGTCGACGACCTGGACGACCCCCGGTTCCACCACGTCCAGCCCGTCGAAGAACCGGCTGACGCCCCGGTGCGACCTCGGTACGAGCGTCACGCCGCCCGCCGCGTACGAGGCCACCCCCTTCTCCACGCTCTCGGGGTCGAAGTCACCCGTGAGCTGGGACAGGACGAGACAGCTCCCGGCGGGGAGCCGCTCCATGAGCCGTTCCACCAGCGCGTACGCCCCGGCGCCCGTCCCGTTCCCCTCGTTGTCGCCGTCCTCGACGAAGTGCAGCAGGGCGATCAGGGACAGTGCGACGGGACGGTCGAAGTCGAGTACGTCGGAGGCGAGTTCCAGAATCCGGTCCGGCTCCCGCGCGTCGGCGTCGAGATACGCCGTCGCCCCTTCGCCCGTGCCGCTCAGCAGGGCTTCGGCGTGGGCCAGGACGATCGGGTCGTTGTCCACGTACACGACCCGGGCGGCGGGCGCCGCGCCCTGGACGATCTGGTGCAGGTTGGGCTCGGTCGGGATGCCGGAACCGATGTCCAGGAACTGCCGGATGCCCTCCTCACCCGCGAGCCAGCGCATCGCACGGTGCATGAACCAGCGGTTGTGGCGTGCGATCCGCTTCGTGTCCGGCGACAGTGCGGCGATCTGTCTGCCGAGCTCCTCGTCCACGGGGTAGTTGTCCTTCCCGCCGAGGAACCAGTCGTACACCCGCGCGGAATGCGGCCTGGTGGTGTCGATGTGGTGCGCGCCGGCCGGTCGTGCACCGGACTCGTGCCCTGTCATGCGGCGTTCCCCCTGTCGCTGTGGTCGGTCCCGGTCCTGTCGTTGCTCCTGCTGCTGATACTGGTGCTGGTGGTGCCGTCGGCGGCCGGTTCCTTGCCGGCCGCCTCGAAGAGCGGTCACCCGGACGGCCGTGCGGCACCACCGGGGCAGGTGACCCCGGCGGTGCCGCACCGGTCACTCCTTGACGCCGATCCCGCCGAAGGCGTCGACGTCCGCGGGGACGGTCGCGCTGTCGGCGTCGGGCCGCCACTCGCTGAGCCGGACGAATCCGGGGTCGAGGATCCGCAGCCCGTCGAAGAGCCCGACGATCTCGTCGGGTTCGCGGACGTAGTACGGCACGGCACCGCTCTCCATGTACGCCTTCTCGGCGGCGATCATGCCCTCGCTGGTCCGCGTACCGTCGTACACCACCAGGTGGCTGCCGGACGGCAGTCCCGCCATCAGCCGGCCGACCACCTCACGGGCCTGCTCGAAGTCGCCCGCGTGGCCGAGGATGCCGAGCAGCATCAGGGCGACGGGCCGGTCGAAGTCGAGCGTCTTCCCGGCCTCGGCCAGGATGGCGTCCGGGTCGTAGAAGTCCGCGTCGATGTAGTCGGTGACGCCTTCGGGGGAGCTGGTCAGCAGCGCACGGGCGTGGGTCAGCACGAGCGGGTCGTTGTCCACGTACACGATGCGCGCCTCGGGCGCGATGCCCTGGGCCACCTGGTGGGTGTTGTCCGCGGTGGGCAGCCCCGTACCGATGTCCAGGAACTGCCGGATGCCCCGGTCCTCCACCAGGTGGCGCACCGAACGCCGCAGGAACTGCCGCCCCGCCACCGCCACGTCCACGAGCCCCGGGAAGAACTCCTTGATCTGGTCGCCTATCTCGCGGTCGACCTCGTAGTTGTCCTTGCCGCCCACGAAGTAGTTCCAGAAGCGGGCGGAATGAGGCCGGGTGGTGTCGATCCTCTCCGAGACCGCTGTGGCGGGAGGGGTGACGGACGGCTGCCGCTCATTCATGGGGGACCTCCGGACGCGAAAGCGATCAAGCTCTGCCCTCAACCTACCTGGGTGTCGCGGGAGTCATGCGTGGCAGGCCCCACCGGATGCACACCGGCGACTCCCCGCACGCGGACGACGCACCGGCCCGCCCGCACGCCGCCGGACCTGCCGCCCCGACCCGTGGTGGTGGGTCCGGCCGTCGTGCTGATTGACTGTCACGACCGGCCGGGCGGCCGACAGGGCTCCCCGGAACGGGCCGGGCGGGCGAGGGACGAGGGGTGTACGGATGGAGCGCGGTCGGACCGGGTGGGTTCGGGTGCCGGTGGGGGACGACGCGGCGCGGTGGACGACGCGGAAGAAGTGTCTGCGGGTCCTCGTCGTCGTGCACAACGTGACCTCCGCGACGCGGCTGCTCGACGTACTGCCCCTGTTCGACGACGACCTGCGCGTCCAGCTGCTGGCGACCTGCACGGGCTCCTCCGCGTTCGCCGCCGGAACGGCCGAGCTGCTGGCCGAGGTCGGGGTGCCGGTACTGCCGTGGGAGCAGGCCGCCGAGACGGATGCGGACCTGGTCATCTCGGCCAGCTTCGGTGGTCAACTGGAAGTTTTCTCAGGGAAGTTGGTCATTCTTTCGCACGGTATTGGATACACTAAAAGGCTGGCAGCACCGGACACCGGACACCGGACACCGGACACCGGACACCGGGTCGAGGGCGAAAGCGGTACGGTGCCCGCGCCCGTTTTCGGGCTCGCGCCGGAGTGGTTGCTGTCCCGGGGCAGGCCCGTCGCGGACGCGCTCGTCCTCTCCCACCCCGAACAGCACGAGCGTCTGCGCCTCGCCTGCCCCAAGGCGGCGCCGACCGCCGTGCTCGCCGGGGATCCCTGCTTCGACCGCGTGCTCGCCGCGCGGCCCCGTCGCGAACGCTTCCGCCGTGCGCTGGGGGTACGGCCCGGGCAGCGGCTCGTCCTGCTCAACTCGACCTGGAATTCCGACTCCCTCTTCGGTGACGGCGCGGAGGACGGGGGCGGGGGCGGCGGTGACGTGGTCGCCGCATTGCTGGACCGGATCGCGGACGAGTTCCCCGTGGACGAGTTCCGGTTCGCGGCCGTGCTGCACCCCAACGTCTGGCACGGGCACGGCCCCGGCCAGATCCGCGCCTGGCTGGATCGCGCGCATCGCGCCGGGCTGACACTGGTCGATCCGCTGACGGGGTGGCGGCAGGCCCTGCTGGCCGCAGACGCCGTGATCGGCGACCACGGCTCCGTCACCTACTACGCGGCCGCCCTCGGCACTCCCGTGCTCCTGGCGTCCGCGCCGCTGGACGCGCTGGACCCGGACGCGCCGATCTCCACGTTCATGCGGGAGGCCCCGAAGCTCGACCCCGGTGCGCCGCTCGCCCCGCAGCTCGCGGAACTCCTCCGTCGGCACCGGCCGTTGCCCGGCCCCGCCGAGTTCACCACCTCCGTGCCGGGCGAGTCCGCGGCACGGTTGCGGCGGCTCTTCTACTCGATGATGCGCGAGCCGGAACCCGGCCGGCCCGCTTCGCTGACGCCGCTCCCGCTGCCCGGCCACGAGACGGTGCCGGTCACGGTCCCGCTGCTGGTCCGGTCGCGGGTCCTGGGACCGGGAGAGGTGGCGATCAGCCGGTGGGCGGGCTCCCGGCCTCCGACCGGGCCGCAGGACGGCGGGGAACTGCACGTCGCGGTGCACGAGGACACCCGTGACGCGGACCGGCTGGACCTGGCCGATGTCGTCTTCCGCGACGGGGCTCCGGACGACCCCCGTTTCGGGTCTCCTTCGGCCTGGACGTCCGAGGTGCTCCGCCGCCACCGGGACTGCGCCCTGGCGGCCTATGTCACCGGGCCGTCCACGTGCGTGGTGCGGGTGCGCGGCGAGGAACTGCTGCGGTTGACCGCGGTGCCCGTCGCCGGTGCGGAGGGCGCCGGAGCCGCGGACCCCGCCGCGTACGCCTCCGCCCTGCATGCCTGGCTCGCCGCGGACGGGCCCGACCCGGCCACCGCCCGTGCGCGGCTGGCGCGGGTGGTGGCAGACGGGCTCGTCCTGCGGACGGGCGGCCGGGTCCAGCACGTGCGGGTCGCTCCCCCGGTGCCGCCGGAGCCGGGGAGTTGAGGAGCCGCCCCGGGCCTACGACGTCGCGCAGCGGTCCCGCATGTGTCGCAGGTGCGAGAGGTGGTACTCGGCCCGCTGGCCGTCGAGCGTCGTGATCGCCGCCTCGATCAGCGGGAGCGCCGCCCCGGTGTTCTCCTCGTCCAGCCAGGTCTCGGCGAGGTCCGTGAGCGTCCGGGCCGTGTTGTACGTGTCGCCGCCCGACCCGTCCTCGGGCCGGAAGTACGACAGCGCGGTCTCCAGTCGCCGCCGGGCCTCCTCCCGCCGTCCCAGTCCGCGCAGCGCCCGGCCGCGATGGCGCTCCAGCAGGGCCTCGGCGCGCGGCACGTCGGCCGCCCCCTCGTCCCGGGCGCCCATGGTGCCCAGGATGCCGGCGGCCTCCTCGAAGCAGTCGTACGCCTCCTGGTGCCGCCACTGGCGCAGCCTCAGCAGTCCCAGGAACTCGACGGCCGAGGCGTGGCCCCGCTTGTGGCCCGTCGCTTCCTCGGCGTGCGCCGCCGCCCGCGCCGCCTCCTCGGCCTCCTCCCAGCGTCCCGTCTCGGTGAGGGAGTGCGCGAGTTGCGCGTGGAGTGCCCCTGCGTCGGGGCCCTCGGCCAGGCGCACCCCGGTCCTGAGCGCCGACAGCAACAGCTCGTGGTGGCCCGCCTTGAGCTGGAGCGGCCACAGCGCACGGCACAGGCGTACGGCGGTGGCCGGGTCGCCGGACTCCTCGGCGCACCGCACCGCCTCGACCAGATTGCCCGCTTCCACGAGCAGCGCGCCGAGGGCGGCGCCCCGGTCCTCGTGCCGCTGCCCGGTCCGGTCCTCGGGCGGTGCCGGGACGCGCCAGCTCTCCGGGAGCGCCTGGTGGGCGGCCGATGCCGCCAGGTCGGCGTACGCGGTCAGCGTGTGGCCGAGGGCGGCAGAGCACGCGGCGATGCCGTCCTCGCGGATCGCCGCCGCCTCGGCGTGGGCGCGGACCCCGGCACGGTAGTGGAAGCGGCCGGTGCCGCTTCCGTGGTGTTCCAGGAGCATCCGGTCCGCGAGGTCCTCCAGGCGTTCCGCCGTGGCCGCGGGGTCGTCGCCGGTGGTCCGTGCGGCGATCACGGCGTCGAAGGCGGGCCAGCCGCGCAGCGCCATCAGCCGGTACAGCCGGGCGGTCTCCGGTGCCAGGAGCCGGTAGCCGTCCTCGGCGGCCCCGCGCACCGGGTCGCCGTCCGTTCCGGCGCCGCGCGGCGGGAGCGTGGGGGCGGAGAGCTGGTGGGCGGCGGCCCGCAGGGCGTAGGGCGAACCGCCGCAGCGGGCGAGCAGCGAGGGGAGCGTGGCGCGGGCGGCGGCGACGGTGGACTTGTCGGTGATGTGGGTGAGCAGGCGCTTCGCGTCCTTGTCCGTGAGCGGGCCGACGGGCACGCGCACGGCGTCGACGTTGGGGAAGGGGTTCCGGGCGACCATGACGGTGAACACACCGGGGGCCGAGGTGAGGAACGGCCGCACCTGCGAGGCGGAGTAGGCGTGGTCGAGCACGACCAGGAGTTCGAGGTCGGCCACGCGATGGCGGAAGAACTCGCCGAGCTGTTCGGTGGCGGGCGGCATCTCCTCGTCCGGCACTCCCAGTTGGCGGAGCAGCACCCGCAGCACGGTTCCGGAGTCGCGGGCACCACCCGCCCGGCCGCCGCCCAGGTCGGCGTAGATCCGGCCGTCCGGGAAGAGTTTGGCGAACTGTGAGCCGAAGTGCACGGCGAGGGCGCTGGATCCCATGCCGTCCGGGCCGTGCACCAGTGCGGCCCTGGGCCGCCCGTCCGCGTGCCGGGTCGCCTCCCGCCGGAGTTGCTTCATCGCCTCCTTGCGGTCGGTGAAGAACCTTATGGAGGCGGGAAGATTCGACCGCACCGGCCGGGCCGGGCCCGCCCCGCCGCCCACCCTGGACGCGAACGAACGCCAGTACTCGGCGAGTTGCGGATCCTCACGGATTCGCTCGTGCATCATGCGGGCCACGTCGTCCCGCTCGTCCTGCGCCGCGGGGGCCGGGACCTCCCGGCCGACGATTCTGCGTACGACGCCACCGGTCGACTCCCAGGCCCACTTTCCGGCCTCGTTGGCCATCCCCGCGCCGACCGCGCCGAGTACCGCCGAGATCGCCGCCACCGAAGTGGGATCCAGCATGTCGCGCACTCCTCGTTCCCGGCGTTTCGCACGGTGCGCCCTCCCCGGCACCGTCGCTGCCGCCGTGCGGACCCACGTTAGCGTCCGGTGGGTCAATATCCCCTGGGCATCGCGATGATGATCGTCGGGAGTCCGAATCCGATCGCCTCCCCGGACGCCCGGCCACCGGCCTTTCGTGAAGGTTCCAGTGAAATCGACGCCCCCGGCCCTCCTGGTTCGAGTCGTCGGCGGGGGCCGTCGGCGCTTCCCGTCCGGGCGGCCCCGGCCGGTGCGGGGAGCGGCTCCGGATGTGTTCGGCGGGGGCGGGCGTCCGGTTGGATATCCTGGCGGTTGTTCCAGGTCATCACGGCGTGCCCCGTCGGCCGTCCGCCGCGGGCCCACGGCCGTCGAGGGGAGAAGCCGTGCAGGGAGCAGCCGCACACCGGGGGTCGGCCAGGAAGGCCGAACAGGCCTGGCAGCAGGCGATGGCCCTGTTCCACCAGGGCGACATGGCCGCCGCGGCCGAGCGGTTCTCCCTCGCCACGACGCACGATCCGCTCGCCGCCGACGCCTGGCTGGGGCTGCACGCGACCGGGCAGCGCCAGAAGGAGGCGCTGGACGGCATGCTCCGCAGCTCCGGTTCGTTCGGCGCGCTGCGCACGAAGTTCGGGATGCCGCTCCGTTCCCGGTTCCAGCTCGGTCACTACGTCACCTTCAGGCTGGAGAACGCCCGCGACCTCTGGGTGGCGGCCCAGGCGGCGCTGCTGGACGCGGGCCGGCTCGACGAGGCGTGGGCCGGGCTCTCCGCGGCGCAGCTGGACTGCGACGAGACCCGTTTCATCTGTACCCGGTACGCCTTCCTCAAGGAGGACTGGTCACTGGTCCTGCGGTTCGCGCCGGGGATCCAGGACGCGTTCCTGTACGACGAGGCCCAGCTGTACGTCGGCGCCTCGCTGTTCGCGCAGGGGGTCTGTCACGAGTCCCTGAACGTGCTGGCGGAGCTGCCGAAGAAGCTGGAGGCCGGGAGCCGTTTCGACGCCGAGGTCAAGTACTTCATGGGACGTTCCCTGGAGTCGCTGGGCCGGGCGGACGAGGCGCTGAAGCGGTACCAGTACGCGTTCCGGTGCGCTCCGGGCCTCTTCGACGTGGACGTGCGCGCCCAGGCGCGTTCCAGTGCGCCGACGGCCGCGTCGGTGGCCGAGGTGTCCTCCCCCTCCGCCCCTTCCTCCGGCCCCGCGCCCACGCCCTCCCCCACGTCCACGCCCACGCCCGCGCCCTCTGCGGGGACGACCGCCCCGACCGCCGCCCAGGGCAGTCCGGAAAGTTCCGGCCAGGACGACGAGGGCGGGCTGTCGCGGGAGGAGCGGGACCGGCTGCTCGCCGAGGCGCAGCAGGCCCTCGACGACATGATCGGCCTGGAGCCGGTGAAGCGTCAGGTGCTCACGATGATCGCGCAGCTGCGCATGGCGGCACTGCGGAAGGAGCAGGGGCTGCCGAGCGGGGCCCGGCCCCGGCACTTCGTCTTCGCGGGCCCTCCCGGCACGGGGAAGACCACCGTCGCCCGCATCATCGGCAAGGTGCTCGCCGGGCTGGGGCTGCTGCGGTCCGGTCATGTCGTGGAGGCCCAGCGCGTCGATCTCGTCGGGCAGCACCTCGGGTCCACCGCCATCAAGACCAGCAAGGTCATCGACTCCGCCATGGACGGTGTGCTGTTCATCGACGAGGCGTACGCCCTGTCCAACAGCGGGTACAGCGGTGGCGACGCGTTCGGTGACGAGGCGCTCCAGGTGCTCCTGAAGCGGGCCGAGGACGACCGGGACCGGCTCGTCGTCGTGCTCGCCGGGTACCGCGAGGAGATGACCGGGCTGCTCGCCGCCAACCCGGGCCTGGTGTCCAGGTTCAACACCCGGGTCGACTTCCCCTCGTACTCGGCGCCGGAGCTGCTCCTGATCGCCCGGTCCGTCCTGACCGGTCAGGGCGACGAACCCGACGAGGCGGCCGCGGCCGCGCTCGGCGCCATCTTCGCCTCGGCCGTGGACGGCGGCATGGCCGACACCCTGGGCAACGCCCGGTTCGCGCGCGAGCTCTGCCAGAAGGCCGCCGCGCAACGGGACCTGCGGCTGTACGCCGAGCACGCGACGGGCACGACGCCCACCCGGGAGGAGATCGTCACCGTGCTCGCCCCGGACGTGGCGGCGGCCCATCAGGAGCTCATGGAGTCCCACGGGGACCCCGCGGCGTGAACGCCGGTCCGGGCCCGGCCCCGGTTCAGGAGTCGGGGCCGGCCCCGGAACCAGGACACCGCCGGTCACGGGTCCTTCCGGCCCCGGACCCCATTCGTACCGTTGCGGAAAGACTCCCGGCATCCGACGTCTACCCACGGGTAACTACCCCTGCTTTGATGGGCGGCACCACTTCCCCCCTTCCGCACCAGGAGTATCTGTGCCGCATTCAGCGATCCGCCGTGTCTCCGGCGCGACCCTGGCCGCCGCGCTCGCCGCGGCGGCACTGGCCGCCAACGCCCCGCAGGCATCGGCGGCGGACGCCCCGTCGTTGCGCGTACTGACGTTCAACACGTTCCTTTTCAGCAAGACCCTCTACCCGAACTGGGGCCAGGACCACCGCGCGGCCGAGATACCGAAGACGTCGTTCTTCCGGGGCAACGACGTCGTCGTCCTCCAGGAGGCGTTCGACAACTCCTCGTCCGACGCGCTGCTGAACAACGCCGCCGCCCAGTACCCCTACCGGACGCCGGTGGTGGGCCGGAGCAAGAGCGGCTGGGACGCGACCGGCGGGGCGTACTCGGCCCTCACCCCGGAGGACGGGGGCGTCACCGTGCTCAGCAAGTGGCCCGTCGTCCGCAAGGAGCAGTACGTCTACAAGGACGCCTGCGGCAGCGACCGCTGGTCCAACAAGGGCTTCGCCTACGCCGAGCTGAACGTGAACGGTGCGCGGGTGCACGTGGTGGGCACCCACACGCAGTCGACCGACCCCGGCTGCGGCGCGGGAGAGGCCGCCGCCAAGCGCAGCCTGCAGTTCGAGGAACTCGACGCCTTCCTCGACGCCAAGAACATTCCGGCATCCGAACAGGTCGTCGTGGCCGGGGACTTCAACGTGGACTTCCACTCCCCCGAGTACTCCTCGATGCTCACCGACGCCGGACTGGCCCGGGCCTCGGCACGCACCGGGCACCCGTACTCCTTCGACACCCAGGACAACTCGATCGCCGCCGACCGCTACCCCGACGACCCCCGGGAGGACCTCGACCACGTCCTGTACCGCGCCGGGCACGCGCAGCCGGCCGGGTGGACGAACGAGGTGGTGAAGGAGCGGAGCGCGCCCTGGACCGTCAGCAGTTGGGGCAAGAGCTACACGTACACCAACCTCTCCGACCACTACCCGGTGATCGCGTCGGCGCGGTAGCCACGGCGGCGGATCGTGCGGCGGGGCGTGGTGCCGACGGCGTACCGTCCCCCGCCCCACGACCGGTACACCGTCCCGGGTGACCGGAAAAGCCCCTGACGAGCTCATCTACGATCGTTTCGTGTGCGCACATGTCATAGTCGCCGAAGACGACGAGAAGCAGGCCGAGCTCGTACGCCGCTATCTGGAGCACGAGGGCCACACGGTCGGGGTCGTCGGTGACGGCCTCGCGGCCCTCGCCGAGGTCCGGCACCGGGAGCCCGATCTGCTGGTGCTCGACGTGATGATGCCGCGGGCCGACGGCCTGGACGTGGTGCGGGTGCTGCGCGCCGAGCACCGGGAGGTGCCGGTGCTGATGCTGACCGCCCGCAGCACCGAGGACGATCTGCTGCTGGGGCTGGACCTCGGTGCGGACGACTACATGACGAAGCCGTACAGTCCGCGCGAGCTGATGGCCCGGGTACGGACCCTGCTGCGCCGCAGCCGGCGGGGTCCGGCGGGGGTGGCCGGGCCCGTCGCGGACCGGGTGCTGCGGGTCGGCGCGCTGGCGGTCGATCCCGACCGGCACGAGGTGTCGGTCGGGGACCTGGCCGTGGAGTGCACGCCCGGGGAGTTCCGGATCCTCGCCGCCATGGCGGCCGAGCCCGATCGGGTCTTCACCCGGCAGCGGCTCCTGGAGGAACTGCACGGCTTCGACCGGTACGTCAGCTTCCGCACCGTCGACGTGCACATCATGAACCTGCGCAAGAAGCTCGAACCCGCTCCTCGCCGGCCGGTCAGGCTGCTCACCGTCTTCGGGGTCGGCTACAAGCTGACGGACCCGGCGCGGAAGGCCCCGCGTGCGTCGTCGTGACCGGGAGCGGCACGACGCTGCCGTCCGTGGTGACCAGGGGTTCGACACCGGTGTCCGCCGCGACCGGCAGCGGGCACGACTGCCGCTGCGCAAGAGCCTGTTCGGCCGGTTGCTGACGGTGTCCGCGCTGGTGGCCGCCTGTTCGGTGGCCGCCACCGCCTGGATCGCGGTGCAGACCACCTCCGGCGCCATCAAGCAGGAACAGGGCCAGAACCTCGCCGCCGACGCCCGGATCTACAACACCCTGCTCGGGTACGCGGCGAGCCACCCCACCTGGGAGGGCGTCGAGGACACCGTCCACGACCTGGCCCGCCAATCGGGCCGCAGGATCGCGCTCACCACCGAGCGACGACGGCCCCTCGCCGACTCCGCCGACCCCGCCGGCCGGCCGTCGCCGCCCGCGCTGCCGCACCGGGCGTCGGCGATCGTGGACCCGCTCTCCGTGGACACGGCCCTGTCCCGGACCGTCGACCGGTCGGGCGCCGCGGCCGACCGGGTGGATCCGCGCGCGGTGGGCCCGTTCCAGCTGCCCGCGGCCGAACGCACGGCGCTGCGGCGGGCCGCCGACCGGAGCGTGGCGTGCCTGAACGAGGTCGGGGTCGCGGCGGACGTGGTCCGGAGCCCGAGCGGGCGCCCGAGCATCCAGATCGTGGGCAACGGCCCGGACCGCATGCAGGACGCCCGGTGCGCGTCCGAGGATCTGAACGGGCCGACGGCCACCGAACGGAAGGCCCTGGACGCGCTCAACCGGCTCGCCAACGCTTGTCTCAAACGTCAGGGCCGTACCGGCATCCAGCTCAATCTGGATCTGTCCTGGGGCGGCGGCCCCGCACCCGCGGCCACCGGGGCCGCCGCCGTCCCGTCGCCCGCGCCGAGCGTCCGGACCGGCGAGGACGACCGGGCCACCGCCTCCTGCGTGAGCACGGCCCGCCGCGAGCAGCTCAGCTCCTACGTCGCCTCGCCCGCGCTGCTGTTCATCGGTGACGAGGGCGACGCGACCGTTCCCGGCTTCGACCTCTCCCCGGCCAACACGGCGAAGATCGCGGGGGCGGCGGCCCTCGTCCTGGCACTCACCGTCGGCGCCACGGTCCTCGCCGGTTCCCGGCTCGTACGGCCGCTGCACGCGCTCACCGGGGCCGCGCAGCGGATGCGGGACGGCGAGGACTCCGTACCGGTGCTGGTCACCGACGACAACGAGATCGGCCGCCTCGCCGCCGCGTTCAACGACATGGCGGACCACCGCACGCGGCTGGAGGCGCAGCGCAAGGACATGGTCAGCGACGTCGCCCACGAACTGCGCACGCCGCTGAGCAACATCCGGGGCTGGCTGGAGGCCGCGCAGGACGGGCTGGCGGAGCCCGATCCGGCGTTCATCTCCTCGCTCCACACCGAGGCCGTGCAGTTGCAGCACATCATCGACGACCTCCAGGACCTGGCCGCGGCCGACGCGGGCGCGCTGCGGCTGCACCCCGAACCGGTACGCGTCGAGGACGTCCTGGCGCAGGTGGTCGCGGCGCATCAGGCGCGGGCCGAGACGGCGGGGGTCACGCTCTCGGCACCGTCGGCGGCCGACGGCCCCGCTCCCGTGTTGTGGGCCGATCCCGTACGGCTGCGTCAGGCCATCGGCAACCTGGTCTCCAACGCCGTGCGCCACACCCCGGCGGGCGGGCGCGTGACGGTGCGCGCGTACGGCTCCGAAGCGTCGCCGGACGGGACCTCGACGGGCGGAAAGGGGCTGGGCGGGGAAATCGTGGTCGTCGAGGTCGCCGACACGGGCAGCGGCATCTCGGCCGAGCACCTGCCGCATGTCTTCGACCGCTTCTGGCGCGCCGAGAAGTCGCGCAGTCGCCGTACCGGCGGCAGCGGGCTGGGGCTGGCGATCGTACGGAAGCTGGTGGAGGCGCACGGGGGTTCGGTGGGCGCGGTGAGCGTCGAGGGCGAGGGCTCGGTGTTCACTCTCCGGCTGCCGACGGGGCCGCCGGAGCCGATGGACAGGACGTCGGACACGGCATCGGACAGGAGGCCGGAAGGCACGGGCCGGGGCTGATGCGATGACCACACCGTTCTGACAGCTTCTTCATAACTTCACGCCAGCCTGTCGGCATGCCTCGCGTCCGGTGCCAACCGGCCTCCGGACGCCATCGAGGCCGACCTGGAATGGAGTCCTGCCCCATGCCCAACCGCCTGTCCCTGCGCACCGTCGTCCTCGCCGCCGTCGCGGCGGGTGCGGTGCTCGTACCGTCCGCCTCGGCCTTCGCCGACGCCACCCCTTCCCCGTCGGCCCCGTCCGACGAGCGGTCCGCCGCGGCCCGCTCCGACGAGCCCTCCAGCGCTCCCGCCGCGGACACTCCGCCGTCCGTGCTGCCCCGCGGTGGCGTGGCCGCCGGTGACAGCCCCGCCCCGGCCCCCGCTGTGGCCGAGGACGGTTCGGGGAAGACGGCCCCCGCTCCGCGCGGAGGTGTCGACGCGGGCGAGCGCATCGCCGGCACCCCGGGCGACAACACCACCGCGATCGCCGGTTCGGCCACCGCCGCGCTCCTGCTCGCCGGAGCGGGCACCGTCGTGCTGCGCCGCCGCTCGGCCGCCCGGCACAACGGCTGACCCACCGCCCCACGGCCCGAAAGGCCGACCGGCCGCCGAGACGGCCGGGACGCCCGCCGCCGTCGTCCGTACTCCGTGGGGGGGGGGGGGGGGGGGGGGGGGGCCCCGCCCCCCCCCCCCCCCCCCCCCGCCCCCCCCCCCCCCGCCCCCCCCCCCCCCCCCCCCCCCCCCGCGGCGCCCGCCCCCCCCCCGCGCCCCCCCCGGGCGGGGCCCCCCCGGGGGGGGGGCGGGCCCCGGCCCCGCGCCCCCCCGCCCCCCCCCCCCCACTGCCGATCCCCGCCCCGACCTGGAGCCCCCATGCCCCGTACGCCGCTCCCGCTCCGACGCGCCGCGTTTCCCGCGCTCGTCTGTCTCGCCCTCGTCCTCACCGGCTGTTCCTCGGGTGCCGCGGACGGCAGCGGCGCGAGCACCCGCTCCGACACCCGGGAACGGGCCGGGTCGGAGGAATCGGGGTCGAAAAGCACTGTGGGGACCGGAAGGTCCGGAGGGTCTCGTTCCGCGCCGGCCGTCCCCGTCCGCATCGACATCCCCTCGCTCGGGATCGACAGCGAGCTGATGCGCCTCGGCCTCAACCCGGACGGCACCGTCGAGGTCCCGCCCGCCGAGAAGGGCATGACCGCCGGCTGGTACACGGGCGGCGCCGTTCCCGGCGAACCCGGTGCCGCGGTCGTGATCGGGCACAACGACACCCGGTTCGGGAAGGCCGTCTTCCACGACCTGCGGAAGATCGGCAAGGGCGCCGACATCGCGATCCACAACGACCGGGGCGCCGAACTCCACTTCAGGGTCACCGCCACCGAGACCGTCAGCAAGAAGGCGTTCCCGACCGAGAAGGTCTACGGCCCCACCAACGCCCGCACCCTGCGCCTCATCACCTGCGACGGTGCCTTCGACGACCAGGGGCACCCGGTGGACAACCTGATCGTGTACGCGAACCGGAGCTGAGGGAACCCGGACCGCGGCCGGCCGGAGGGGCGGCCCTGACCACAAGGGCGGACGCCGTGGGCGGGCCGTTGCGATGCCGGGGTGCTCTCCGGGGCCGTGCACCACCTGATCCGGGGACGCGCCGACTTCGTTCCGGACGGCCCGGAACACACCGGTCGCATCCTCACGTCAGAAAAACACCCCGCACCGCAGCAGCACGTTCGCGTACGGCCGCGCCTCCCCCGTCCGCACCACCAGCCGGGCGCCCGCCGAGAGCGCCTTGAGCTCGTCGTGGGGTACGTGGACGAGGCCCGGGAGGCGGTCGTCCAGCAGCCTCGCGGTCTCCGGGTTGGCCGCCCGCACCTCGTGCGCCGCGGTCGCGCCCTCCACCACGAGTTCGGCGAGCAGGCCGTCGAGCACCTCGGCGAACGACAGGACGCCGGCCCGGAAGGCCAGGTCGACGACGCGGGGTCCGGCCGGGATGGGCATGCCCACGTCGCAGATCAGCACTCCGTCGCCGTGGCCCAGTTCGGCCAGGGCCCCGGCGAGGTGCCGGTTGAGGATTCCGGCCTTTTTCACGGGGCCGGGACTTCAGCCGCGGTCGGGAAGGACGCCTGCGCGCCTTGCCGGGTGACGGCCGCCGCGCCCACCCGCACGGCGAACGCGGCGGCCTCGGCGAGTCCCTCGCCCAGGCCCAGCCGCCAGGCCAGGGCCGCGGTGAACGCGTCGCCCGCCCCTGTCGTGTCCACGGCCTCGACCGCGATGCTCGGCACGGGCACGACATCGCCCGTGCGGCCGTCCGCGACGAGCGCTCCCGCCGCGCCCAGCGTGATCACGACCGACTTCGGGCCGAGTCCGAGCAGTGCCCGTGCCCACTCCCCCGGTGTGCTGCCCGCGGCCCCGCCCAGGATGTAGCGCGCCTCGTGCTCGTTGACCACCAGCGGGTCGCAGGCGGCCAGCACCCGGTCGGGCAGGGGGGCGGGCGGGGACGGGTTCAGCACCAGCCGGGTGCCGGGCGGCAGCGCGGCAGCCACCTCGGCGACCGTCTCCAGCGGGATCTCCAGCTGTACGGAGACGACCCGGGCGGCGGCGAGCAGGGAACCGGCCGCCCGGACGTCCTCGGGGGCGAGGCGGGCGTTGGCCCCCGGCGACACCACGATGCTGTTGTCACCCGAGGGGTCCACGGTGATCAGCGCGACGCCGGTGGGGGCCCCGCCGACGAGCACGCCGCCGGTGTCGACGCCCGCCGCCCGCTGGGACTCCAGCAACAGGCGACCGTGCGCGTCGTCGCCGACCCGGGCCAGCAGGGCCGTCCGGGCCCCGAGGCGGGCGGCGGCAACCGCCTGGTTCCCGCCCTTGCCGCCCGGGTGGACGGCCAGATCGGAGCCGAGCACCGTCTCGCCCGGGGCGGGGCGGCGTTCGACGCCGACGACCAGGTCCGCGTTGGCGGAGCCCACGACCAACAGGTCGTACCGGTCGTGGTCGCTGTCGTACATGGTTCCTGCTTTCCGTGATCGGACACTGCCCGGTGCGCGCTTCTGCCGCCCGGTCGCGGCCGGGTCCGCCCGAACGCGCCCGGGCGGACCCGGCGCGCTCCGGCGGACCCGGCCGTACTCAGGAGAAGTCGGCGACGTTCTTCCCGGTGACGACCTTGACCGGCACCTTCACCATGTCGCCGATCTTCTCGCCCGCTGCCGCCTTCACCGCGTTCCGCACGGCGATCCGGCCCAGTTCCTTCGGCTGCTGGGCCACCGACGCGTACAACGTTCCGGCGGCGACCGCCTTCAGGCCGTCCGGAGTCCCGTCGAATCCGACGACGGACACCGACTTCCCGGCCTTGCCGCCGAGTGCCTTGACCGCGCCGAGCGCCATCTCGTCGTTCTCCGCGAAGACACCGGTGATGCCGGGGTGGGACTGGAGCAGGTTGGTCATGACGTCCAGGCCCTTCGTCCGGTCGAAGTCCGCCGGCTGCTTGGCCACGACCTTGATGCCCGGGTACGCCTTCAGGCCCTCGGCGAATCCCGCGCCGCGCTCCCGGCTGGCCGAGGTGCCGGCCGTTCCCTGCAGGATGACGATGCTGCCCCGGCCGCCGAGCTTCTCGGCCAGTGCCTCGGCGGCGAGCCGGCCGCCCGCGACGTTGTCGGAGGCCACGAGCGTCGCGGTCCGGGCGCCGTTGACGCCCCGGTCGGCGGCGACCACCGGGATGTCCGCCTTGTCGGCGCCCCGGACGGCGGGGCCCGCGGCGTCCGAGTCCACCGGGTTGACGATGATCGACTTCATGCCCGAGCTCGTGAAGTTCTGGAGCTGGTTGGCCTGCTGCGAGGCGTCGTTCTGCGCGTCGGTGA
This sequence comes from Streptomyces sp. NPDC002669, assembly GCF_042889165.1. Classification (NCBI taxonomy): domain Bacteria; kingdom Bacillati; phylum Actinomycetota; class Actinomycetes; order Kitasatosporales; family Streptomycetaceae; genus Streptomyces; species Streptomyces sp. NPDC002669. The sequence continues at coordinate 88,353 of NZ_JBIAQQ010000016.1, read as the reverse complement.
CGGTGAGGTCGACTCCGGCCTTCTTCGCTTCGGCCTGCGCGCCCGCCTTCATCTGCACGAAGAAGGGGTTGTTGAGCGTGGAGAGCGACATGCCGACCTTGGTGCCGCCGCCGGAGGAGCCGGAGTTGAAGTAGGACACCCCGCCCACGACGACGGCCACGCAGAGTGCGGCGATGCCGAACTTGACCGCTCCCCTCCGGCCGGATCCCGGCGAGCCCGGCGCGGCGGACGAACCGCCCGGTGCGGCGGCCCCGGCACCGGCCTTGCGGCGGAGCGTGTCCAGCAGCACCGCGAGGGCGATGACGACACCGATGACGACCTGCTGCCAGAACGCGGAGACGGACAGGAGGTTGAGCCCGTTGCGCAGGACGGCGAGGATCAGTGCGCCGATCAGGGTTCCGGACGCCTTGCCGACACCGCCGGCGAGGCTGGCCCCGCCGATGACCACGGCGGCGATCGCGTCGAGTTCGTACCCCTGCGCGGCCTGCGGCTGCGCCGAGGTCAGCCGGGACGCCAGGACGATGCCCGCGACCGCGGCGAAGAGACCGGACAGGGCGTAGATGGCCAGCTTCTGCCGCTTGACCCGCAGTCCGGAGAGCCGGGCCGCCTCCTCGTTGCCGCCAATCGCGTACATCGAGCGGCCGATGTAGGTGCGGGCCAGGATCAGCGCCGCGATCAGCCCCATCACGACCATCACCAGAACGGGGACGGGCAGCCAGCCGCCGAGCGTGTCGCCGAGCACGGAGACCGGTTCGGGGAAGTCGATCGGCTTGCCCTGCGAGACGACCAGGGACAGGCCGCGCGCGATCGACAGCATCGCCAGGGTCGCGATGAACGGCGGCAGCTTTCCGTACGAGACGAGCGCCCCGTTGACGAAGCCGCACGCCGCCCCGGTGGCGACGGCGAGGACGACCGCCAGCCAGACCGGCAGCCCCGCAGAGGTCGCCGTCCAGGCCAGGACCGTGGCCGAGAGCGCGGCGACCGACCCCACGGACAGGTCGATGCCCGCCGAGACGATGACGAAGGTGACGCCGAACGCGAGGATCGCGGTGACGGCCGCCTGTACCCCGATGTTCAGCAGGTTCTGGGTGGTCAGGAAGTCGCCGGAGAGCAGCGACATCGCCACCAGCAGGACGACCAGGGCGCTCAGCGCGCCGTTGTCGAGCAGGAGCCGGCGGACCGTGTGCCCCGCGGCGCCACCGGCGCCCGTATCGCTCTTGAGCGTGTCAGTGGCCACGGGGGCTCTCCTCTTCGTTCGCAGCCGGTTCCGCTGTCGTGGGTGTCGTGGGGGGTGTGCCGACGGCGAGGGCCATCACGGCGTCCTGGGTCGCCTCGTGCGCGGGGAGCTCCCCCGCGATCCGGCCCTGGGACATGACCAGCACCCGGTCGCTCATGCCGAGGACCTCGGGCAGGTCACTGGAGATCATCAGTACCGCGTGGCCCGATGCCGTCAGTTCGTTGATCAGCTGGTAGATCTCGACCTTGGCTCCGACGTCGATGCCCCGGGTCGGTTCGTCGAGGATCAGCACCCGGGTGTCGGCGAGCAGCCACTTGCCGATCACGACCTTCTGCTGGTTGCCGCCGGAGAGCGTACGGACGTGCTGGCCGAGGCCCGCCATCCGTACGCCGAGCTGTTCGGCGATCCGGGCGGCGGCCGCGCGCTGCCCCTTGAGGTCCACCAGCCCGGAGCGGCTCGCGGAGCGCAGGGTCACCAGGCCGAGGTTCTCCTGCACCGAGGCGTCGAGCACCAGGCCCTGCCCCTTGCGGTCCTCGGGCACGAGGCCGATTCCGGCGTCCATCGCCGCGGGGACGTCGTGCCCGGCCAGCCGCTCGCCGAGCACCTCGACGGTGCCGCGGTCGTAGGGATCGGCACCGAAAACGGCACGGGCGACCTCGGTGCGTCCGGCGCCGACGAGACCGGCCAGGCCGACCACCTCCCCGGCCCGCACGTCGAAGTCGACGTCGTGGAACACGCCGTCGCGGGTCAGGCCGCGCACGGACAGCAGCGGGTCCCCGGCCCCGGGGCGTTCACGGGGATATTGCTGGTCGATGCTGCGTCCCACCATCAGCTGCACGAGCTCCGCCTCGGGCGTCGACGCGGGCACCTGGTCGATGCTCCGCCCGTCGCGCAGCACCGTGACCCGGTCGCCGAGCGCCGCGATCTCCTCCAGGTGGTGGGTGATGAAGACGACGCCGACGCCGTCCGCACGCAGCTGCCGGACGATCCGGAAGAGCTTGTCGACCTCCTCCGAGGTGAGGACCGCGGTCGGCTCGTCCATGATCAGGACGCGTGCGTCCAGGCTGAGCGCCTTGGCGATCTCCACCATCTGCAGCCGGGCGATGCCCAGTTCTCGGATCCTGGCCCTCGGCGACACGTGCAGGCCGACGCGGCGCAGGAGCACCTCGGCGTCCGCCTCCATGCGGCGCCGGTCGATCAGTCCGAAGCGGCGCGGCTGCCGGCCGAGGAAGATGTTCTCGGCGACCGTGAGATCCGGGACCAGGTTGAACTCCTGGTAGATCGTGGCGATTCCGAGCCGTTCGGCATCCTGTGCGCCATTGATCCTGACCTCGCGCCCCCGGACGAAGATCCGGCCGCCGTCCGGGCGGTGGGCGCCGGAGAGCATTTTGATGAGCGTGCTCTTGCCCGCCCCGTTCTCGCCGAGCAGGACGTGCACCTCGCCGCCGCGCAGGTCGAAGTCCACACCGTCCAGGGCGACCACGCCGGGGAATGCCTTGCGCACCCCCTCGATGCGCAGCAACTCGTCCGGATTGCTCACAGGTTGCTCCTCTGGTCCGGGGCGGGTTCGCCGCAGGAACGGCGCACGACGAGACGGGCGGGAAGGGTGACGGACTGCGGGGACCGGCCGTCGACGATGTCGACGAGCGCGCGGACGGCGGCGCGGCCGAGGTCGCCCGTCGGCTGGGCGATCGCCGTGATCGGCGGGTCGGTGTGGACGAACCACGGAATGTCGTCGAACGCGGCGAGCCCGATGTCCTGCGGGACGCGCAGGCCGGCCGCCCTGATGGCGTCCAGCGCGCCGAGCGCCATCAGGTTGTCGGCGGCGAAGACGATCTCGGGCGGCTCGGGAAGTGCCAGGAAGCCCTCGGTGACGCGTCGGCCGCTGTCCGCCTGGAAGTCGCCCTGGCCGATGTAGGCGTCGGGCAGGGTGAGTTCGTACGCGTGCAGCGCCTCGCGGAATGCCTCGACGCGCTCGGCTCCCGTGGTGGTGGCCGCGGGGCCCGCGATGATGGCGAGTCTGCGATGGCCCAACGCGTGCAGATGGGCCACCAGGTCCCGGATCGCGCCCCGGCCGTCGGCGCGCACGACGGGGACGTCGACGGCGGGCATCCACCGGTCCACGAAGACCATCGGGGTACCGCCGCGCGCCACGTCCGCCATCAGCGCGGAGTCGCCGTCCGCGGGAGAGACGAGCAGCCCGTCGATCCTCCGGTCGAGGAGTGTACGGACGTGGTGGTCCTGGATCTCCGGCTGCTCGTCGGCGTTGCCGATGATGACGCTGTAGCCGAGGGCCCGGGCCTCCTCCTCGACGAAGCGGGCCAGTTCGGTGAAGTACGGATTGAGCACATCGCTGATGACCAGGCCGAGCGTGCGCGTCTGGTCGGTGCGCAGCGAGCGGGCGACGGCGTTGGGCCGGTAGCCGAGGGCTTCGACGGCGGCGAGGACCCGGGTCCGCGCATCCGGGCTGACGGAGGGATGACTGTTCAGTACGCGGGAGACCGTGGCGACAGAGACTCCCGCCTGAGCCGCGACGTCCTTGATGCTCGTCATGTCCGGACCACCTCCTTGTGGTTTCCGTGAGCCTCGAAACCAGTGGAACGGAGCCATGGAAACGATTACACGCATGATTGGAAACGATTACACGGTCGAAATCAAGACCCCACCCACTCTCCGAGGCCGGATTGTGACGAGCGCGATGCGGGTCGGGGTGCCCCGGAGCCGGACACCTCACGGACCCATCGGCGCCCCGCACCGCCCTCACCCCGGAAGGTCCTCGCCCGCCCCACCCGGAAACACTGCCCGGCCCACGCCGAAGGCCCCGCCCCGCTCGCCCCCGAGGACGCCATCCGGCCAATTCTTGACGCGCACCTGACATTTATCGGCATTTCTGGGACCGTCCATGACACACGCCCGTCCGTACCCCCGCCGCGCACGCGGACGAGGCACCCGCTCGTCCCCCCACAAGGGCGCGGCACGAAGGAGTGACATGAGGCTCACACCGAAAATCTCATGCGTCGCCGCCCTGGCCGTCGCGGTCGTCGCGGGAGCGTCCACCGCGGCGAGCGCCCTGGGCCCCGCGGCCTCTCAGCAGGTCGACGGCAGCATCTCCGCCGCGGGCAGCACCTGTACCTGGGCCAACGCCACCGCCACCGCGAACCCGCCCACCACCCTGACCATCGACCGCGCCACCATCAACAGCAGCGTGAGCTGCAGCGGCGGCGCGAGCGCCACCCTCAACAACAGCCCGAAACTCACCTTCGACGACGCGGCGGGAATCGCGACGTCGGACCTCATCGACATCACGGTGAAGCAGTCCATCGTCACCTGCAGCTACCGGGCCACGAACGTCGGGTGGACCCGCGACGGCTCCACCCGCGCCTACCAGAACAAGGCGTTCACCGCGTCGAAGAGCTCGGGCAGCTTCCTCTGCCCGGGGTCGATCTCCGCCGCGGCCGGCTCCGCCTCCCTGAACTTCCACTGATCCCCGCGCCTCCACGACGCCGACCGGGCGTCGCCTCCGGCGATTTTCCACCGGAGGCGACGCCCGGCCCGCGATCCCGGCCCCCACCGCTCAAGCGCGGGTCCACCGGCTCCGGCACGAACCGGCCGGCCGGGAGGCCCGAATCCTCAGGCGCGAGTACCGGTCGGGGGGCGTCCCACCGCCAGGGCGGCCAGGGCGGCGGGGGCGTCCTGGGGGCCGCGGATGCCCGGGAAGGCGTTGATGTCGACGACGACGGGCTCGCCCTCGCGGTCCAGCAGGTCGACCCCGTAGACGTCCAGACCGAACGCCTCCCCCGCCCGGAGGGCCGTCCCGGCCCAGGCCCGGGGCAGTTCACCGACCAGCGGCGTGGGCCGGGCGCCGTCCGGCGGGGCCCCCACCGGCGCGGGACGCACCGCCGTGAACACCCTCCCCGCAATCACCCACACCTTGTGGTCCCAGCCGCTGTTCGCGACGAACTCCTGCAGGACGACCGGCTCGTCGGGCCACCGGGCGGCAAGCTCCCGCAGTTCGGCCGGGCCGTCCGCACGGGCCACCAGGTCGGCACGCCGACTGTGCCGGCTCTTGACCATCAGCGGACAGCCGCCCCCGGGCCACTCCGTTCCGGAAAGGACTTCGGACAGCGCGTCCAGGGTCCTGGTACGAGGCATCGGCAGCCCCGCCCCCTCGGCCACCTCGGCGAGCCGGCTCCGGTCCTGGCACAGCTCCGTCGCGGCGGCGGAGTTCACCACCCGGGCACCACGCTCTTCCAGAGAACGGGCCAGGGCCAGCGCCCCGGGGGTGCGGGCCTTGAGGAGATAGGTGTCGGCGAGGTCGTCCGAAGCGGCCCGGTCCGGCGCGGGCCCGTCCCCGGAGTCCGGGTCCAGGAACGTCACCCGGTGCCCCTCCCGGACCAGTACGGAGGCGGTGGCTGCGAGCATCGGGTGATCCGGCTTGTCGGTCAGCAGGCACACCCTCATATCTGGACGGCTCCCGGCACGGCCACCGGCAGGCCCGCCCCGGCAGCCGGAGAGATCTGCGGGCGGGGTCGTACGAGGGAAATCTGCGGCTGGACGGGAACCTGCGGGGCCCGGGCGGGCCTGCCCGTCCTGGCGACGCCGCCGTTCCTGGCCAGGTCGAGGACGGCTCCGGCCACCCGGGTCACCGCGTCGGGCACCCGCCGGAAGCTCGGGAAGTCGTTGATGTCGACGATCACGGGGCCGTCGGGTCCGAGCACCACGTCGATGCCGTACAGGTCGAGCCCGAAGACCTTCCCCACCTCCTCCGCCGCCGCGGCCACCTCGGCGGACAGCGGAACCGGGCCCTCGTCGGCCGGTCCGTCCGGGTGGATCGGGGAACGCCGCAGGGTCGCGTGGAACTCACCCGCGAGGCAGTAGACCTTCAGGTCCGTACCGGGGTTGGGCACATAGGGCTGCGCGATCAGCTGACCCTCGCCCTCCTGCTCCGCCCCGGCCAGTCCCCCGGGGTCCGTCACCAGCCGCACCCCGCGCCCCGAGCTGCCGTCGGCGGGTTTGACCACCAGGGGGAACAGCTCGTCGGGAACGTCCGCGAACATGGCGGCCCGCGGCGCCGAGTAGGTCACCGGAACCGGCAGCCCGTGCTGCCGCGCGATGACCGAGGTGAGGACCTTGTCACGCACCGCGCGGATCGACCGCGCGTCGTTCACCGTGGTCAGCCCCACGGCCGCCGCGGCCTCCAGCAGGGCCAGCCCCGGGCCGCCGGACACGGTCTTGAGCACCCAGGCGTCGTGGGTGCCCGCCCGGACCTCCTCCGAGACCCGCAACAGCGAACCGCCCGGCCGCATCACGTCCACCTGGTGCCCCCACGACGACAATCGCCGGGCCACATCGAGCGGCATGCCGTCATTCCGGTACAGCTCCTCGACGAGGAAGCAGAGCTTCATCCCAACACCCCTCGGCGCCCTCACGGGTGATGAGGACGCGCAACGACGCTCCGCGGTGCTCTGCCGAGCACCACCAAAAGGGCAACGCTACGTCACCCTCACGCCAAAGCCGCGACGGCCGGGGGCTGCTGACGCCACGTCGAACACCGCGCGCACGTCCCGGGAACGCGGGGCCGGTGTCCCGGGAAAAGCAAAAGGACCCCAGTTGAACTGGGGTCCTGCTGGTGTCCGAGGGGGGACTTGAACCCCCACGCCCGATAAAGGGCACTAGCACCTCAAGCTAGCGCGTCTGCCATTCCGCCACCCGGACCAGGTGGTCGGCCCCGGTTTCCCGCGGCGACATGGAAAACAATACCAGGGGTTCAGGGTGGCTCTCACCCGCGTTTCCGGTGGTCAGTGCGGTGCGATGAATGCGGACGGCCTGTTTTCCCGGCGTCCCCCGGTATCGCACACTGTACGTGGCCGAGCCGTCACGAACGGTGCGATTCGCCGTGGCGGCCCGCCACGGTCCGTGCCGTCGCGCATACGGCCGCGGCTCCTCCCCGCCCGGGCGGGAGCGGCGGGGAGGAGTCGTCGGGTGCGCGGGGTCAGCAGCCCTTCCGGCGCAGGGAGTGCAGGTGGGCGGCGGAGCGGCGGGCCGTGGTGAAGGAGTCGACGATCGGCCGGTCGTGCTCCACCTGCCAGTGGTGGTCACGGCGGCCGCCGTGGGTCCTGGTGACGGCGCTCAGGAATCCCTTGTAGTCGATGTCGCCGTCCCCGACGTCCACCATGCGGTAGCCGTCACGGGCCGCGGCGTCGTGCTCGCCGTCCTTGACGTGGAAGAGCGGGTACCGGTCGGGCTGCCGGAGCACGTACTCCAGCGGGTCGAAGGTGTCGGGCGTGCCGTCGGCCCGCTTGCCGAACCGGAACCGGCCGACGTGGGCCCAGTAGATGTCCATCTCCAGGAAGACCAGGTCGGGGTCGGTCTCGGCGAGCAGGACGTCGTAGAGGCGGACGTCCGGGCGGTCGGTGGCGAAGGAGAATTCCTCGGCGTGGTTGTGCTGGTAGAACTTCATGCCGCGCTCCTTGGCCGCGGCGCCGTAGGCGTTGAAGTCGGCGGCGGCGCGCTTCCACGCGTCGACCGTCGAGCCGTAGCGGAACGGGCCGGAGGCGGTGCCGATGTGCTTGAGGCCGAGGGTCTGGGCGTCGTCGAGGACCTTGGTGAGGTTCTGCGCGAAGGTGTAGGCGTTCGCGTTGTTGTCGTCGTAGTAGCCGACGTGGCTGCCTATGCCGCGCAGGCCGTGGTCGCGGGTGAGCCGCCGGAGCTGGGCGGGAGTGATGGCACCGGCCGATCCCTGGGTGTAGCCGGCGTACTCGACCTCGTCGTAGCCGTACGCCTCCAGTTCGGCGAAGACCTTGTCGAAGCCGAGGGCCGCGACCTTGTCGCGCAGGGTGTAGAGCTGGATGCCGAGGCGGCCGGGCGGCAGCAGCGGGTCGCCCTGGGGCCTGCCCCGGAACTTGTCCCGGGGCTCGTCCTGGGCGGAGGCGGTCGGGGCCGCGGCGCCGAGGAGGGCGGCGGCGGTCGCGCCGGCGGCGACGCCGAGCACGGAGCGCCTGCTCAGTCTGTGGGCGAGTTCGGCATCGACGGGGGTTCGGCGGCTCATGGTGGAACTCCTTCTGGGCGTGCGACGTTGTCAGTGCAGTCGGATCGGCCCGGAGGGGGCCGGTGTCGGATCGGATCGGGGGATCGCGCTCAGCGCAGTCCGGCGAGCCCGAGGAGCAGGGACTTCACTTCGGTGGCCTTGACGGGGCCGGTGAACGCGTGGGGGGTGGAGCACAGGATGAGCGGACCTTCTTCGTCGCTCGTGGGCAGGCGGCCGTGGCTGCCGCGAACAGGTGACGGGTCCAGGGGCACGACCGCCATGCGGTAGCGCATGCCGAGCTTCTTGCGGGCGACGGCCAGGGCCGCCTTGACCCGTACGTAGGGGTCCTGGGGGTCCAGGAAGAGTTCGACGGGGTCGTAGCCGGGTTTGCGGTGGATCTCGACGAGCTGCGCGAAGTCGGGGGCGCGGTCGTCGTCGAGCCAGTAGTAGTACGTGAACCAGGCGTCCGGGTCCGCGACGGCGACCAGTTCGCCCGAGCGCGGGTGGTCCAGGCCGTGGGCCTTCTTGCCCTCGTCGTCGAGGAGCCGCTCGATGCCCGGCAGGTCCCGGAGGGCTTCGCGGGCGGCTTCGAGGTCCTCGGGGCGGCGTACGTAGACGTGGGCGATCTGGTGGTCGGCGACGGCGAAGGCGCGGGAGGCCATCGGGTCGAGGTACTCCATGCCGTCCTGGGTGTGGACCTCCAGGAGGCCGGCGCGGCGCAGGGCCCGGTTGATGTCCACGGGCCGGTCGACCCGGGTGATGCCGTATTCGGAGAGGACGACGACGGTGCGGCCCTCGTCGTGCGCGTCGTCGAGGAGGGGGGCCATGGCGCGGTCGAGTTCGGCCGCGGCCCGGTGGGAGCGGGGATCGTCGGGGCCGTACCGCTGGAGGTCGTAGTCGAGGTGCGGGAGGTAGCACAGGGCCAGATCGGGGCGGCGGGTGTCGAGGACGTGGCGGGTGGCGTCGATGATCCACTGCGAGGAGACGAGGTCGGCGCCGGGGCCCCAGAAGTGGAAGAGGGGGAACGTGCCGAATTTCCCGGTGAGTTCGTCGTGCAGGGCCGGCGGACGGGTGTAGCAGTCGGGTTCCTTGCGGCCGTCGGCGTAGTAGACGGGTCGCGGGGTGACGGTGTAGTCGGTGTCGGCGCCCATGGCGTACCACCAGCAGATGTTGGCGACGGTGTAGCCGGGGTGGGCGCGGCGGGCGGCGTCCCAGAGTTTGTCCCCGGCGACCAGTCCGTTGTGCTGGCGCCAGAGCAGTACGTCGCCGAGTTCGCGGAAGTACCAGCCGTTGCCGACGATGCCGTGTTCCGCGGGGGTGGTGCCGGTGAGGAAGGTGGACTGGGCCGCGCAGGTGACGGCGGGGAGGACGGTGCCGAGCGGGGCGCCGGTACCGGACCGGCCCAGGGCCTTGAGGCGGGGCATGTGGTCGAGGAGCCGCGGGGTCAGGCCGACGACGTCGATGACCAGGAGAGGAGTGGGTGCCGGGGAGCCGGGTGAGGGCGAGGTGATGGGCAGGGGGGTGGTGGCCGGTTCGGCCGGGTTCATGGGAGCTCCTTGAGGCCGAGGTCGACCAGGAGGTCGCGGGCGAGGGTGAGCTCGGCGGCGATGCCGTCGGCGAGCTGGGCGCGGGTGCGGGGGCGCTGCGCGGCCGGGAGCGCCTGCCAGGTGTACGTCTCGACCTCCAGGTGTCCGGTGAGCGGCCGGACGCCGCCCACGAGACGGGTCAGTGCGGATCGCAGGACGGGAAGGGTGGAGGTGAGCGGTGGTGCGGGAGGTGTGTGCAGGGGGACGTGGAAGTGGGCGCGCCAGGGCGCGGTGTCCGGCAGGGCCCGGCCGGTGACGGCCTCGCCGAGGTCGTCGGTGCCGCGCAGCCCCTCGGCGGTGACGGTGCGGGTCTGGTGCAGGAAGCGGGGTTCGGCGAAGGCGGCGAGGGCGGTGCGCACCTCGGGCAGGTGGGGGTGTTCGGCGTGCAGGGCTGCGGAGAGCTGGGTCTTGACGATCGGGACGCCCGCGGCGCCGAGTGCGTCGACGGCGGTTTCGGGGTCCTCGAAGGAGGTGGCCAGGTGGCAGGTGTCGAGGCAGACGCCGATGCGGGGGTGTCCGACGGCGGTGAGGGGGGTGAGGGCGTCGGTGGTGGTCTCGACGGTGCAGCCGGGTTCGGGTTCGAGGCCGATGCGGATGGATTTGCCGGTGAGTTCGGCGAGGGCGTCGAGGCGTTCACCCAGTGCGGCGAGGGCGGTGTGTGCGACACCGGCTGCTCCGGGGAGCGTGTCGAAGGGGGTGCGCCAGGCGATCGGGAGGGTGGAGATGGTTCCTTCGGTGACGTCGTCGGGGAGCAGGCCGGTCAGGAGCCGGGCGAGGTCGGTGGTGTGGGCGAGCCGTTCCGGATCCGTCCAGTCCGGCTTGTACACCCGGTATTTGACCTCGTCGGCGCCGAATCCCTGGTACGGAAAGCCGTTGAGGGTGACGACCTCCAGGCCGCGGTGGTCCAGTTCGGCGCGCAGGGCCCGCAGTGCGACCGGGTCGTCGACGAGGGCGCGGGCCGCGTCCCGGGCGAGCCAGAGGCCGATGCCGAGCCGGTCGCGGCCGAGGCGTCTGCGGACCGGTTCGCAGTGGTCGCGCAGTTGGGCGCGGACGCCGTCGAGCGTCTCGGCGGGGTGGACGTTGGTGCAGTACGCGAGGTGGACGGTGGAGCCGTCGGGGTGGCGGAAGCGCATCGCCTCACTCCCCGCCGCGCAGGATCGAGTTGCCCTCGTGGAGGGGCCGCGGCGCGGCGACGTCGAGCTGGAGCCGGCCGCTGCGTCCGTAGAAGGCGACGGGGTTTTGCCAGAGCACCCGGTCGACCTCGTCCTCGCCGAAGCCCGCGGCGAGCATCGCGTCACCCACCCTGCGGGTCTTGAGCGGGTCGCTCCTGCCCCAGTCGGCGGCCGAGTTGACGAGGATCTTCTCGGTTCCGTGGGCCTTGAGGAGCGCGATCATGCGGTCCTCGTCCATCTTGGTGTCGGGGTAGATGGAGAAACCGGCCCAGCAGCCGCTGTCCAGGGCGTCCTTCACGGTCGTCTCGTTGAGGTGGTCGAGCAGGACCAGTTCCGGGGAGAGGTGGGATTCGCGGATGACGTCGAGGGTGCGGTGCAGTCCGGCGAGCTTGTCGCGGTGCGGGGTGTGCACGAGGGCGGGCAGGTCGTGGTCGGCGGCGAGCTGGAGCTGGGCGGCGAGGGCGGTGTCCTCGGCCGGGGTCATGGAGTCGTAGCCGATCTCGCCGACGGCGACGACGGAGTCCTTGACGAGATATCGGGGCAGGGCGTCCAGGACGGGGGTGCAGCGGGGGTCGTTGGCCTCCTTGGGGTTGAGGGCGAGCGTGCAGTGGTGGGCGATGCCGTACTGGGCGGCCCGGAAGGGCTCCCAGCCGAGCAGGGCGTCGAAGTAGTCGAAGAAGCTGGCGGGCGAGGTGCGGGGCTGGCCGAGCCAGAAGGAGGGTTCCACCAGTGCGCGGACGCCCGCTTCGTACATCGCCCGGTAGTCGTCCGTGGTGCGGGAGGTCATGTGGATGTGGGGGTCGAAGATGCGCATCAGGACTCCTCCGTGGGGGCGGTGCCGGGGGCGGTGAGGTCGAGGACGCGGGTGAGACCGTCGGGAACGCCGCGCCCGGCCGCGTTGCGTTCCGCCGCGAAGTCGCCCAGCATGCGGGCCAGTTCGGCGTCTCCGCGCGAGCGTCGTGCCAGCCCGTCCACGGCGTCGACCGGCACCCCGGTGAAGAGGCATTTGAGAACGGCGTGACGCCAGTTGTGCGGGTCGAGATGGGTGGCGGCATACGGCCCGACGGCCGCGGCGATCAGCCGGGTGTCGTTGGTGCGCAGGGCGTCCTCGACGAGCGGAAGGGCGGTGGGGCCGAGGTCCAGTCGGTGCAGGGTGAGCAGGACGGCGCGTCGTTCGGCGGCGGTGCCCTGCTCGTAGAGCCTGGTGACGGCGGGCAGCGCGGCGCGGGCTTCCACGAGCAGCAACGCGCGTACGGAGTCGGCGTGTTCGGGTCCGCACCGGCGGCCGGCCGCGGCGTACCGCAGCTCCCAGGGCGGTACGGCGTACGAGTGGTCCGGCCGGGGGGTTCCGTCGTGCGCGGCGCAGTGTTCGGCCTCGGCGAGCGCCTCGTCGAGCCAGGCGCGGGCGGCTCCGCCCAGTCGTGCGTCGAGTTCCTCGCGGGTGAGCAGCGGGGTGGTGTTCCGGGTCGTCGGCATGGTGTTGCTCCCTTCGGCCGGTTCAGCGGCTCGACGGACCGTGTGTGCGGAGGAATTCGAGGGAGGTGGCGGCGAGTTCGGGTCCGGCGTGGGAGTGCCGGGGCAGTTCGACGACGGTGAGACCGCGGTAACCGGTGTCCGAGAGGCTGTCGAGCGCTTCGAGCACGGGCGGGAAGTCGATCTCGCCCTCGCCGAAGGGGAGGTGTTCATGGACGCCCCGGCGCATGTCCTCGATCTGGACGTGCCGCAGCCAGGGGGCGGCGGCGCGGACGCAGTCGGCGGGCGGGGCGGGTTCCAGGCATTGGCAGTGGCCGATGTCGAGGGTGAGGCCGAGCGGTGGCGGGTCGCCGCTGAGGACGCGCAGGTGGTGGAAGTCGGCGAGGTTCGCGAGGAGGTGTCCGGGCTCGGGTTCGATCGCCAGTGGCACGCCGGTCCGGTCGGCGGCCTCCAGGACCGGGGCGAGGGAGTCGTGGAGCCGCTGCCACGCGGTGTCCGGCGCGGTGTCCGGCGGGGTGACGCCGCTGAAGCAGTGCACGGCGTGGGCGCCGAGGTCGGCGGCGATGTCCACGGCTCGGACCAGCAGCCGGGTGCGGGCGGCGCGGGCCTCCGGGTCCGGGTCGAGGAGGGACGGGCCGTGCTTGCGGCGCGGATCGAGGACGTAGCGGGCCCCGGTCTCGACGGTGACGCCGAGTCCTCGCCGTCGGAGCCCGGCCGCCACGTGCCGGGTGCGGGCGGCGAGGCCCGGGGCGAGGGGGTCGAGGTGCATGTGGTCGAGGGTCAGGCCGACCCCGTCGTAGCCGAGGTCGGCGAGCAGCCCGAGGGCGTCGTCCAGGCGGAGGTCGGTGAGTCCGTTGGTGCCGTAGCCGAGGCGGATCGTCATGTGGGGCTCACCTTCCGGGCGAGGGCGCGGGCGAGGGGCACGAGTCCCATGACGGCGACGGCCGCGCCGACGGCCCCGGAGCGGGCGGCGAGGGCGGCCTGGAGCGGGATCATCGCCCGGATGCCGCCGCCCACGGCGCGTTGGGTGAGCGGGGGCGACGGGTTGAGGGCGGCGTGGACGAGGGGGCCCGCGGCGGTACGGACGTAGGCGGCGCCGAGCACGGCGGGAAGGACCCGGGAGGCGGTGGGGAGACGGCGGGGCGCGGTGGGAGCGGTGGGTGTGACGCGGGGTGCGGCGGGGGCCGGGCGGGATGCGCGGGGACGGGGGCGGACCGTGGTGGTGAGGGGGCGCTGCCCGGATTCGGGTACGGCGGTGACGCCCCGTGTCCGGCACTGTCCGCGTGCGGTCGCGGCGCCCAGTGCGGCGACGGCCGCGAGCGCGGCCAGGGGTGCGGCGGTGGATCCGCCCCGTGCCTCGTGCCGGGAGACGGCGGTCACGGCGTAGGTGTGCGCCCCCAGCACGGCGGCCGCCCCGATCGCACGACGGGCGGTCGCCCCGGGGTCCCGGTGGGGTCCGGGGTCCCGGTGGGGTCCGAAGCGCCGATGAGGTCCGGGGTCCCGGCGTGCCGTTCCTGTCGCGGTGGCTCCGAGCAGCAGGTCCAGGCTCCGGGCCGCCGCCATCGCCGCCGGGCCCGCCGGGGTGTGCTTCAGCCGGAGGTCGTACGCCCAGACGGTCGCCGCCAGTGCGGTGGCGGCCGTGAGCGGCCGGCGGCCCGCGCACCCGGCGAGCCCCAGTCCGGCGGCCGTCAGCGCTCCCGCCGCCGCGAGGGCCGCGCCGGGTGCGATCCGGCCCGACGGGATCGGCCGGTGCGGGCGGTCCACGGCGTCCTCGTCCCGGTCGGCCCAGTCGTTGAGCGCCATGCCCGCCTCGTACAGGCAGAGGGAGGCGCCGACCGCGAGCGCGGTGCCGCGGTCGGGGCGGCCGCCGGTCGTGGCGGCTCCGGCGAGCGCGTCGCCGGGGACGGTGAACAGCGCGGACACCCGCAGGAGTTCCGCCCAGGCGCGGGCCTTCACCGTTCGCCCCGCAGCGTCCCGGCGAAGGCGAGCAGCGCCTCGTACTGTTCGAAGAGGGCGGCCGGGCCGCCGTCCGGGTCCTTGAAGTAGAAGCCGAGCTGGGGCAGCGGCCCGGTCAGGCCGCGTTCGTGGGCGCGGGCCACCAGCCGGGCCAGGTCCAGGACGAGGGGTGCGGCCAGTGCGGAGTCGCAGCCCTGCCAGGTCGTCTGGAGCACCATGCGCGTGCCGAGGAACCCGTCGAACGCGATGTGGTCCCAGGCGGTCTTCCAGTCTCCGAGGGCCGGTACGTCGTCGATGTGGACCCGGCCCTCGGGGGTGGTGCCCAGGGTGTCGGCGAGCACGCGTTCCTTGCCCGCGTTCTTGGCCGCCGCCGCGCCGGGGTCGGCCAGCGCCGCCCCGTCCCCGCCGCCCAGCAGGTTGGTGCCCGACCAGGCCCGGACGGGCAGGGCCCGTTGCGTGAACATCGGGGCGAGCACGGAGCGGAGCAGTGTCTGGCCGGTCTTGCCGTCGCGGCCCGCGTGAGGAAGTCCGCAGGCCGCGACGGCGTCCCGGAGGGCGGGGGCGCGCAGTCCGGTGGAGGGGGTGAAGTTGACGTGGGGGCAGCCGGCCCGGAGCGCGGCGGCGGCGTAGAGCGAGCTGGCGGGGAGCCGCCGTCCCCCGGGGCCGGGGGCGGGCTCCGTGGAGGCGACGTTGATCACGACGGTCCTGGTCAGCCCGTTGCGGTGGCCGAAGTCGGTGAGGTCGGCGGCGAACGCATCGATGAGTTCCTCGTCGTCGCGGGTGTCGTCCGGGAGCGGTCCGCCGGGCCGTATCTCCGCGTCGGCGATGGTGAGTTCGCGGCCGATCGCCGAGGGCAGGCCGTGCGGCAGCACTCCCCCGGCGACCAGGGCCTCGGCGCGTTTGGGGAGCGGGCAGTCGGCCGTGTCGTGTCCGCCGAAGACGAGCGAGGCCAGGGCGGGCAGCCCGCTGTCGGCGAACGGCGGGGTCTCGGTGACCATGCCCGTCGCCGGCCGGAGCCCTGCCGCGAGCGCCGCGCATCCCGCGATGGCGGTGGTGGCGACGGAGCCGCGCGCTCCGATGAACCAGACTCCGGTGCGTGGGGCGGGTGCTGACACGGGCTGCCTCCCTGGCTGGTGGTGCTGGCTGGGCAGAGCGGGTGCCGCCGCGACGGCTCGTGGCGGCACTGCGGCGGCGTTGCACATCGGGAACGGGGCGCGCGCCGTGCGTCGGGGAGCGGGCGGTCGGGTGTTGTGCTTCGGAAAGCGGGCACCGGGGCGGGGGGGGGGGGGGGGGGGGGGGGGGGGGGGGGGCCGCCCGCGGGGGGGGCCCCCGCGCGGCGCGGCGGCGCCGCCGGGGCAGACCCCGCGGCGCAGGAGCAGCAGGACACCCACGGCG
>NZ_JBIAQQ010000016.1:0-72499 GCF_042889165.1 Streptomyces sp. NPDC002669 | reverse complement strand
CGGGCGCGGGGGGGGGGGGGGGGGGGGGGGGGGGGGGGGGCCCCCCCCGGGGCCCGGGGGGGGGGGGGGGGGGGGGGGGCCCCCCCCCCCCCCCCCCGGGCCGGAGGACGGTCCTACTGCTCCTGCGGCAGTTCCTTCAGCCGGATGTTGCGGAACGACACGTGATCGTCGGCGCCGTGGTTCTGGATGCCGATGTAGCCGCTCTTCAGGCTCCGTACCGGATCGGTGTTGGTGAAGTCGTTGATCTTGACTCCGTTGAGGAAGACCTGGAGGCGTTCGCCCCGGACCCTGATCTCGTAGCTGTTCCACTGGCCGGGCGGTCGCAGGACCCGGTCACGGGCCTTGGCGTTCGCCGCCTTGAAGGTGTAGATCGAGCCCGTGGTGCGGTCGGCCGCGTCGGTGGCGTCGATCTGGACCTCGTAGCCGTTGTTCACCGCGGACCAGGGGTCGTCGGACTCCGGGAAGCCGACGAAGACGCCGGAGTTGTCGTCGCCCCGCATCTTCCAGTCCAGTCGGAGCGAGTACGAGCCGAGCTCCTGGGCCTGGTAGGTGAGCAGGCCCATGCCGCCCTCGGAGCGGAGTTCGCCGTCCACGACGTCGAACTTTCCGGGGCCCGCCTGCTTCCACCCTTCGAGCGTCCTGCCGTTGAAGATCGACCGGTAGCCGGTGTCGGGCTCGCAGTCGGCCTTCACCTGGCCGGCCGCGTACCGCATGCCGCCGAGGAGCAGCTTGCGGAACTCCGGTTCGGCGTAGGACTCCTTGGTGTGGCCGAGGCCGGTGTAGAAGGAGCGGCCGCCCCCGTAGGTCTGGCACCAGGTGATCGGGTGGTCGCCCTTCATGGTGCCGCCGGTGTAGCTGGTCTCGTCGAGGGTGGCCAGGACCTTTGCCCGGTCGCGTGGATTGGTGCGGTAGTTGTACCACTCGTCGGTGCGGTTCCACTCGTCGCCGAGGTGGGCGGTGGCCGGGTGGTCGTGGTCCTCGACGCGGACGGTGGCGGGCTGGACGGCGGGGTGCGAGGAGAAGTACGCGCCGACGAGTCCGCCGTAGAACTCCCAGCCGTACTCGGTGTCGGCCGCCGCGTGGACGCCCATGTAGCCGCCTCCGGTGGCCACGTAGTTCTCGAACGCCTTCTGCTGGTCGGCGTTGAGCACGTCACCGGTGGTCGAGAGGAAGACCACTGCGTCGTAGCGGGCCAGGTTGCCGGTGGTGAACTGGCGGGGTTCCTCGGTCGCGTCGACGGTGATGTTGCCGCCCTCGCCGAGTTCCTTCAGTGCCGCGATGCCGTCGGGGATGGCGTCGTGGCGGTAGCCGGCCGTCCTCGAGAAGACCAGGACGCGTCTGGCGGCCTTGTCGGGCGCGTCGTCGGAGAGCTCGAAGTCGTCGATGTCGTAGAGCGCCCCGGTGCCTCCCTTGAAGACCAGGAAGAGTTCGGTGGTCTTCTTCGGGACTCCGCGCAGCGGTACGTCGATGTCCTGGAACCTGTCCCAGGCGCCGGTCACGGGCACGGCCGCGGAGCCGAGGATCTTGCCGGTGACGGATCCGGCCCGCACTTCGAGGAAGCCGCCCGCGCCGTTGGAGGAGATCCGCGCGGTCAGCTCGGTGGAGCCGCTGAGGAGGTAGGGCTTGAAGGAGATCCAGTCGTCGTTGTGGATGTCGCCGACCGTCTTGCCGCCGTGGGCGGTCGCCTTGTTCTGCGGGGCGACGCCGTGGGAGTTGCTGTAGTGCTCGGCCTGCCGGTGGCGCGGCTGGAGTTCGGACTGGTCGTGGCCGGACAGCGCGGCCTGGCCGCCGCCCCCGCCGTCCGTGTAGGAGGCGTCGATGACTCCGAAGATGTTGGCGTTGGGGTCGTGTCCGCCGTCCATCTCCGTCTTGATGGTGCCGGTGCAGCCGTGGGCCGTCGTGATGGGGTGGCCGTGGCTGTCGTGGCCGAGGATGAAGCGGACCTCGACCTCGGAGCAGTCGATGGTGCCGTCCTCGGGGTCGGTGACGGTCACCTTGAACGGGATGTCGTCGCCGAAGGCGAACAGCTGCCCGTCACCGGGGAGTTCCAGCTTCACCACGGGGGCGGTGTTGCCGACCGTCACGTGGACGTTGGCCGTGCCGGTGCGGCCGGTGGGGTCCTTGGCGGTGACGGTGGCGGTGTAGGTGCCGTTCTTCCGGTACGTGTGCGTGGGGTTTGCGGCGGTCGACGTCCCGCCGTCGCCGAAGTCCCAACTGTAGGTGAGCGGGTCGCCGTCGCCGTCGGTGGTTCCGGCCGAGGAGAAGGCGACCTTGAGGGGGGCGGTGCCGGAGGTCCTGTTCGCGGTGGCCTCGGCGATCGGTGACCGGCCGCCGGTGGCGTTCTCGATGCGGTAGAGCGCCGAGTTCTGGTCGCCGCCGAAGTAGCCGGTGCCGTAGTCCAGGACGTAGAGCGCGCCGTCCGGGCCGAACGTCATGTCCATCACCTGGGTTCCCGACCAGGGGAAGGCGTTGATGGACCCGACCGTGCCGTCGGCGCCCTGGTCGATGCGCTTGATCCAGCGGCGGCCGAACTCACCGGCGAAGAAGTTGCCGTCGTACGCCTCGGGGAACTTCACGGCCGAGTCGAGGTCGGCGTCGTAGTGGTAGACGGGCCCGCCCATCGGGGACTCGGAGCCGGTGCCGAACTCGGGCACCGAGCCGCCGTTGTACGGGATCCAGGCGGGCTGGGCCGGTGGCAGGTCGACCAGGCCGGTGTTGTACCGGGAGGTGTTCCTGGGCGCGGCGCAGTCGAATGCCTCGCCGGAGGTCCTGGTCGCGAAGTCGTAGTCGACGAACGGGTCGTTGTTGCCGGTGCAGAACGGCCAGCCGAAGTTTCCGGCCTCGGTGACGCGGGCGAATTCGACCTGGCCGGCCGGTCCGCGCTTGGGGTCGGCCGCGCCGGCGTCGGGCCCGTAGTCGCCGACGTACACGATGCCGGTGGGCTTGTCGACGGTGAAGCGGAAGGGGTTGCGGAAGCCCATCGCGTAGATCTCGGGCCGGGTCCTGTCGGTGCCCGGTGCGAAGAGGTTGCCCTCGGGGACGGTGTACGTGCCGTCGTCGGCGACCTTGATGCGGAGGATCTTGCCGCGCAGGTCGTTGGTGTTCCCCGAGGTGCGGCGGGCGTCGAACACGGGGTTGCGGTCCGGCCGGTCGTCGATCGGGGTGTAGCCGTCGGAGGCGAACGGGTTGGAGTCGTCGCCGGTCGACAGGTACAGGTTGCCCTGCGCGTCGAAGTCGATGTCTCCGCCGACGTGGCAGCAGATGCCGCGCGAGGCCGGGATGTCGAGGACCTTCTTCTCGCTGGCCGTGTCGAGCGTGCCGTCCTCCTTGAGGACGAAGCGCGAGAGCCGGTTCACGCCGTCGAACTCGGCGAAGTCGGCGGCGGTGCCGTTCTCCGGGGCGTCCCCGGCCGGGGTGTCCAGCGGGGGCGCGTAGTAGAGGTAGATCGCCCGGTTCCGGTCGAAGTCCGGGTCGACGCCGACGCCCTGGAGCCCTTCCTCGTCGTGCGAGTAGACGGGGAGGACGCCGGCGAGGGTGGTGTCACCGCCGCTGTCGGTGAGCCACAGTTCGCCGCCGCGCGCGGTATGCAGGACGCTGCGGTCGGGGAGCACCGCCAGGGTCATGGGTTCGCCGGTCTCGGCCACTCCCTTGGCGAGGGTGACCTGCTGGAATTCCTCGGCCGCCGCGTCGGTGGCGGCCGGTGCCGGTTCCTGCGCGGCGGCCGCGGGCGGGGGGCCGAGCGCGAGGGTGGCCGCGGCGAGCAGCCCGCCGGTGAGCAGTGCGAGGGTTTTACGGACGCGGAATCCTGCCCTGCTCCTGTTGGGGGTGGTGGTTGCGTGCACGAGTGTCCTCCGGAGGGTGCCGGTTGTACGGGCGGGTGTTGCCGTGCCGTTCTGCGCGGGGACTGCCGCGCGGGGGTCGGGGGCCGGTGGGGCACCGACGACCAGGTCATGTCATGTACACGTTTTGGACGGTAGACCCGTTCGTCCGGGACGGAAAGCCCTTGTGCGGGGGTCCGTCGAACTTTTACCGGGGTCAGGACAAAGCAGTGCCGGGGCAGGGGTCGGTGCGGAACGGCCGCGGGAGGCCGTTCCGCCCGCGCCGTTCCGTTCCATACCGCCCCGCGCCGAACGGACCGTCGTACAGGACCGGGGGGACGAACCGTCAGTCGCCGCCCCCGAATGCCGCGTCGAACGAGGCGGCGGGCGGCTCGAAGTCGTACCGCTTCAGCGTGGCCAGCGCCTCCGGCGCGCCCACCAGCCGGTCCATCCCGGCGTCCTCCCACTCCACGGAGACCGGCCCCTCGTAGCCGATGGACCGCAGCATCCGGAAGACGTCCTCCCACGGCACGTCGCCGTGCCCGGCGGAGACGAAGTCCCAGCCGCGCCGCGGGTCGCCCCACGGCAGGTGCGAGCCGAGCCGCCCGTTGCGGCCGTCCAGCCGTCTGCGCGCCTCCTTGCAGTCCACGTGGTAGATCCGGTCCCGGAAGTCGTACAGGAAGCCGACCGGGTCCAGGTCCTGCCAGACGAAGTGGCTCGGGTCGAAGTTCAGCCCGAACGCCGCCCGGTGGCCGACGGCCTCCAGCGCGCGGTGCGTGGTCCAGTAGTCGTACGCGATCTCGCCGGGGTGCACCTCGTGGGCGAACCGCACGCCCTCCGCGTCGAAGACGTCCAGGATCGGGTTCCAGCGCTCGGCGAAGTCCTCGTACCCCCGCTCGATCATGTGCGGCGGGACCGGGGGGAACATCGCGACCAGGTGCCAGATCGACGACCCGGTGAAACCGATCACGGTGCGGACCCCGAAGGCGGCGGCCGCCCGCGCGGTGTCCTTGATCTCCTCGGCCGCCCGGCGGCGCACCCCCTCGGGCTCGCCGTCCCCCCAGATCCGCGCGGGCAGGATTCCCCGGTGCCGTTCGTCGATGGGGTGGTCGCAGACGGCCTGGCCGACGAGGTGGTTGGAGATCGCCCAGCACTTCAGGCCGTACCTGTCGAGCAGTTGCCGCCGGCCGTCCAGGTAGCCGGGGTCGGCGAGTGCCTTGTCGACCTCGAAGTGGTCGCCCCAGCAGGCGAGTTCGAGTCCGTCGTAGCCGAAGTCCCGGGCGAGCCGGCAGACCTCCTCCAGCGGCAGGTCCGCCCACTGGCCGGTGAAGAGTGTGAAGGGACGGGGCATGGGCGGGCCTCCTAGAGAGCCACGGGGGTGTGTACGGAGTTGTTCGCGGCACTCTCCGCCACCGCCGCGAGCACCCGCTGCACCTGGAGTCCGTCGGCGAACGAGGGTGCGGGGTCGGTGCCTTCGGCGATCGCCCGCACCAGGTCGCGGGCCTGGTGGACGAAGGTGTGCTCGTAGCCGAGGGCGTGGCCGGGCGGCCACCACGCCTCCAGGTAGGGGTGTTGGGGTTCGGTGACGAGGATGCGCCGGAACCCTGCCGTGGTGGCGGGTTCGGTGTGGTCGTGGAAGGCCAGTTCGTTGAGCCGTTCCAGGTCGAAGGCGAGCGAGCCGCGCTCCCCGTTGATCTCCAGTCGCAGCGCGTTCTTCCGTCCGGCCGCCATCCGGGTCGTCTCGAACGAGGCCAGCGCCCCGGAGGCGAGCCGGCCGGTGAACAGGGCCGCGTCGTCGACGGTCACCGCTCCGCGGGCGGCCGGGCCGGCGGCCCCGTGGAGCCCGCCCGGCGGGGCCGCCGCCAGCGGCCGTTCGCGTACGAACGTCTCGCTGACCGCCGACACCCCGACCAGCGGCTCCCCCGCCAGGTACTGGGCCAGGTCCACGATGTGCGCGCCCAGGTCGCCGAGGGCCCCCGAACCGGCACGTTCCCGTTCGAGCCGCCAGGTGAGCGGTGTCTCCGGGTCGACGAGCCAGTCCTGGAGGTAGGCGGCGCGGACGTGCCGCAGGGCACCGAGCCGTCCCTCGGCGATCAGCCGGCGGGCGTGGGCGATGGCGGGCACCCTGCGGTAGTTGAAGCCCACCATCGCGACCTGGCCGCGGCCGGCCGCGCGCCGTGCCGCCCCGGTCATCGCCTCGGCCTCGGCGACCGTATTGGCGAGCGGCTTCTCGCACAGCACGTGCTTGCCGGCCTCCAGGGCGGCGACGGCGATCTCGGCGTGGCTGTCGCCGGGGGTGCAGATGTCGACGAGCTGCACGTCGTCCCGGGCGATCAGGGCCCGCCAGTCGGTCTCCGCCGCTGCCCAGCCGTGCCGGGCGGCCGCCGCGTCGACCGCGGCCCGGTCGCGTCCGCAGATCGCGGCGAGCACCGGCCTCATCGGCAGCTCGAAGACGTGTCCCGCGGTGCGCCACCCCTGCGAGTGGGCGGCGCCCATGAACGCGTATCCGACCATGCCGACGCCGAGCACCGGCGCGCCCGTCGTCGGCACGGCCGGTACCGGCGGCGCTGCGGCCTCCTGATCCGTCTCTTCCCTGCGGGCCATCCGGGCTTCCTCCTCCTCGTCGGTCGTTCGGTGGGTGCGGCGGGAGGGTCACGTTCCTCCCCCGGGCCGGATCAGCTGAAGCCCGTCGGCAGGTACTGGTCGACGTTGTCCTTGGTGACCACGGCCGAGTAGAGGGTGAGGCTGGTCGGGATCTCCTGCTCGGCCAGTCCGCCGACGCCCTTGTTCTGGGCGAGGGCGCGGGCCAGGTCGATGGCGGACGCCGCCATCGTCGGCGGGTAGAGGACGGTGGCCTTCAGGACGCTGTCGTCGGCCTTGATGGCGTCCATCGCGGACTTGGCACCGGCGCCGCCGACCATCAGGAACTCGTCCCGGCCCGCCTGCTGGATGGCGCGCAGCGCGCCCACGCCCTGGTCGTCGTCGTGGTTCCACAGCGCGTCGATCCGCTTCTGCGCCTGGAGGAGCTGGGCCATCTTCGCCTGGCCCGACTCGACGGTGAACTCGGCCGCCTGACGGGCCACCAGCTCGATGCCGGGGTAGTTCTTCAGGGCGTCGGCGAAGCCCTGGCTGCGCTGCTTGGTGAGCTCCAGGTTGTCGATGCCGGCCAGTTCGACGACCTTGGCACCCTTCTTGTCCTTGAGCTGTTCGCCGATGTACGTGCCGGCGTTGAGGCCCATGCCGTAGTTGTCGCCGCCGATCCAGCAGCGGTACGCCTGCGGGGAGGCGAAGATCCGGTCCAGGTTGATGACGGGGATGCCCGCCCGCATGGCCTCCAGCCCGACCTGGGTGAGCGCCTTGCCGTCGGCCGGGAGGATGACGAGGACGTCGACCTTCTTGTTGATGAGGGTCTTGACCTGGCCGATCTGGGCGGCGGTGTCGTTGGAGCCCTCGGTGGTCTCCAGGGTCACCTCGGAGTACTCGGCCGCCCGCGACTTGGCGTTCTCGTTGATGGCGTTGAGCCAGCCGTGGTCGGCCTGCGGGCCGGCGAAACCGATGGTGACGGGTTTGCCGGGCTTGTCGTCGGCGGCGGGCGCGTTGCTCTTCGCGGGGCCCTCGCTCTTGGGGTCGTTGCTGGTGCAGGCGGTGAGGAGGGCGCCCGCGGAGACGGCGGCGGTGCCGAGGAGCAGTCGTCTGCGGCTGGTTTCTGGCATGGCTGTCGAACCCTTCGTCCGGTGCGTGGCTGTCACAGGGGGAACGGGGGATGGAGCGGAGGTACGGGTGCGGGTCAGGTCTCGCCGTGCGCCGCCGTGCGGCGCTGGACCAGGACGGCGGCGACGATGATCGCGCCCTTGGCGATCTGCTGGACGTCGCTCTGGAGGTTGTTGAGCGCGAAGATGTTGGTGATGGTGGTGAAGACCAGGACGCCGAGCACGGAGCCGACGATGGTGCCGCGTCCGCCGCTGAGCAGGGTGCCGCCGATGATCGCGGCGGCGATGGCGTCGAGTTCGTACAGGTTGCCGTTGGTGTTCTGTCCCGAGCCGGCCAGGACGATCAGCATGAAGGCGGCGATGCCGCAGCACAGTCCGGAGAGCAGATAGAGCAGGAGCCGCTGCTTGCGCACGTCGATGCCGGCCAGCCTGGCCGCCTCCGCGTTGCCGCCGACCGCGACCGTACGACGGCCGAAGGTGGTGCGGTTCAGGAGCAGCCAGCCGATGACGGTGACCGCGGCGAACATCATGACCAGCGGCGGGACGCCGAGGACGTACGAGTCGGGCAGGCCCAGGTCGAGGACCGACTGGACGGTGACCATCTGGGTCCTGCCGTCGGTGATCTGGAGGGCGAGTCCGCGGGCCGAGGCGAGCATGGCCAGCGTCGCGATGAACGGCACCATCCGCCCGTACGCGACGAGCAGGCCGTTCACCAGCCCCGCGCAGAGCCCGACGACCACGGCGGTGAAGGCGATCCCCGCGAAACCGTACTCCTGGGTGGCGACCGTGGTCGCCCAGACGGAGGCCAGCGCGACCATCGCGCCGACCGACAGGTCGATGCCGCCGCTGGTGATGACGAACGTCATCCCGACGGTGACGACGCCGATGACGGACGCCTGGGTCAGGACCAGCTGAAGGTTCCCGGTGTCCAGGAAGGCGTCGGGCTCGGTGATGCCGCCGACGGCGATCAGTACGGCGAGGACGCCGAGGAGCGAGAGGTTGCGGACGTCGACACGCGGCCGGAAGGCACGTGCGGGTCCGTTCTCCTTCCCGGCCGCGGGGGCCGGGGCGGGGCTGCTCCCCCGGTCCGGCCCGCCCTGCTGCGCCGGGGAAACGGGCTGCGTCATGACGTGGAGCTCCCTTCCATCACCAGGTCGAGTACGCGGTGCTCGTCGAGCTCCCGGGCATCCGCCGTGTGCACGACGCGGCCCTCGCGGAGCACCAGCACCCGGTCGGCGAGGCCCAGCACCTCGGGCACCTCGCTGGAGACGAGCAGAACGGCGAGGCCCTCGTCGGCCAGTCGGCGGATCACGGCGTAGAGCTCGGCGCGGGCCCCCACGTCGACGCCGCGCGTGGGTTCGTCCAGCAGCAGCACCCGGCAGCCGCGCAGCAGCCAGCGGGCCAGGACCGCCTTCTGCTGGTTGCCCCCGGAGAGCGTGCGGACGGGGGTGTCCGGGTTGTCGGGGCGCAGGGAGAGTTCGCGGGTGGCGGCGCGGGCCGCCCGGCGCTCGGCCCGCCGGTCGAGCCAACCGGCCCTGGAGAAGCGGGACATCGAGGAGACGGAGACGTTGCGGGTGACGGATTCGAGCATCAGCAGGGCCTGCGCCTTGCGTTCCTCGGGGGCGAGGCCGATCCCGGCGGCGACGGCCGCGCGGACACTGCCGGGCCTCAGCCGCTCGCCGGCCACGAGGACCCGGCCGGCGGTCGGCCTGCGGGCGCCGTAGACGGTCTCCAGGATCTCCGAACGCCCCGACCCGACGAGTCCGGCCAGACCGACGATCTCTCCCGGCCTCAACTCCAGGTCCACCGGGTCGAATTCCCCCTTCCGCGCCAGCCCCTCGATCCGCAGCACGGGCTCCGCCGTCGGGTCGGCGCGATCCGCCGGGCGCGGCGGGAAGACGTACTCGACGTTGCGGCCGGTCATCATGGCAACGATGTCGTGCGTCGGTGTGGACCTGGCGGGCAGTCCCCCGGCGACGGCACGGCCGTCCTTGAGCACGGTCACCCGGTCGCCGATGCGGCGGATCTCCTCCAGCCGGTGGGAGATGTACACGACGGCGACGCCGTCGGCGGTGAGGGAGGCGACGACGCGGAAGAGGTTGTCGACCTCGTCGGGGTCGAGCGCGGCGGACGGCTCGTCCATCACGATGAGCCGCACGTCGTGGGAGAGCGCCCGCGCCATGGAGACGATCTGCTGCTGGGCCGCGGACAGTTCGCCGACCGGGCGGGCCGGATCGATCTCCGGATGGCCGAGCCGTTCCAGCAGCGCGGCGGCGGCCGTGCGGGCCGCCCGGGCGCGCACCACGAAGCGGGCGGTGACGGGTTCCCGGCCGAGGAAGACGTTCTCGGCGACCGACAGTCCCTCCACCAGGTCGAGTTCCTGGTAGATGGTGGCGATGCCCAGACGCATCGCGGCGACGGGCGACTTGAGCGTCACCGGTGCGCCGTGCCAGGTGATCTCGCCGCCGTCGGGTTGGTGGGCGCCGGCGAGCACCTTGATGAGAGTGGACTTCCCGGCGCCGTTCTGCCCGAGGAGACAGTGGACCTCCCCGGCCCCGACCTCCAGGTCGACGCCGTCCAGGGCGCGCACTCCGGGGAACGACTTGGTGATGCCGGACATGGTGAGCAGGGGTGGTTGCGGTGCCATGACGAATCCCCTCGGCGGGTGCGACGCGGCCGGTGAGCGGGCAGGGCGGTACCAGGTGCGGTGGTGCGGGTGTTCCGGCGCCCCGGGGTTTGCGGGGTGCGCCCATGCGTGGCCGGGCCCGGGTCAGGCCGGCGAGAAGAGGTGGTCGCTGATGAGCCGGGCGGCGCCGATCACTCCGGCGGCCGGTCCCAACTCCCCCAGCACGATGGGGAGGTTGTTGGTGGCCAGCGGCAGGGACTGCCGGTAGACCTGGGTCCGGACGCTGGCGAGGAGGGTGTGGCCGAGTCCGGTCACACCGCCGCCGATCACCACCAGGCCGGGGTTGAAGAAGCTGACGAGTCCCGCGATGACCTGGCCGACCCGGTTGCCGCCCTCCCGGATCAGGTCGAGCGAGGTGGCGTCACCGGCGGCTGCCGCCGCGGCGACGTCGACGGCGGTGAGTCCGCCGGCCGCCTCCAGCCGGGCGGCCAGTTCCGCCGACCGTCCGGTGCGTGCCGCGTCCTCGGCGTCGCGGGCGAGCGCGGCGCCGCTGAAGTGGGCTTCCAGGCATCCCCGGTTGCCGCAGGCACAGGGACGCCCCTCGGGTTCGACCTGGATGTGGCCGATGTCCCCGGCGCTGCCCGTCGTGCCCCGGTGGACCTCTCCGCCGACGACGATGCCGCAGCCGATGCCGGTCCCGATCTTGACGCAGAGGAAGTCGCCCACGGAACGGGCGACGCCCGCGTGCTGCTCCCCCATCGCCATCAGGTTCACGTCGTTGTCGACCATGACCGGGCAGCCCAGTTCCTGGCTGAGCGCCTCGCGGACCGGGAAGCCGTCCCAGCCGGGCATGATCGGCGGTGCCACCGGTACGCCCTCGGGGAAGCGGACCGGTCCGGGTACGCCGATGCCCGCGCCGTCGAAGCCCTCGGCGAGCCCCGACGCCCGGAGCTTGGCCGCCATGGACAGCACCTGCTCGAAGACGGCGACGGGCCCTTCGCGTACGTCCATGGGGTGGTTGAGGTGACCCAGTACCTCCAACTCGGCGTTGGTGACCGCCACATCGACGGATGTGGCACCGATGTCGACGCCGAGGAAGCGCAGTTGCGGGGCGAGCCGGATGTTGTGCGAGCGACGTCCGCCGCGCGAGGCGGCGAGCCCGTCGGCCACGACCAGTCCGGTCTCCAGCAGCCGGTCGACCTCGACGGCGAGCTTGGAGCGGGAGAGATCGACCTGATCCCCCAGCTGTGCCCGTGAGTTGGGCCCGCCGTCGCGCAACAGCCGGAGCAGTCGCGCCTGATGGGCGTTCGCGGGTCGTGCCGTCATGCGTCTCACGCGCCCCTCCCGCCACATCGGCCTGTCCGTCGGGCTTTCGAGGGGAACGTAGCAGTGGTTGCCGGGGCTGGGAAGAAGTTGCGCGGGAATCCATGGCAACTTTCTCCACATCGAGGACAAAGACGTGGGGGCGCAACGCGGAAGCGCCCGCCGGTGGCCTCGGTGGGAGGACCGACGGGCGCCGTCGCCCTTCCGGTGGTACAGCCGGTACCCGGCGCCCGTGTCCAGCTCGTGGCGAGGGCCGCCACCATGGAAGCGAGCACTGCGGCCGTGCCGGGAGAGCCTCGTGGTGCGCGTGGTCTCCCGCACCTCTTTCCGCAGCCGGCCCGGGTGTGCCCCGGCCCGCCCCCTGTTCCGGTCGGCCGCGGGCGTCCGCCGAACGCGGAGCCCGCGCGACGGCCGTCGTCGACGCTCCCCCGAGAATCGCCGTCGGGCCGGTGCACGCAGTGATGATGGCCGCGCCGCCCGGCCCGCCACCAACCCTTGCGTCCTGCTGCAACGGTTGGACAAGCCGCCGGGAGCCGGCCCGCCCCTCGGGCCTTTCGTCCGGACCGTGCCGGGCCGGTCCGGACGAAAGGCCCGAGGGGCGCCCCGTCACCTCAGGATTCCGGCCTGCCGGGCGGCCCTCAGCCAGGAGGGGAACTCCGACAGGACCCTGTCGTACAGCTCCTGGTCGGAGATCTGCTCGATGTCGTCGACGGCGAAGAAGCCGACGTTGTCGACCCGGCGGCCCGGCATGGTGTCGAAGCGTTCCAGCACGCCGTACTGCGAGCTGCCGAGGCCGACGAACTGCCAGAACACCGGCTCGTCGGCGGCGGCCCGCAGCTCCTGCTCGATCTCCTTGTTGCGGTAGACCCCGCCGTCCGAGAAGAACAGGACCAGCGTCGGGTCGGGCACCGGATGCGCACGCACATGGGCCCGCACTTCGGCGATGACCTTCTGCTCCTCGTTCTGGATGCCGACGGTGCGCATGTCGATCTGGCCGGGGAGCAGTCCCTTCGGCGGCCTCCTGCGGATGAAGACGCCGCTCTGTCCCACGCGTACGTGCAGTCCGAGCCACTCCGGCAGGTCGCCGACGGCCAGGTCGGGCAGTCGGGCCGGGTTCGTGGCGAACGTCCACGCCTGCATCTCGCCGTCGTCGTCGAGCTGCGCGGCGACGGCCACCATCCGCTCGACGACACCGGCCACCGTGCCCCGTCGGTAGAGCCCGCTCATCGAGCCCGAGGCGTCCAGGACGACGACGACCCGGGCCCGCAGGTTCGCGACGCCGTGCTTGTTCAGGCTGACCAGGACCTGCTGCTTGCGCAGCGACAGCCGCTTGCGCATGTCCACGGGGAGGTGTTCCTCGCCCTTGGTGAGCCGGGGGCCGGGGCCGGGGTGTCCCGCCGGAGGCAGGGGTGGAGGCGGCGGCGCCGGGGCACCGGCCGGGACCGGGGGCAGCGGCGCGGGCACGGGACCGGGAGCCGGCGCGGGCCGCTCGTCGTCGACGGTGATGCCGAAGTCGGTCGCCAGGCCCGCCAGCCCGCTCGCGTACCCCTGCCCGACCGCCCGGAACTTCCAGCCGCCGTCGCGCCGGTAGAGCTCGCCGCCGATCATCGCCGTCTCCGGCCCCGCGGCCATTTCGAACCGGGCCAGCTCCGCGCCGGACGCCGCGTCGAGCAGCCGCAGGTGCAGCCCCGGGACCTGGCCGAACGTGCCGCCGTCGGCGGACGCGCAGAGCGCGACGCGTTCGATGTCGGGCCCCAGCGCCCCCGGGCGGACCTCCAGCGTGTCGGCACCGGCCTGTTTGCCGAGGTGCGTCACGGCGCCCGAGGCGTGCCGCGGCTGGTTGTAGAAGACGAAGTCGTCGTCGGACCGCACCCGTCCGCCGCGGGTCAGCAGCAGCGCGGAAGCGTCCACGTCCGGCACGCCGGACCCCGTCGACCAGCCGAGCACCGCCCTGACCGCGGCGGCCTCGACCGGCATGTTGGCACCCTTGCTCAGTATCGTCACACCGGCCAGTGTGCCCGCCGCCCGGCGCGTGGGCGCGAACGGCCCCGACGGGGGCCGCCGGGGCGCCGGGCTCAGGGGCAGCGGATGACCTGTCCCGCGTACGAGAGGTTGCCGCCGAAGCCGAAGAGCAGGACGGGCGCGCCGCTGTGGACCTCGCCGCGCTCCACCAGCTTGGACAGGGCCATCGGGATCGAGGCCGCGGACGTGTTGCCGGAGTCCACGACGTCCCGGGCGATGACCGCGTTGACCGCGCCGATCTTCCTGGCGACCGGTTCGATGATCCGCAGGTTGGCCTGGTGCAGCACCACCGCGCCCAGTTCCTCCGGGGTGACGCCGGCCTTCTCGCACACCTTGCGGGCGATGGGCGGCAGCTGGGTGGTGGCCCAGCGGTAGACGGACTGTCCCTCCTGCGCGAACCGGGGCGGTGTCCCCTCGATCCGTACCGCGTTGCCCATCCGGGGCACCGATCCCCACAGGACGGGGCCGATCCCCGGCCGCTCGACGCCGTCCGGTTCCGCGACGACGACCGCCGCGCCGGCCCCGTCGCCGAGCAGGACGCAGGTGCTGCGGTCGGTCCAGTCGGCGATGTCCCCCATCTTGTCGGCCCCGATGACCAGGACGCGTTCGGCCGCACCGGCCCGGATCGCGTGGTCGGCGGTGGCGAGGGCGTGGGTGAAGCCGGAACAGACCACGTTGATGTCCATCACCGCGGGCGATTCCATCCCGAGCCGGGCGGCGACCCGCGCCGACATGCTCGGGGAACGGTCGATCGCGGTGGAGGTGGCGACGAGGACCAGGTCGACCTCGGCGGGCCGGAGCCCGGCCCCGGCGAGCGCCTTGGCCCCCGCGTACGCGGCCAGCTCGTCCACCGGCTCGTCGGGGCCGCCGATGTGCCGGGTCCTGATGCCGACGCGGCTGGTGATCCACTCGTCGCTGGTGTCGACCATGGCCGCCAGGTCGTCGTTGGTGAGCACCTTGGCGGGCTGGTAGTGGCCGAGCGCCACGACACGTGAGCCGGTCATGTACGGGATCCCCTCGCTACGTATGGCAGGAACCATCCAGTCTTGGTCGCTACCGATCGGTACGGGGGCACGTGTTCCCACAGGAATCAAGCCCGGCCGTTGGAGGCTTGACAACAGTCCCATACGCCTCTTGCGACACACGGGACGCTGTCGCGCCCCGGGTGCAGGACAATGGGACCGCCGGGGTCACCGCTCCGCACGACACTCCGGTGACCTGCGGCGACCTCCGTATCGAGGGCCGGTCCGGCTTCCGCGGCGTTCCGGCCTCCACCACGCAAGGAGTCGGGTCAACCGCTATGGGACGGGTCACCGAGCGCCGCCGCACCATCCGCATCCGGGACGGGGCGGTCTCCGTCCGTCCCGACACGCTCGTCGCCGAGGAGCCGCTGGAGATCCGGCTGAACGGCAGGCCGCTCGCCATCACGATGCGCACGCCGGGGGACGACTTCGCGCTCGCCGCGGGCTTCCTGGTGAGCGAGGGCGTCGTCGGGGACGGTTCCGAGGTGCGGTCGATCGTCTACTGCGCCGGGGCGACGGCGGACGGCGGCAACACCTACAACGTGGTGGACGTGAAGCTCGCCCCCGGCGTGCCGGTCCCCGACATCACCCTCGAACGCAATGTGTACACCACCTCGTCCTGCGGGCTGTGCGGCAAGGCGAGCCTGGACGCGGTGCGCACCTCGACCCGGCACCCGATCGCCGACGCTCCCCCGGTCCGGGTCGAGCCCGCCCTGCTCTCCGCCCTCCCCGACCGGTTGCGCGCCGCGCAGCGGGTCTTCGACCGGACCGGCGGGCTGCACGCGGCGGCGCTGTTCTCCGAGACGGGCGAGCTGCTCGACGTCCGGGAGGACGTCGGCCGGCACAACGCGGTGGACAAGCTGGTCGGCCGGGCGCTGACCGATCACCGGCTGCCGCTGTCCCGGGCGATCCTGCTGGTGTCGGGGCGGGCCTCGTTCGAGCTGGCCCAGAAGGCGGTGATGGCCGGGATTCCGGTGCTCGCCGCGGTCTCGGCGCCGTCGTCGCTCGCCGTCGACCTGGCGGACGAGACCGGGCTGACCCTGGTGGGCTTCCTGCGGGGCCCCTCCATGAACGTGTACGCGGGCGGGCACCGCATCGCCCTGCCGGCAGAGGTCGCCGGGGGCTGAGGACGCCCGCCCGGCCCGTACGGGCCTTCAGACCGCACTGGCCGTGCCGTCAGCCCGCGACGGCGGGCTCCCGCGCCGTCGCCGCGCCCGTCGCGTGCGCCTCCTGCGGGTCGTGCGAGCGGCGCTTGGCGATCACCGCGCACACCATCAGCTGCATCTGGTGGAAGAGCATGAGCGGCAGCACGGCGAGGGACGCCTGCGCCCCGAACAGGACGCTGGCCATCGGCAGCCCGGCGGCCAGGCTCTTGTTCGCGCCGGCGAACTGGATGGCGACGCGGTCCTCCCGGCCGAAGCCGAGCCGCTTCGCCCCGTACCAGCCGATCGTGAGCATCAGCGCGAGCAGCAGCGCCTCGACGCCGAGCAGCGCGCCGAGCCTGGCCGGGGTGACCTGGTGCCAGACACCGGTGACCATGCCCGCGCTGAAGGCCGTGTAGACGACGAGCAGGATCGAGCCCCGGTCGACCCGGCCGAGGATCTTCTTGCGGCGGGTGAGGAAACCGCCGATCCAGCGGCGCAGCAGCTGCCCGGCGACGAACGGCAGCAGCAGCTGGACCGCGATCCTCAGCAGTGCGTCCGCCGAGAACCCGCCGCCCTCCTCGCCGAGCAGGACGGCCGCGAACAGCGGGGTGAGGAAGATCCCGGCGATCGAGGAGAAGGAGCCCGCGCAGATCGCGGCGGACACGTTGCCGCGGGCGATCGAGGTGAAGGCGATGGACGACTGGATGGTCGACGGGACGAGGCAGAGGAAGAGCAGACCGCTGTGCAGCTGCGGCGTCAGGACGTACGGGACCAGTCCCCCGGCCGCCAGCCCGAGCAGCGGGAACGCGACGAAGGTGCAGATCAGCACGGTGAGGTGGAGCCGCCAGTGCCGGAGCCCCTCCAGGGTCTCGGCGGTGGAGAGCCGGGCCCCGTACAGGAAGAAGAGGAGGGCGACGGCTCCGGTCGAGGCGCCCTTCGCCACCTCCGCCGCGGTGCCCGAGGCGGGCAGTGTCGCCGCGAGCGCCACCGTACCGATCAGGGCCAGGATGTACGGGTCGACCGGCAGCCAGGACGGCAGTTTCGGGGTGCGGCGGCTCATGTGCTCCACGTGTCCTCTTGGTTCGGATCGTGCCCGCACCATGCTGCTCCCGATCCGTGCGATCGGGAATCCCGTACACCGCTCTGACTGTCATCACGTTCGGCGATAGCCTGGGGGCATGTACGACCCGGCGCAGTTGCGCACCTTCCTCGCCGTCGCCCAGACGCTGAGTTTCACCCGGGCGGCCCGGCGGCTGGGGGTGCGGCAGTCCACGGTGAGCCAGCACGTGCGGCGGCTGGAGGAGGCGGCGGGGCGGCAGCTGTTCGCCCGGGACACGCACCGGGTGGACCTCACCGTGGACGGTGAGGCGATGCTCGGTTTCGCCCGGACGATACTCGACGCCCACGAGCGGGCCGCGGCCTTCTTCACCGGTACCCGGCTGCGCGGGCGGCTGCGGTTCGGGGCCTCCGAGGACTTCGTGCTGACCCGGCTCCCGGAGATCCTGGAGTCGTTCCGCCACGACCACCCGGAGGTCGAGCTGGAGCTGACGGTGGAGCTGTCCGGGACGCTGCACCAGCGCCTCGCGGCCGGCCGGCTCGATCTCGTCCTGGCCAAGCGGCGCGCCGGGGACACGCACGGCGAGCTGGTGCGGCAGGACACGTTGGCCTGGATCGGCGCGCCGCGGCTGCGGATCGATCCGGACCGGCCGGTCCCGCTGGTGCTGTTCCCGCCACCGGGCATCACCCGGGCCCGCGCCCTGGAGGTCCTGGAGGAGCACGGCCGTTCCTGGCGGATCGCCTGCACCAGCACCAGTCTGAGCGGGCTGGTCGCGGCGGCCCGGGCGGGGCTGGGCGTGATGGCCCACAGCCGGGGGCTGATCCCGCCGGGGCTGGCGCCGGTTCCGGCCAGGGCGGGGCTGCCGGAGCTGGGCGGGGTGGACTTCGTCCTGTCGCACGGGCACCGGCGCGAGGGCGCGCGCGAGGCCGCCGACGCCCTGGCGGCGGCGATCCTCGCGGGCGGCGACCGGCTGGTCCGGGAGGCCGGGGCGACTGTCGTACGGGACGGCGCCTGACCAGGGGCCCGTGCAGGTCGGGGCGGCCGCGGGCACCGGTCCGCACCGACCGGGCGAGTGCGGATGAATCGCCGCGCACCGCCCGGTATCGGGAGTGGCAGCGGCGTACAGATTCGGTGGAGATTCCGGTGCCCGCCGGTCGCTCCCCGTCCCCGACCGCGCCCGAGCCTTGCCCATCTGGCCGGATTTCGGTGGCTGAGCTGTGCATATGCCATGGTGTCGGCCGATACGGAGCCCTCCCGTCGCGCCGCTCCGTGGGGTAGCGTCACGGCGCTGTGCTGAGCCCATGAGGAGCAGGTCATTGCGCGAGTTCACTGTCCCGCCCATGACGGCCGCGCCCCTCGTGGGCGGGCTGGCCGACGTGGTGTTCGACCGGGCCGAGGACGACCCGCACCGGGTCGCGCTCGGCCGCAAGGACGCGAACGGAAACTGGCGGGATGTCACCGCCGCCGCGTTCCGCGACGAGGTGCTGGCGCTGGCCAAGGGGCTGATCGCCCAGGGCGTCAGATTCGGCGACCGGGTGGCCCTGATGTCGCGCACGCGCTACGAGTGGACGCTCTTCGACCTCGCCCTGTGGTCGGTCGGCGCGCAGTCCGTGCCGGTCTATCCGACGTCCTCGGCCGAGCAGGTCCGGTGGATGCTGCACGACGCCGATGTGTCCGCCGTCGTGGTCGAGCACGAGGACCACGCGATGACCGTCGCGTCGGTGATCGACCAGCTGCCCCGGCTCGAACGGCTGTGGCAGCTGGACGCCGACGCGGTGGCCGACCTGGTCGCCGCGGGCACCCGGATCGAGGACGAGGTGGTGCACCGTCACCGGCGCGCGGTGACGCCCGAGTCGGTGGCGACCGTCATCTACACGTCGGGGACGACGGGCCGCCCCAAGGGCTGCGTGATCACGCACGCCAACTTCATGTTCGAGACGGACACCATGGTCTCCCGCTGGCAGGAGGTGTTCCGCTCCGCGCCCGGCGACGAGGCGTCCACCCTGCTCTTCCTGCCGCTGTCCCACGTCTTCGGCCGGATGGTCGAGATCGCGGCGCTCCGCGGCCGGGTGCGGCTGGGCCACCAGCCGGAGATGTCGGCCAAGGCGCTGCTGCCGGACCTGGTGTCGTTCCGGCCGACGTTCGTCCTGGCGGTGCCGTACGTGTTCGAGAAGGTCTTCGGCGTCGCCCGGCGCAGGGCCGAGGCGGAGGGCCGGGCGGGGCCGTTCGACAAGGCGGTGGACGTCGCCGTGAAGTATGCCGAGGCCATGGAGGAGCGGGCCTTCGGGACCGGCCCCGGACCGTCCGCCGGGCTGCGGGTGCAGCACCAGTTCTTCGACAAGGTCGTGTACCGCAGGGTGCGCGAGGCGATGGGCGGCCGGATCCGGCACGCCATGTCCGGCGGTTCGGGCATGGACCGGCGGCTCGGGCTGTTCTTCGAGGGCGCGGGCGTCCGGATCTTCGAGGGGTACGGGCTGACCGAGACGTCGGCCGCGGCCACCGCCAACCCTCCGGAGCGTCCCCGGTACGGGACGGTCGGGCAGCCGGTTCCCGGCACGACCGTGCACATCGCCGAGGACGGCGAGGTGTGGGTCCACGGCGACCACGTGTTCTCCGGTTACCTCGGCGACCCCGACGCCACCGAGGCGGTGCTGCGCGACGGCTGGCTGGCCACCGGCGACCTGGGCTCGCTCGACGGGGACGGCTATCTGACGATCACCGGGCGGAAGAAGGAGATCCTGGTGACCTCGGGCGGCAAGAGCGTGTCGCCGGCCGGTCTGGAGGAGCGGGTGCGGGCGCATCCGCTGGTCGCGCAGTGCATCGTGGTGGGCAACGACCGGCCCTACATCGCGGCGCTGGTCACGGTCGACCAGGAGGCGGTGGACCACTGGCTGTCGATGCAGGGGCGGCCGCCGCTGGATCCGCGGGAGCTGGTGCGCGACCCGGACCTGGAGATGGAGATCCGGCGGGCGGTGGTGGCCGCCAACACGGCGGTCTCGCAGGCCGAGTCGATCCGTACGTTCCGGATCCTGGCGCATCCGTTCAGCGAGGAGCACGGTCTGCTCACGCCGTCGCTGAAGCTGAAGCGCCGGGCGATCGAGACGGCGTACGCGACGGAGGTCGACGCGCTGTACCACTGAGGCACCGGGGTGCCCCGGCGGTACGGCGCGTACGACGTGCCGCACGGTGCCGGGCTAGTGTCTTTCGTTCGGATCAGGCCGGACCAGTGAGCGGAGTCCGGTGCGTGTGATCGCAAGGCGGAGGAGGGAGTGGACGCGGAGCGTCGGCGACCGACGACAACGCCGCGAGCGCGCACACCGGGGCACGCGAGCCCGGCATGATCCGAACGAGAGGCCCTAGGTGATCGAGACGCGGAACAGCTTGTCCGAGCCGTCCGGTTCGTTCCCCTTGTTGTCGCAGTTGGTGGTGGACAGCCACAGCTGGTCCCGGCCGGGCACCTCGGTGACGGTGCGCAGCCGACCGTACGTCCCTACATAGTAGGCACTCGGCGTGCCGAGGTTCTCGGTGTCACCGGTGATCGGCACCCGCCACAGCCGTTCGCCCTTCAGGGCTGCCATGTAGATGACGTTGCGGACGATGGCGATTCCGCTGGGCGACGCCTCGGAGATGTTCCAGGTCTTCTTCGGATTGGTCATGCCGGACGTGGTGCAGCTGCCCTCGCAGATGGGCCAGCCGTAGTTCTTCCCCGGCTTGATGAGGTTGAGTTCGTCCTTCTTGCTGTCGCCGAACTCCGCTTCCCACAGGCGGCCGTTGCGGTCGAAGGCGAGGCCCTGCGGGTTGCGGTGGCCGTAGCTGTAGACGTGGTTGCCGAACGGGTTGCCGGGGGCGGGCCCGCCGTCCGTGGTCATCCGCAGGATCTTGCCGTTCAGCGAGTCCTTGTCCTGGGCGAGGTCGGGGGTCTGGGCCTCGCCGGTCGACGCGTACAGGTAGCCGTCGGGGCCGAAGGCGAGCCGTCCGCCGTTGTGGTACCGGCTCTTCTTGATGCCCCGGAGCAGTACCTCGTACCCGCCGAGCGAGCTGCCGTCGTAGGTCATCCGGGCGATCCGGTTGCCCTCCGACGCGGTGTGCATGAAGTACACGCGGTGGTTGGTGGACCACTTCGGGTCGACGGCGACGCCGAGCAGGCCGCCCTCGCCATCGGTCGTGACGGCCTCGGGCACCGACCCGACCTGGGTGCGGGCGCCGTCGGCCGTGGCCCGGAAGACCTTGAAGCTGTCCCGCTCGGTGACCAGGGCGGTCTTTCCGTCGGGCATCCAGTAGGTGCCCCAGGGGATGGACCAGCCGGTGGAGACGGTGGTGATGCCGGACGGGACGCCGCCGTCGGTGGCGCAGGCCGGGGTGGTGAAGGTGACCGGGTTGCCCGGCGGGGAGACGTTGCCCGCCGCGTCCTTGGCGACGACCTCCAGGGTGTAGGGGCTGGCGCAGGCGAGCCCGGTGAGGGTGGTCGTGGTGGCCGGCGGGGTGCCGGTGACGGTCTTGTAGACGGTGCTGCCGCTGCGCACCTCGTAGGCGGTGACGCCCTTGTCGTCGGTGGCCGCGCCCCACTTCAGGACGACGCCGTTCGCGGTGAGGTCCGAGGCCGACAGGGTGCCGGGGGCCGAGGGGGCGGTGGTGTCGTCGCTGCGCAGGGTGGTGCAGTCCACGACCGGGCTGACCGAGGACACGTTGCCGGCCGCGTCCCGGGCGAACAGCGTGAGGTTGTACGTGGTGCCGGGGGCGAGCCCGGTCAGGTTCTTCGTCGTGGCGGTGCCCGGCGCCTCGCCGAACTTGTTGCCGTGTTCGTAGATGTCGTACGCGGCGACGCCCACGTCGTCCGTGGACGCGGTCCAGTTCAGCGTGATGCTGTTCTCGGTGATCCCGGTGCAGGTGGGCCGGCCGGGGGCGGTGGGCGCCTCGGTGTCCGAGGGGGTGACCGTGACGTCGAGGTAGTCGAGGTTGGGCAGCCCGCCGGCCGTCGTGGACGTCAGCCGGATCTTGTTGGTGCCCGCCTTCAGCGGGGTGGTGAGGGTGGAGGTGGCCCAGGTGTCCCAGTCCGCGGTGGGGGCGAAGGCGCGGGCCGCCGAGACGACCGTGCCGCCGACGGCGACGTCCGCGGGCCGGTCGGCCGTCGTGCCGTTGGAGTAGCGGATGGCGATCTTCCCGGTTCCCGCGGTGGCCGCGGTGACGGTGAACTCCACATGGCTGCCCACGACGTTGTCGCCGTTGACGAAGCCCGTCCCCGAGTAGCCGGAGTGGTTGGACTCGGCAGCGCCCCCGACGATCGTCGCGGACTCCGCCTCGTACCGGGTGGCGGCCGCGGCCGCCGATCGCGGGGCCGCCTGCACCAGCACCGCGCAGAGCAGCACCGCCGTGAGGGCCGCGGTCGCGCCCCGTGCCGCAGTGGGTGTTGTGGTACGCATCTTCGACACCTCCGTCAGGGGACCCAGTAGTTGCCGGACGCGACGATCATGGTCTGGAGCTGGACGCTCGCGCCGTAGTAGAGATCGGGGTCGATCGGGGTGGTGGCGAGCTTGTCCCACAGCGCGTCGAGCCAGACCTGGGAACCGGGGTCGGTCAGCGCGGTCACGACGAACGGGGCGGTGAACGCCATGTCGCCGCTGTTGTCGAACGCCGAGCCGTTCAGGTGGTAGCCGCTGCCGATCCGGTCCGGGTCGCCACCGGTGGCCTTCTTGATCCAGGAGTTGAGCTTGCGGGCCGCGGCGAGCGAGGCGGCGTCCCCGCTGGTGACGGCGTCGGTGCCGATGCGCCACGGGTCGCGGCAGGCGTTCCAGGAGTAGTCGCCGTCGTTGGGCGATTCGAGCACCTCGCCCGGCGCGGGCTCGGGCGTGCCGTCGGTATTGACGACGAAGTCCGCCAACAGCCCCGTGTCGGGCGCGTACTTGGCCTGCTGGGAGGTGATCAGCTTCTGATGGGCCGTGCGCACGGTGCCCCAGGTGCTGTCGCCGGTGGCGGCCTCGAAGGCGCGGAAGTGGTCGATCATCCAGTCCGAGGAGCGGGTCATCCAGTAGTGGGACTCGCCGGAGTCCGACCAGTCGCCGAACAGCATCAGGTGCGTGGTCGGGTTGACCTCGCTCTCCTTGATCGCCTCGATGTGCTTGATCGCGAGGTCCTTGTAGTCGTACGTGCCGGTGGATCCCCACTGCTTGTCGGCGAGGAGCAGGCCGTAGGCGACGTCGAGGTCCCCGTCGGTGGCGGAGTCGGAGCCGTCGACGCTCCGGCAGGAGGTGTCCTGTTCGGCGGCGAGGAGGTCGGGGTTGTTCACCGAGGGGTGGGCCAGCATGTACTTGACCATGCCGTCGAAGACGGTCCTGGCCTGTGGGTCGGCGCCCGCCATCGTGGCGGTGACGACCATGCCGTAGCCCTGGGCCTCGGCGACGTAGAGGTGGTCGGCGTCCGGCGAGATGACCTGGTACCAGCCGTTGCCGCAGTTCTGCCGGACGAAAGCGGACTTCCAGGCGTCGTACGCCTTGATCACGGCCTGGTCGAGCGTGGACTGCGCGCCGGACGGCTTCAGCGTCCCCGCCGCGTAGGGGAACAGGTGGCTGCCGAAGGGCACCGCGGGTCCGCCGGTGGCGGGGGCCCCGATGTCGAGGCGGTCGAGGTTGGGGCCGCCGTTCGCCGTGGTCGCGGTGGCCCGGACGGTGTGGGTGCCGGCGGCGAGGCGGACGGCGACGGTCTTCGTCGCCCAGGTGTCCCAGGAGCCGGTGGAGCCGAACGGGACGCCGGACGCGACGACGGTGCCGTCGACGCTGATGTCCATCGGTCGGTCGGTGGTGGTCCCGTTGGCGTAGCGGACGGCGAGCGAGTCGCCGCCGGCGGTGGTGCCGACCGTGAATTCGACGGCCGACCCGGTCGCGTTGGTGTAGTCGACGAAGCCGGTGCCCGAGTAGCCGGTGTGGTTCGTCGCCACGGCCGCCCGGGTCAGCAGGGCGTCCTCGGCCTCGTACCGGGTGGCCGCCGCGGTGGTGGCCGGCGGGGTGGTCACCGCCTCGGCGGACGGCACGGCGAGCAGGGGCAGGAGCAGACAGCCGATGCCTGTGAGGACTGCCGCCGAGCGGCGTGGGGGTGCGGCAGGGTGCACGGGTGGTCCCTTCCGGTTCTCGGTGTTAGGAAAGGTTCCTAACCGATACTGCATGGGATTCCCTGCGGGGCGATCTGTCAATGCCCCTCGCGGGCCCAAATCCCGTGAGGATCAAGCGTGTTGGTCCACGAGCGGCGCCGGGCCGGACGGATCGACCGAGGAAGACCGGGTCACGGGGAATGCGTGGCGCGCCCCGGACGTTCTTCTTGGACGTACCACCCGACGACGTAAGGATCGACCGCTCGTGAGCCAGGTCCCCTCCATCACCCTCAACAACGGCGTCGAGATGCCGCAGCTCGGTTACGGCGTCTGGCAGGTGCCGGACGACGAGGCCGAGAAGGCGGTCGCGACGGCCATCGAGTCCGGGTACCGGAGCATCGACACCGCCGCGATCTACGAGAACGAGCGGGGCACGGGCAAGGCCGTGGCCGCCTCCGGCGTCCCCCGCGAGGAGCTCTTCGTCACCACCAAGCTGTGGAACGGCGACCAGGGCCACGACGCGACCCTGCGCACCTTCGACGCCTCGCTCGACCGGCTGGGCCTCGACTACGTCGACCTGTACCTGATCCACTGGCCGGTGCCCGCCAAGGACGCGTACGTCGACACGTACCGGGCCTTCGAGAAGATCCACTCCGAGGGCCGCGCGAAGGCCATCGGCGTCTCGAACTTCCTGCCCGCGCACCTGGAGCGCCTGCTCGGCGAGACCTCCGTGGTCCCGGTGCTCAACCAGATCGAGCTCCACCCGCAGCTCCAGCAGGCCGAGTCGCGCGCCTTCCACGCCGAGCACGGCATCCGGACCGAGGCGTGGTCGCCGCTGGGCCAGGGCAAGGGCCTCCTGGAGGTCCCGACGATCGTCGCGATCGCCCGGAAGCACGAGCGCACCCCCGCCCAGGTGGTGCTCCGCTGGCACCTCCGGATCGGCAACGTGGTGATCCCGAAGTCCGTGACGCCGTCCCGGATCGCGGAGAACATCGACGTGTTCGACTTCGAGCTGGACGCGGACGACCTGGCCGCGCTCGCCGCCCTGGACGAGGGCAAGCGCCTCGGCCCGGACCCCGCCGACTTCAACGTCGGGGCCTGACACCCCCTTCCGGACACCGCCGGAACGCACGGCACGGTGGCGGGACACACCCTCACGAGGCGACACAACAGCACCGGGCACGCCCCTTCGGGCACGCCCGGCGGAACACGGAGCGGACCGCCGCCCGGCCTTCGAGCCGGGCGGCGGTCCGCCACGCGGGAAGGACCGGGACAACATGAACGGGGACGGCGCGCCCGTCGTCGCAGCGGGCCGCTACCGGCTGCGCAACGTGGGGAGCGGCCTGCTGCTGGGGGTGCACGGCGCCGCCAAGGGCGGCGGCGCCCCGGTCCGGCAGGCCGAGGAGAGCGGCTCGCCGGACCAGCTCTGGCAGCTCTCGCCGGTGCACGAGGGCGCGGCGCTGTACCACCTGGTCAACGTCCACAGCGAGAAGCGCCTGGACGTGGCCAACGCCTCCACCGAGAACGGCGCCGTGATCCAGCAGTGGCGGGCCAACAACTACGGCGCCCAGGAATGGCTGATCGAGCGGCACCTGGAGGCGCCGGGGGTGGTGACGCTGGTCAGCTTCGTCAGCGGGCTCGTCCTGGAGGTGGCCGACGGCAGCACCGCGGACGGCGCCCGGGTCCAGCAGTGGGAGGACACCGACTCCCCCGGCCAGTGGTGGCGGCTGGAGCCGGTGCGGGACGACGCCTCCGGGACGTAGCCGGACTCGGGCCGGCCCGGGCATGTGCGCGGACGCCCGCGGACCGGGATCCGGCCGGCCCTTCGGGAGCGCGCCGGCCGGGCCGTCACCCGACTGGACCAGGGCGGCCCGCCGGTCCTCCGGCGGCCGGGACATGGGCGGCGTCTGCCACGCCGTCACCACGTTCCGCCGCCCGGTCGCCGGGCCCCGCCGAGGGCCGCGGACCGGGGACGGGTCCGAGGGCCGGACTCCGGAACCGGGAAGGAACCGGAGCCCGGCGACCGTGTGCGGCACGGCCGTTCCGGTCGGCTGGCAGCACCTCGCCGTCCGGCTTTACTATGGTCTGACAGGTTTTCGGACGTGTCAGTCGTCCTTCGGGTGCAGGCATCCGAGCGGACACCCGCACCCGGATATCCTGACTGGAACCCCGGCCCGATTACGGCGGGCCGGGGTTCTGCGTCACCCGAGCGAATCGGTTACCAGCTCTTGCCGCCGCGGTCGTCGTCGTGGTGACGCTCGATCACCCGGAAGCTGCCCACGACGCCGTTCTTGACCCACACGCCGCCCTCGACGTGCCCGGGGTGCACCCCGTTGCTGTCGCTGTGCGGTCCGACGGTGGCGATGGGGGCGCCGTTGTCGCAGGTGGCCCCGCGGAAGACCTCGACGGTCCGGCGGCTGTCGTTGCGGATGTTGAGGGTCTTGGAGCCGAGGCCGCTGACCACGGTCATGCAGCCACCCGGGTGGTCGCTGTACGTCCGCTCGTTGATGTGGATGCGACCCTCGTAGTAGTCACGACCCTCGTCGTGGCCACCTCGCTCGTTGCCCTTGCCCTCGTTGCCCTTGCCGACGTCGCCGCCACCGAGAGCCGAGCTGGGAACGGCCTGCTGAACGGGGCGGGCCACCTCGACCGGCGCGGTGCC
This sequence comes from Streptomyces sp. NPDC002669, assembly GCF_042889165.1. Taxonomy (NCBI): domain Bacteria; kingdom Bacillati; phylum Actinomycetota; class Actinomycetes; order Kitasatosporales; family Streptomycetaceae; genus Streptomyces; species Streptomyces sp. NPDC002669. The sequence continues at coordinate 46,033 of NZ_JBIAQQ010000016.1, read as the reverse complement.
GGCAGCCGAGGCGTAGGTGATGCCGGTGGCGGCCAGGGCGGCAGCGGCCGCGACGGCGGCCGTGACGATGGTGGAACGGGTGATCATTTCGCTTCTCCTGTCTCAGAGAGATCGACCGGGCAGTCGATCTGTGAATGAACGTACTGAACGATCCTCATATGTGTCATATCGGACACGGCGGAGATCGGCGTCCACACTCTGATCGAGGTACGAAAATACGCCATATGCTATTTTCATATCATTAGACCGCACATCAACTCACCGAAAGATAACGGGAGTTGATGTGCCATTAGTCTGCTCAGGGGACTTTCTGATGCCCGCTCACCCCGGCAGAAGCGTGTCTTTTCTTGACAGCGCCCGGACCGGGGGAAATCTGCCTTCCGGCCCCGCCCGAAACCCATGGAAAACGGCCTGCGGGCATACCGCGACGGGGCTCCCGTCAGGCCCGTCGGCCCAGGTGAACGGTGCGTACCGAGAGCAGGAAGAGGTCGGGGCGGCGGCGCAGCCCGGCCGGGTCGTCGGGGTCGAGCAGCCGGTCGAGCGCGGCGGCGTCCTCGGCCGTGAGGTACTCCGCGAAGCCCTCGCGCCACCGGCCGAACTCGATGACCGCGTCGTCGCGGACCGGCTCGGGGACCGGGGCCGGGACGTCCAGCAGGAAACTGCGGGTGCCCTGCGGTTCCAGCCCCACCGCGGCGAACAGGGCGCTCCAGTCCTCGGACTCCCGCTTGGTGCCGGGCAGTGCCGCCCGCATGTCTTCGAACCGGTCCGTGTTGATCGCTTCGAGCCTGGTCTCCAGGCCCGGCCGCCCGAAGCCGATGTCGCGCGGGAGCCGACGGGGCTGCAGCCCGCCCTCGACCAGGGCGACGGTCCCGCCGGGGCGCAGCAGTGCAGCGAACCCGGCGAGCGCGGCGCGCTGGTCGCCCATGTGGTGCAGGGTGTTGCCCATCCAGATCAGGTCCGCCTCGCCCAGCCCGCCGAGATCGTCGGGGAGGTCGGCCTGCCGCACCCGGACCCGGTCGCCGAGGCCGAGCCGTTCGGCGCGCTCCCCGGCGCGTTCCAGGAGCGCCGGGGTGCCGTCGACGGCGACGACCTCCGCCTCGGGAAACATCTCGGCGAGCAGACAGGTGACCACCCCGGGGCCGCTGCCGATGTCGAGCACGCGGCGCACCTGCGGGGCCGTGGGGAGCCCGGCGATCCAGCGGGCCGCCTCCTCGTACTGCGGGCGGCTGATCTCGGCGTTCTGCTCCAGCAGCGGCCCCACGGCGTCCCAGCCGATGCCGTCGGCCGTCCCGTGACCGGCGTGGGCGGAGTGGTCGTGGCGGCCGCGGGAAGGGGCCTGGCGGGGGTCGTGGGCGGCGCTCTCGTGGCAGCCGTGGGTGTGCTGACTCATGGCACCAGCCTCACCGCCGCCCGGCTCCCTCGCCAGATTTGTTGCCGGTTCGGCAAGCCGTCCGCCGCCCCGCTCCCCGTGCTCCGGGCCGCCGGGCGGCAGAGGGGCGCCACATCCCTGCGGTCGGTGACTCCGGGACACATCCCGCCGAATCGTCACCGGGATATTGCCGGTGGGCCCCCGGGCCCATAACTTGCGTTTATGGAGCTGGAGTTGCGCCATCTGCGAACCGTACGTGCCATTGCCGACACCGGAAGCCTGACCAAGGCGGCCGCGACCCTCGGGCTCGCCCAGCCCGCGCTGAGCGCACAGCTGCGCCGGATCGAGAAAGCGCTCGGCGGTCCGCTCTTCGACCGGGACCACACCGGTGCCCGGCCCACGCTCCTCGGCGAGCTGGTGCTCGAACGGGCCCGGGTGGTGCTGCCCGCGGTGAGCGAGCTCCAGGAGGAGGCGGTCCGGTTCGCCAATGCCTGGGGCACGATGGAGCGCTTCCGGCTGGGCGGCACGCACGGGCCGCTGCTGGGCGGTCTCGTGGACCGCCTGGTCACGGCGCACCCGACCGCGCCGGTCTCGACGTACACCTCCTGGTCGGTGGCCGAGATCGCCTCCCAGCTGGTGGACGGGCGGCTCGATTTCGCCCTGATCGGCACCTGCGGGGAGAGCCCGCCGCCGGCGAACGACCGGCTGACGTGGCAGGTCATCGGCGTCGATCCGGTCTTCGTGATGCTGCCCGACTCCCATCCGCTCGCCGGCGAGCGGGAGCTCGACCTCTCCGCGCTGGCCGAGGAGTGCTGGGCGGACGTGCCGGGCGACGGCTGCTTCGCCGACTGCTTCGTCGGGGCCTGTGCCCGGGCCGGTTTCAGTCCGGTCTCGGTGTACGAGACGGACACCACGTCCGTCGTCCATCTGGTCCAGGTGGGGCGGGCCGTCGGGCTGTGCCGGGCGACCTTCCCGCCGACGCCGGGGGTGGTGACCCGGCCGATCGCCGGTTCGCCGCTGAGCTGGCGCCACCTGCTGGGCTGGCATCCCCGCTCGGCGGCGGCCGGGAGCGCGGCCGGGGCAGTGAGCGGCCACACCCGGGCGGCGTACGCGGAGGCGGTGGAGCGCAGCGAGAGCTACACCCGCTGGCTCACCGCGCATCCGCGGTTCGGCGCGGCGCTGTGACCCGTCGGCCCGTACCGCCCGCGGCTACCTCGCGCCGTGCCCGGCGGCGACCGCCGCCACCCGCGCCGCCAGGTCCAGGTCCTTCTCCGTGACCGCGCCACCGGCGTCGTGCGTGTTCACGCGGAGGGTGACGGTGTTGTATCCGAGGGTCAGGTCGGAGTGGTGGTTCAGCTCGTCCTGGATCGCGGCGACGTGCACGGTCAGCCCGGCGGCCGCGAAGTGGGTGGGCAGCCGGTAGGTGCGGGTGATCCGGTCCCCCTCCAGCGACCAGCCGGGCAGATCGCCCAGACGGTCCTCGATCTCCTCCTGCGACAGCGGTGCGGCGGGCATGCGGCGACTCCCTCGTCAACGGTCGGTTCCGGTCGGCGGTGCCGGTGACGTTACGGTCTGGGCATGACTACTGTCGCGCTCGACACGGGGGTAGGGCCGCTGCTGCGCAGCTGGCGGGAACAGCGCAGGATCAGCCAGCTGGAACTGGCGCTGCGCGCGGACTCCTCCGCCCGGCACATCTCCTTCATCGAAACGGGCCGCTCCCGACCCAGCGAGGAGATGATCCTGCGCCTCGCCGAGCATCTGGAGGTCCCTGTCAGGGAACGCAACGCCCTTCTGGTGGTGGCCGGTTACGCCCCGCGCTACGCCCACACCCCGCTCGACGACCCGGCCATGGGCGCGCTGCGCGAGGGGGTGGAACGGCTGTTGGAGGGATACGAACCGTATCCGGCGCTCGTCCTCGACGGCAGGTACGACGTGGTGGCGGCCAACCGGGCCGTCGCGATGCTGCTGGACGGCGTGGCCGAGCACCTGCTCGTGCCGCCGCTGAACGTCATGCGGATCACCCTGCACCCGGAGGGCCTGGCCCCGCGCATCCGGAACCTGCGGGCGTGGCGGGCCGACCTGCTGGCGCAGATGCGGCGTCAGATCGCCCTGGTGCGTTCGGCGGAGCTGCGCGAACTGTACGAGGAGGTCGCCGCCTATCCCGTACCGGAGGGCGAGGGGAGCCCCGAGGGGCCCGAGGCCGGCGCGGACGACGGGTCCGGCGCGTCCCTGCCCTTCGCGCTGCCCATGCTGATCGAGCACGGCGGGCAGGTGCTCTCGTTCGTCTCCTCCATCGCGACGTTCAACACGCCGATGGACGTGACGGTGGCCGAGCTGGCGATCGAGACGTTCCTCCCCGCCGACCGGGACACCGCCGACCTGCTGCGCTCGCTCATCGCCTGACGGCCGGGGTTGCCGCGCGGGCGGCCGGAGGCGCGGGTCCGGGGCGCGGCCGACGGCCGCGCCCCGGCGCGTCATGCGCCCGTTCCGCCCCGCCCGACTGCCCTCCGGGCCCGGGCCGGCCGCGTCACGGCAACGGGATCTCGAAGTGCACGGTGCCGACGCCGGGCCCGTGCTCCCCCGTCGTGCGGGCGTCGAAGATCTCCTTGGCCATACTGCGCCAGAACGCCTCCGCGCCCTCGACGTCGACGTTGGTGTGCAGGTAGATGCTGTCGTACCCGGGCGTCCCGGCGGCGAAGGCGCATGCCCGCTCCACGAGGGTGCGGGCCAGACCGTGCCGCCGGTGCTCCGGGCTCACGTAGACCCGCACGAGCTGTGCGGTGGTGCCCGGGGGGTAGCGCTCGGCGAGCCAGCGCGGATGCGGCGGATGGGCCGGTCCCGTCGAGCGGATTCCGGTGGTGGCCACCACCCGGTCGCCGTGCGCGGCGACCAGCAGCAGGTGGCGGGGGTCGTCCAGGTAGGTGCTCTCGATCTCGACGACGTCGCGGTGCCATTCGGGCACGTAGCCGTAGCCGAAGTCCCGGTAGAAGGTGTCGAGCATGACCTGGCGGGCGCCCTCCACATCGGCCGGACCGGCGGGACGCACGGTGTAGGGCGGGTTCGGGGGGTGGTTCATCGGGATCTCCTGAGCATGCGCGAAGGGCGCGGCATCCCTCGCGCCCGGCGAGGGCGTACGACGGCGGGCGCGCGTCTCACGGGCGGAGAAGCTGCGCCCCCATCAGATGACAATGAAAACGATTGCCGATAAGGTCCCTCTCGGTCAAGCGAGCACGCCCTGGCCGGCGCTGCCGCCGTGACCGGATCACACCTCAACCGCGCCGTGAGAAGGGGAAGTCGTGGCTCATCTGCTGATGGTCGAGAGCTGGGTCGGGTCCATGAGCAGACTGCTGCCAAGGGCCGTCCGCGAGGCGGGGGACGAGTTCACCCTGCTGACCCGCGACCTGCACCACTACCTGCGTTCCGCCCCGGAGGGCACCGCGCACCCCCTCCTCTCGGCCCGCCATGTGCTCACCGCGGAGACCAACGACACCGACGCGCTGCTGCCCTTCGTCGAACAGGCCCATGCGGCCCTGCGCTTCGACGGGGTGATCACCTCCTGCGACTACTACCTCCCGACGGCCGCGCGGATCGCGGGGCGGCTGGGACTGCCCGGCCCCGCGCCCGAGGCGGTCGAGAACGCCTGCCGCAAGGACGCGACCCGCCGGGTCCTGGCCGGGGCGGGCCTCCCGGGGCCGCGGTTCGCGGTGTGCGAGGACTGGGCACAGACCGCCGCCGCGGCCCGCGACATCGGCTATCCGCTGGTGCTCAAGCCGGTGGACCTGTGCGCGGGGATGTTCGTGCGCCGCGTCGACGACGAGGCCGAACTGGCCCACGCCCACCGCGCGCTCGCCGCCTTCCCCGTCAACGCCCGCGGCCAGCGCCGCGACCCCGGGGTCCTGCTCGAAGAGCTCCTCGAAGGGCCGGAGGTGAGCGTGGAGACCGTGTCCCACGGGGGGACCGTGGAGGTCGTCGGCGTCACGGACAAGAGCGTCGGCGGGGCCCCGGCCTTCATCGAGACCGGCCACATGTTCCCCGCCGCACTGGACCCGGCGGACGTCGCGGCCGCCGGGGAGACCGCGCGTCGCGCGCTCCGGGCGCTGGGCCTGGACGGGGTCGTCGCCCACACCGAGCTCAAGCTGACGGCCGACGGGCCCCGTCTGATCGAGGTCAACCCCCGTCCCGCCGGCAACCGCATCACCGAACTCGTGCGTCATGTGACCGGCATCGACCTCGCCGCCGCCTGCGTGGACGTCGCCCTCGGCCGCGAGCCGGACCTGCGCCGCCGTGCCACCGGGCTGACCAGCGCCGCGATCGGTTTCCTGGTGCCGGACCGGGACGGCGTGCTGGAGGCGGTCGACGGCGCCGACGCCGTCCGTGCCGCGGACGGTCTGCTGGAGCTCCGGCTCACCGACCCCGGCAGCACCGTCAGGGCCGCGGGCAGCAACAACGACTACCTCGGCCACGTCATGGCCGGCGACGCGCGGGGCCCGGCCGCCCGGGCCCTGGTCGAAGCCCTCCTCGCCCGGCTGTCCCCCCGGGTGGTGGCCGGATGACCGCCCTCACCGGCGCGCCCGTCACGGCCCGTTCGTACGACGACCTCGTCGGGCGCGTCCTGGCCGGCGACCTCGGCCCCGACCCGCGCACCCGGCGGATCGCGGTGGCCTTCACCACCCGGCAGGCGGTGCGCCACGAAGGGCGCGGCTCCGGCTACCGCAACGAGGTGCTGAGCCTGCGTCTCGCCGAAGCCGTGGGATCCTGCGCGGTCGAGCCGGGCGAACTGCCCGACGACGCCGTCGAGGACTGCGTCGGCGCCGACATCGCGCGCCTCCTGGAACACGAACTGCCGCCCGTCCGGGTCGCCGCCCTCGACGCGTACCTCATGCACGTCCTGCCGCACGGGCCCGGGAACGGGGGCCGGCCCTGCCCGCTGCCCGCCGGCACCTCGCTGGAGAAGTCCCGGGCCAGGGCCCGCTCCGTGGTGGAACTGATCGACGTCGCGCCCGGGGCGAGCGTGCTCGTCGTGGGCGTGGTCAACTCGCTGCTGGAGGCTTTGCGGGCGCGCGGCCTCGCGTACGTCCCCTGCGACCTCAAGGGCGGCACGACCGAATGGGGCGAGCCGGTGCGCACCGACGCCCTGGCCGAGCTGGAGCGCTGCGACGCCGTCCTCGCCTCCGGCATGACCCTCGGCAACGGCAGCTTCGAGCCGCTGCGCCGGCGGGCACGGCGCAGCGGCATCCCCCTGGTGATGTTCGCGCAGACCGGCAGCGCGGTCCTGCCGCGCCTGATCGGTTCCGGCGTCACCGCGGTGTGCGCGGAGCCGTACCCCTTCTTCTGGCTGGACGGCGGCCCGGGGACCATCCACCGCTACGGAGGCGTCCTGTGACCACCGTCGTCCTCGGTACCGCGCGCGCCGCGGGCAACCGGGAGCTCCTCGGCCTGCTCGGCCGCACCCCGCTCGCCCGCGTCACCGTCGACCTGCCGGGCCCGCAGCCGGGCTTCTGGGCCAAGCTCGAAGGGTTCGGCGTCGGCGGCATGAAGGCACGCGCCGCCGTCGCCATGCTGCTGGGCGCCCGGGACCGCGGCGAACTGCGGCCGGGCGCCCCCGTGGTGGAGTCCACCTCGGGGACGCTCGGCATCGGGCTGGCCTTCGCCGGGCAGGCCCTCGGCCATCCCGTCGTGCTGGTCGGCGACATCGAGCTGGAGCCCTCGATGCGGCAGCTGCTGGGCGCGTACGGCGTCCGCCTGGAGCTCGTCGACCGTCCGGCCGCCGAGGGCGGCTGGCAGGCCGCCCGGCTCGCCCGGCTGCGCGAGCTGCTGACGCTGCTCCCGGACGCGTACTGGCCCGACCAGTACAACAACCCGGACAGCACGGCGGGTTACGCCTCCCTGGCGGCCGAGCTGACCGCCCAGCTCGGCCACCTCGACGTGCTGGTGTGCAGCGTCGGAACCGGCGGCCACAGCGCCGGGCTCGTCGGACCGCTGCGGCGCCACTGGCCCGGCCTGCGGCTCATCGGTGTGGACGCCACCGGCTCCACCATCTTCGGCCAGCCCGCCAGACCCCGTCTCATGCGCGGCCTCGGCAGCAGCATCCACCCGCGCAACGTCGCCCACGGCGCCTTCGACGAGGTCCACTGGGTCGGGCCCGCCGAGGCCGTCGACGCCTGCCGCCGACTGGCCCGCGGCGCCTTCGTCAGCGGCGGCTGGAGCACCGGCGCCGTCGCCCTCGTCTCCGCCTGGGCCGCCCGCGTCCACCCCGGCGCGGTCGTCGCCACCGTCTTCCCCGACGGCCCGCACCGCTACCTCGGCAGCGTCTTCGACGACGGGTTCACCACCGCCCACGGCATCGACCCCGCCACCGCCGCCGTCCGCCCCGTCGAGATCCCGCACCCCCGGGCCGTGGAGGCCACCGGCTGGGTCCGCTGCCGCACCGTCACCGGACCGCCCGCCACCGCCCCGGAGCAGCAGCCGTGAGGGCCGCTCTGCGCACCGTGCGCCTCGACCTCACCGAGCCGCTGCGCATCTCCCGTTCCACCATGGCGGCCCGCGAGGCCGTCTGGCTGACCGTCAAACACGACGGACTGTGCGGTCACGGGGAGGCCGTCACCAGCGTGTACTACGGGCTCGACACCGCCGCCCTGGGACGGCTGCTGCACACGGAGTGCCGGTGGCTGACGCGTTTCCCCGATCCCGAGAGCGCGTTGGAGGCCCTGCGGAGCGGTACCGGACGGGCCGCCGCCCCACCGGCCGTGACCGCGGCCGTGGAGTCCGCGCTGCTCGACCTCGCGGGCAAGCGCGCGGGCGTCCCGGTCCACCGGCTCCTGGGCGGCCGGGGAGTCCCGCCCCGGGCCGCGACCGCCCGCACCATCGGCATCGTCGCGCCGGAGCGGGCCGGGGCGCAGGCCGCCCGCCTCGCGCGCGACGGGTTCCGCGTCCTCAAGCTCAAGGCCGGTGCCCCGGACCCGGACGAGGACCTGGCCCGGGTCCGGGCCGTCCGCACCGCCGCGCCCGGCACCCGGCTGCTGCTCGACCCCAACGGGGCGTGGACCGTCCGGGAGGCCGAGCGGCTGCTGCCGCTCTTCGCGGAACTGGGGGTCGAGGCCGTCGAACAGCCCCTGGCCCCGGGCGATCCGGAGGCTCTGGCACGGCTCGCGGAGCGCTCCGCGCTGCCCGTCGTCGCCGACGAGGACGCGGTCGACGTCGAGGACGCCCGCCGGCTCGCCGGACGGGTCCAGGGCATCAACGTCAAGCTGGCCAAGTGCGGCGGCGTCGGCGCCGCGCTCCGGATCGCCGCACTGGTCGCGGGCAGCGGAACCGGGCTGATGCTCGGCTGCCTGACCGCCAGCACCCTCGGCATCGCCCCGGCCGTCCACCTCGCCGACCGCGCCCGCTGGGTCGACCTCGACGGCCATCTGCTGCTCGCCGACGACCCGTGGACGGGCATCGGCGGCACCGACGGCACCGTCCGGGCGGGCGGGGCCCCGGGCCTGGGCGTGCGCGAGCGCGGCACCGGGGGGACCCGGGCGTGAGGACGTGGCACGAGATACGCGGCTTCCCGCCCGCCGTCCGGCTCCTGCTGGTGAACCAACTCGGCGTCAACACCGGCTTCTACCTGCTCGTTCCCTACCTCGCCCTGCACCTGAGCGAGGACCTGGGGATGTCCGCGGCCGTCGTCGGCACCGTGCTCGGCGTGCGCACCCTCAGCCAGCAGGGGCTGTTCCTCGTCGGCGGGACGGCGTCGGACCGGCTCGGGGCCCGCGGCGTGATCATCGCCGGGTGCGCCCTGCGCACCGTCGGCTTCGGGCTGTTCGCGCTCGGCGACGGGCTGCCCGTGCTCCTCGCCGCCTCCGTGCTCAGCGGGCTGGCCGGGGCGCTGTTCAACCCGGCCGTGCGGGCCTTTCTCGCCCTGGAGGCCGGGGAGCGCAAGGTCGAGGCGTTCGCCCTGTTCAACGTCTTCGCCACCACCGGTGCCCTGCTCGGCCCGCTGCTCGGCAGCGCCCTGCTGCTGGTCGACTTCCGTGCCTCCGCGCTCACCGCGGCCGGGATCTTCGCGCTGCTCACCCTCGCCCAGGCCCTGGTGCTCCCGGCCCGCCGGGCCGTGCCGACCGGCGGCCGGATCGTCGACGACTGGCGCGAGGTGATCGGCAACCGCGGCTTCCTCGCCTTCGCCCTGGCCACGGTCGGCATGTTCACCCTGCAGAACCAGCTGTACCTGCTGCTGCCCGACGGGGCCCGGCGGGCGACCGGCTGGGAAGGCGCCGCCGGGCTCGTCCTCCTCGTGGGGGCCCTCGCCAACCTCTGTCTCCAGATGCGGGTCACCGCCGCGCTGAAGGAGCGGGCGAGCAGGGCGCACTGGGTCGGCGCCGGACTCGCGCTGATGGGGCTGTCCTTCGTACCGCCGATGGCGGTGCCGGGAGACGGCACGGCCCCCGAGAACCTCGCGGACGCGGCGCTGCGCGCGCTGCCCGTGCTGGCCGGTGCGCTGCTGCTCCATCTGGGGCTGATGCTGGCCCAGCCGTTCGTGATGGAGCTGATATCCGGCTTCGGCCGGCCCGAACTCACCGGTACCTGTTTCGGCCTGTTCCACATGGTCTCCGGCATCGCGGCCGCCCTCGGCAACACACTCGTCGGCTGGGCCATGGACACCGGTGACCGCACGGACGCGCCATGGCTGCCATGGGTGTGCTGCCTGGCCCTCGGGCTCGGCTCCGCCGCCGCCGTCGCCCTGCTGCACCGTCACCGGATCCTGCCCGCCCACCCCGCGACAGCGTGAGGAGCACCCCCATGTCCGCCACCGCCGCGAACCTGCTCACCGACAACCCGGCGCTGTACGAGGCGCGCTTCCCCGACCCCGGACGGATCGCCGGCCGCTGGGCCGAGGACTGCCTGCGCCGGTACGGGGCGCCCGGCCCCCGCGTCCTGGACATCGGCTGCGGCACCGGCCGCGACGCCGCCCACCTGCACCGCGCCGGTCGCACCGTCACCGGCGCCGACCTGTCCGCCGCGATGCTGGCGTACGCCGACGACCGGCACCCCGGCCCCGCGTACGTCCGGGCCGACCTGCACGGTTTCGACCTCGGGGCAGGGGCCTTCGACGCCGTCGTGTGCCTGGACAGCGCCCTGTTGTACTGCCACACCAACGACCAGCTCGACGGGTTCCTGGCGTCCTGCCGCCGCGCGCTGGCGCCCGGTGGTCTGCTCGTCGCGGAGATGCGCAACGGGGCGTTCTTCCTGGGCCGCACGGAACTCCTCGACTCCCCGTCCGTCAACGGTTTCACCTGGCAGGGCACCGGCTACCGCTCCACCACCACCCTGTCCGTGGACAGGGCCGCCCAGTTGCTGCGCCGCGTCCGGGTGTGGACCGCCGACGACGGTTCCCCGCCGGTCGAGCAGCGCTCCGCGTGGCGCCTGCTCCTCCCCCAGGAACTGCGCCACCTGCTCGCGGTCCACGGCTTCGAGGTGCTCGCCCTGCACGACGGGCCGGGCCCGCGCACCGAGCCGCCGTGGCGGGAGGGCGACCTGCCCGCCGCGACCGCCGACGGCGACCGGCTGCACCTGGTGGCCCGTCTCGCCGCCCCTCCCCGTCCCTGAAACCCGCGCCCCGTCCGCTCGCACAGCAGCAAGGAACACCTTCATGAACGGCATATCCCTGTCCGACGCCACGTCGGGCGCCGCCCCCGCGCCCGGTCCGCGCCCGTCCGGTGTCCACCGCCGGGACTTCCTCTCCGCCGCCACGGGCGCCGTCGGCCTCGGCGCCCTCGGCCTCACCGGCTGTGCCGGTCCCGGCCCGGCCGCCGGCACCGCGAAGGCCGGCGGAAAGCCCCGGCGGGGCGGGCGGCTGCGCGCCGCGTTCGCCGGCGGCGGGGCGAGCGAGACGCTCGACCCGCACCTCGCCAACCTCTTCGCGGACGTGGCCCGCGCCAAGGCCCTCTTCGACAAGCTCGCCGACCACGGCCCCGATCTGTCCGCCCGGCCGCGCCTCGCCGCCCGGTGGGAGTCCGCCGCCGGGCTGGACCGCTGGCGGGTCACCCTGCGCGAGGCCGTCTTCCACGACGGCCGGCCGGTGACCGCCGACGACGTCCTGTACAGCTACCGGCGCATCGCGGATCCGAAGCGGGCGTTCCGTGCCAGGGCGTCCCTGGAACCCATCGACCTCGGGGCCAGCCGCGCGCCGGACGCAAGGACCGTCGAGTTCGTCCTCAAGCGCCCCACCGCCGAGTTCCCCAACGTGCTCGCCGCCTTCGGCGCGTACGTCGTGCCCGAGGGCGAGCAGGACTTCGACCACGAGCCGGTCGGCAGCGGACCGTTCCGCTTCGTCTCCTTCGCCCCCGGGAAGTCCGCCGTCCTCCGGCGCAACGAGGACTACTGGGACGGCGCCCCGTACCTGGACGAGCTGGAGTTCATCGTCGCCAACGAGGAGTCCGCCCGTGTCAACGCCCTCCTCGGCGGCCAGGTCGAGTACGCCCATGAGCTCGCCCCCACCACCGCCCGCGCCCACGAGGGCGGGGACCGGATCGAGATCGTCCGGCTCCGCAACAGCGCCATGCAGTCCTTCGCGATGAAGACCGACCGGCCGCCCTTCGACGACGGACGCGTACGGGAGGCGTTCTTCCTGATCGCCGACCGCGGGGAACTGGTGGACGGCGCCCTGTCCGGTGCCGGCGAGGTGGGCAACGACCTGTTCGGCCGGGGCTACGAGTACTACGCCGCGGACCTGCCCCAGCGGGAGCAGGACCTCGACCGGGCCAGGGCGCTCCTCCGGCAGGCGGGCGCCGAGGGGCTGAAGGTCACCCTCGACACCTCGCCCGTGGCCGCCGGATTCACCGAGGCCGCCACCATCTTCCGGGACCAGGCGGCGAAGGCGGGCGTCACCATCACCGTCAGGACCGGCAGCAAGGACAGCTACTGGAAGGACATCCTCGACTCCGGCACCCTCTGCTCCTACCGCTCCGGCGCCATGCCCATCGAGACCCACATCTCCCAGCGTCTGCTCAGCGGTTCCACCACCAACGCCACCAAGTGGCACCACAAGGACTTCGACGCCCTCTACCGGCAGGCGCAGTCCACCGAGGACAGGGCCGCCCGCACCGCCGTCTACCACCGCATGCAGCGGCGCCTGCACGCCGAGGGCGGTTTCCTGGTCTGGGGCTTCGCCGACTGGATCCTCGGCACCGCCCGCGACGTCCGCGGCGTGGCGGCGGCAGCACCGGCCAACTCCCTCGACTGGGCGCGCTTCGACAAGGTGTGGCTCGCGTGAGCGGATCACTTCCCTGGATCGCCCGGCGGCTGCTGCTCGGTGCGGCGCAGACGGCGGCCGTCGTACTGCTCGTCCTCGCCCTCACCGAGGCGCTGCCGGGCGATGCCGCCGTCGCCCTCGCCGGTGACCAGCCCGACCCCGAGCGCATCGCCGCCATCCGCGAGGCGATGGGCCTGGACCGGCCCGCGCACGAGCGCCTGGCGGACTGGGTGTCCGCACTGGCGCACGGAGACCTCGGCACGTCCCTGGTCTCCGGCCGGCCCGTCGGCACGTACCTCGCCGACGGCTACGGACCGACGCTGCTGCTCGCCGCCCTGACGGTCGTTCTCCTCGTCCCGGCCGGGGTCGGCCTCGGTGTCCTCGCCGCCCGCCACGAGGGCCGGTTCGTGGACCGGCTGGTCAGTTCGGTGACGCTCGGCGCGTACGCCGTGCCCGAGTTCGCCCTCGGCGTGCTGCTGGTCACCGTCTTCGCGCTGCGTCTGGGCTGGGTCCCGCCGACCGCCGTCGGCTACGGCACCGACCTCCTGGCCCATCCCGCCGCTCTGGTGCTCCCCGTCCTCGTCCTGCTCTCCCGCCCGGTGTGTTCCCTCGCCCGGCTGGTGCGCGCCGGCATGATCGACGCGCTGGCCGCCCCGTACGCGGCGCACGCCCGCCGTTGCGGCGTCCCGGGCGTCCGCGTCCGGTACGGGCACGCCCTCCCCAACGCCATGGCGCCGGCCGCCCAGCAGCTGGCCCGCACCGTCGACTGGCTGCTGTGCGGCGTCATCGTCGTGGAGGCGCTGTACGTGATCCCGGGCCTCGGCACCGTTCTGATGAACGCCGTCGCCGAACGGGACGTGCCCGTGGTCCAGGGCCTCGCCGTGGTCTTCGGCGTCACCACCGTCGTGCTCAACCTCGGCGCCGACCTGGTCGCGCGTCGCTTCGCCCCGCGGTCGGAGGTGGCGGCGTGAGGTCCCGTTTCGTGCTCGGCTCCGTCGTCGTGGGCGTCCCCCTCGTCCTGGCCCTCGCGGGACCGTTGTTCGTCGGCGGCCCCGGGCCCCGCGCCGCCTCGTTCGCGCTCGGCGGCGGGCACCCGCTCGGTACCGACTTCGTGGGCCGGGACGTCTGGCACCAGGTCCTGCTGGGCGGCCGCCCGGTGGTGCTGGTGGCACTGGCCGCGACCGCCGTGGCCTATCTGGTCGCGTTCCCCGTCGGGGTCATCGGTGCCCTCACCCACCGCGGCTGGCTCGAAGAGCTGTTGATGCGGCCGTTGGACGTGCTGCTCGCCGTGCCGTCGCTGCTGATGGTCCTGCTCGTCGCCGCCGTCCTCGCGCCGGGCCCTGCCGGCCTCGCCCTGCTGGTGGCCCTCGTCAACATCCCGGACGCCGCCCGCATCGTCCGGGCCGCGGCGGCCGAGGCCGCGTCGCGCCCGGCGGTCGAGGCGCTGCGGATGCAGGGCGAGACCTGGTGGCGCACGGCCGTCGGCTACGTCGGGCGGTCCGTGGCCCGCACGCTCGCCGCCGACGCGGGCGTACGGCTGACCGGGGTGCTGTACCTCGTCGCCACCGCGGCGTTCCTCGGCGTGGGCGTCGAGCCGGACGCCGCCGACTGGGCGGTGATGGTGGACCGCAACCGCACCGGACTGTTCGTGCAGCCGTGGGCCGTGGTCGTGCCCGCCCTGCTCGTCGTCGCCCTGACCATGGGCACCAATCTGCTCGTGGACGCCGGCCTGGAGAAGAGGAAACGGAGATGAAGGCCGTGGACGCCGTGAACGCGGTCGCGGAGATCAGGAACCTGCGGGTGGAGGTCGGCGGCCGGGCGATCGTCGACGGGGTCGCGCTCCGGGTCCTCCCCGGCAGGATCACGGCCGTCGTGGGCGCGTCCGGCAGCGGCAAGACGACCACGGGCCGCGCGCTGCTCGGCGAATACCCGGCCGGTGCCCGCGTGTCCGGCGACGTACGCGTGCCCGACGGGCCGATCGGGTACGTCCCCCAGCACCCGGGCGCCGTGCTCAATCCCGCGCGTCGCGTCGGGGCCCTGTTGCGGGACATCGCCCGTGCGCGGGTGCGGCACCTGCCGTACCGGGCCCGCCGGGCCGCCGTCCACGAGCGGGTGCTGGGGGCCCTGGCTTCGGTCCGGCTCCCCGACCCCGGGACGATGCTGCGGCGCCACCCCCATCAGCTGTCGGGCGGGCAGCAGCAACGCGTCGTCCTCGCCCAGGCGTTGCTGCTCGGGGCCGAGGTGGTGGTGGCCGACGAGCCGACCACGGGCCAGGACCCGTTGACGAAGCGGGGCATCGTCGACCGGCTCGCCGCCGTGGCCCGGGAGGGGATCGCGGTCGTCCTGCTCAGCCACGACCTGGACGTCGTACGCGCGCTCGCCGACGAGGTCGTGGTCATGCGTGACGGGCGGGTGGTGGAGTCCGCGCCGGCCGAGCGCCTGTGGCGGGCGCCGCGACACCCCTGGACGGCCGAACTCCTGTCGTCCGGGTCCGGCGCCGCCCGCGTCGAACCGGCGTCCGGGGGCGAGGTGGTCCTCCGGACGGGGCCCCTCACCGCCCGGCACGGCCGGACGGCGGTGCTCCGCGTGCCCGGCCTCGCCCTCCGCACCGGCGAGTGCCTGGCCGTTGTCGGCCGCTCGGGCAGCGGGAAGACCACCCTGGCCCGCTGCCTGGCCGGTCTGCACCGGAACCACGACGCCGACATCCTCCTCGACGACGTCCCTCTCCCGCGCAGCCTGCGGGACCGCACGCGTCGGCAACTGGCCGCCGTCCAGTACGTCTTCCAGGACGCCGGGGCCGCGTTCGACGAACACCGCCCGGTCCTCCAGCAGGTCGCCCGGACGGCGGTACGGCTGCGCGGGGCGGCCGGGCCGGACGCCCTGGTCGAGGCGCTCACCACTCTCACCGGCCTCGGCCTGGGCGAGGACCTCGTACGCCGCCGCCCCGGCGGGCTCTCCGGCGGCGAACTCCAGCGGGCCGCGCTGGCCCGTGCCCTGCTGGCCCGGCCCCGGGTGCTGATCTGCGACGAGATCACCTCCGGCCTCGACACGGTCACCCGGCGGGACATCCTCGACACGCTCGCCGGGCTGGTGCGCGACCGGGGCGGCCTGTCCCTGGTCCTGATCACCCATGACCCGGCCGTGGCCGCGTCGGCCACCCGCGTCGCCGTGCTGGAGGCGGGCGCCCTCGTCGAGGAGGGGCCCGCGCACCGGCTGTCCACGGCTCCGCAGCACCCGCTCACCGCCCGGCTGATGGAAGGCTCCGCGGGGCCGGGCGCCCGCCTCGGCGCTCATGGTCACGGCCGGGCATGATGCCCGGGTGAGCATCCTCGTCGAGTTCTTCGTGGCACCGGACGACGCGTCGGCGGCCCTGGTCCTTCCGACCGGGCCGCGACGCGCGTTCGAGTCGCTCTCCTTCGGCAACTTCGATCCCGAGGAGGCCCTGATCGAATGGGAGTGCCTGCTCGCCGGTGGGAGCTTCGAGGAACTCGTCGAGGCCGGCGAGCCCCGTGTCGTCGCCGGCCTGGACGACGACGGGTGCGTCGTCCTCGCGCTCTCGCCCCGGCTGTCCGCCGCGCTCGCCGGGGCCGGACCGTCCGGGTTGCGGGCCGTCGCCGCCGCGTGGGTCGCACGGCGCGCGGAGGACGGCGAGTTCATCGACGTGGGGGTAGCCGAGGCGCTCCTGGGTGATTTGTCCGCCCTCGTCGGCGACGCCCGGCACCGGGGCCAGGGCGTCTACTGCTGGGTCGCGCAGGGGTTCGCGTCCGGGTCCCCGGGACGGCGGCGGAGCGGATCGCGCGGTCCGCCGCGGGAACGGCCGGGACATGGGCGCGACTCGTCGCCGGGGCCTTTCCGCGGGCCCCGGCGACGAGTCGGTACGCGTGCCCGGCCGGGGGACGACGGCCGGGCACGCGCCCGCCGGTCACCGGTCAGCCGGTCACCGGCACCACCCGCCCGGTCCGGTCCGGTCTGGACCGGTCCGGACCGGACGGAGGCCCTACACCCGTGCTCCGTTGTCCAGCGGGTCCCGGCGGGCCCGGGCCGTGCCTGACTTGCGGCCGGGCGACCGCTTCCGGGCGGGCGGCGGGGCCTTGCTGCTCCGCTCCAGGACGAGCGCGGCCGGTACGGCGGTCATCACCGAGGAGTACGTACCGACACAGATACCGATCAGCAGGGCGAGCGCGAAGTCCGCGAGGGAGTCGCCGCCGAGGACGGCGAGCGCGGTGAGGATGAAGAGCGCGCCCATTCCGGTGTTGACCGTTCGGGGGACGGTCTGGAGGACGGCCCGGTCGGCGATCGTGGCGACGGGCACCCGCCGGGCCTTCGCCCACAGCTCCCGGACCCGGTCGAAGACCACCACCGAGTCGTTGACGGAGTACCCGATGACGGTGAGGAGCGCGGCCAGGAAGATGCCGTCGACGGTGCGGCCGAGCCAGGCGAAGGCGCCGACCAGGATGACGACGTCGTGGACGAGCGCCGCCACCGAGCCCACCGCGAACGTCCAGCGGAACCGGGCCGCCAGGTACGCCAGTTGCACCAGGACCGCGATGCCGAGCGCGATCAGGGCGTTGCGCCGCAGTTCGTCGCCGAGGCTGGGGCCGATGAGTTCGTCGCGGACCTTGGTGGTCTCGCCGCCCTCCGCCGCGAGCGCGGAACGCAGGGCGTGTTCCTGGTCGTTGTCGATCTTCCCGGTCCGTACCGAGAGGTCGCCCGCGCCCGCCGTGGTGACCTCGGCGTCGCCGAAGCCCGCGTCGGCCAGGACGGTACGGGCCCGCTCCACGTCGACGGGCTTGCTGGTCGAGTACTCGACCAGCCGGCCACCGGTGAACTCGACGCCCAGGTTGACGCCGCGCACGACGATGCCGAGGACGGCGACGACGACCAGCGCGGTGGAGATCAGCAGCCAGCGGCGCGGGTGCCGCATCGGCCGGAGGTCGCGGCGGCTCAGCCAGGTGCGCACCCGGCCGGGGGTGGCGATGCCGTTGATGCCCCGGTAGTCGCTGACGAAGCGGGAGCGCGCGGCGATCTCGGTGAGCGCGCGGGCGATGACCAGCGCGGAGAACATCGAGGCGATGACGCCGATGGCGAGCGTGACCCCGAAGCCCTTCACCGGTCCCGAGCCGAGGAAGAACAGCAGTCCGGCCGCGATCAGGGTCGTCACGTTGGAGTCCGCCACGGCGCTCCAGGCGTTGCGGAACCCGGCGGTCAGCGAGGAGCGCAGGGTCCGGCCGGGATGTTGCGCGTGTTCCTCCCTGGCCCGTTCGAAGACCAGCACGTTGGCGTCGACCGCCATCCCGATGGCCAGGACGAATCCGGCGAGGCCGGGCAGGGTGAGGGTGACGCCGAGGCCGACCAGGGCCGCGTAGGAGATCAGCCCGTAGGCGGCGAGCGCGACGGCCGCGAGCGCGCCGAAGAGCCGGTAGACGAGGGTGATGAAGAGCGCGGTGGCCGCGGCTCCGATGAGGGCGGCGCGGGCGCTGGCGTCGATGGCGGCGGCACCGAGCGTCGGACCCACGGTCCGCTGCTCGACGATCTCGACGGGCAGCGGCAGGGCGCCGCCCTTGATGAGCAGGGCCAGTTCCCTGGCCTCGTCCGCGCTGAAGGAGCCGGTGATCTGGGTGGATCCGGACGGCAGGCCGACCCCGCAGCCGACCGACGGGGAGACCTGCGGGGAGGAGATGATCCGGTCGTCGAGGACGATGGCGACCCGGCGGCGGTCGTCCTGTGCCGGGTGGCAGGCGGCTTCGCCCGTCAGCTCGGTCCAGTCCCGGCCCGCCTTCTTGTGGAAGTCGAGGGAGACGGTCCACCCGGCGCCCTGCTGGCCGTCGAACGCGGCGGTGGCGTCCTTGACGCCCGCGCCGGAGAGCCGGGACGGGCCGAGGGCCAGGGGGCGGCCCTGCTCATCGGGAAGCGTCCGCCCGCCGTCGGACTTCTTGCCGTCCTGCGCGTCCTTGTCGCCGGGCTTCGGTTCGTCCGGGGTGCCCGGTCCCTGGACGGCGTGGAAGCTGAGCTGTGCGGTTTTCCCGATGACCTCGGCGGCCTTGCGCGGGTCCTGGACGTCGGGGAGTTCGACGATGATCCGGTCCTCGCCGGAGCGGGTCAGGGTGGGTTCGGTGACGCCGAGCGAGTCGATGCGCCGGCGCAGTACTTCGAGGGTGTGCTCGGTGCTCTCCCGGTCCGCTTTCGCGGTGTCCGAGTCCTTGGCCTGGAGCACCATTCTGGTGCCGCCCTGAAGGTCGAGGCCGAGTCTGGGCGACATGGTCAGCGTGATGAACACGGAGACGAGCAGAACGGCCGCAGCCAGAACCGCTCGCACCGTGGTGGCGCGAGTCATGGGTTTCCTCCGAGGGGACGCCGGGCGTCCTCACCTCGGCGAGGACGGTACGGCTGTTGCGTGGAACGGGTCCGGTGGCCGGTGCACGGCCGTCCTCGGAGGTCCGCGCACGCCCGGAAGCGCGGCGCGGAAACGGTCGATGGTGGGGGAAGCGGCTTCGGGGGCCCGCGGGCGGGCCCGGTCGGGCGCGCGGACGCCGAAGGTGCCGGGCAGCGTGAAGGGGGAGCCGGGCGGCGGAAGGTGGTGCGGGAGCCGGGCCTGGTCGGCGCCGGCCCGGGGCCGGGGTTCCGGTCCGGTGATCGGTGCGGGCCGGTGGTGGCCGGTCGCCGTGGCGGTGCGGCCCCGGCGGGTCTCGGGGGCGGTGCCCGCGCGGGTGCGGCGGGTGTCGCCGACGATGCCCGTGCGGACGGTCCGGTCGGTGTGCGGGGTGGGGCGGTGGCCGCCCGGCGAGTGCGCCTCGGCGGGCGGCACCCCGGCGAACGGCCGGGCGGGGAACGCGGACGCGGGGGCACCGCCGACCACGGCGAGGACGGCGAGGAGCAGGGCGACCAGCGTCTGCCGGGCGGCCCGCGCGGTGCCGCCGGCCGGGGCACCCGGCCGGGTCCGGCCCGTGTCGTCCGGGGTGCGGCGACCGGTACGCGTCCCGGCCGTGTCGTCGGGGTGTGCCGGACACGGGGACGACGCCCCGTCATGCGGCCGTGCGGTGGCGTGCGCCGGACGCGGCCCCGGGTGCGCGTTTCCCGGGGGCGGCCCCGGGAGGGGGGTCACCTCGGTCGGCCGGGCAGGGCGGGTACCGCGCCCGCGTGGCGGAGCACGGAGCTGAGGACCATTCCCGCGCCCCGTACGACCGTGGTCGCCGGGTCGTCGGCGGGGCGCACCGGCACCCCGAGGCGGGCCGCTATCGCGTCGGTGACGTCGCACCGGGCCGCACCGCCGCCGGTGAGCAACGGACCCCTGCGCAGGGCGCCCAGGACGGCGCCGTGCCGATCCTGCTTCCACATCTCCGTGACCATGTCCAGGACGGTGCGGACGACGGGGGCGGCGGGCTGGGACGGGGCGAGGTCGCTCAGCCCCGATTCGGCCTGGCGGGCGTCCCGGACCCGGCCGTCGACGAGCAGGGTCGCCTCGGTGAGTTCGGCGCCGATGTCGACGACGAGCAGCGGGCCGCCGTCCCCCGGTCCGGCGTACGCGGCGGCGGCCCGCGCGCTGTCCAGCGCGATGACGTCCACCGGTCCGAGCGCGGCGACCAGTTCCTTCGCCGCGGCGCGGTGCCCGGCCCCGGCGAGGACGGGATGGCTGAGGACGATCACGGTGCCCGTGCGGTCCTCGCCCAGGGCCATGTCGGCGATGCGGCCGAGCATCCGGCCGCAGGAGTCGAAGTCGACGATGCGTCCGCGCCGGACCGGGTGGCCGCGCCCGGCTCCGGTGCCGAAGTCGCTGCGGGCGTCGGTGATGACACCGTGTCCGGGCATCCAGGCCCGGGTGCGGGAACTGCCGAGGTCGATGGCGAGGCCGCGGGTGGCGCCCCGGTACTCGGAACCGGCCGGCCGGTCGGGCCGGCGTCCGTAGTGCAGAGAACGCATCGTCCCTCCTCCGGCCTGTCCACCACAGCCGTTCACCCACCCATGGACCCGCTGATAGCGAGGCATGGCCGAGCCCTCACTATGCAATAGGGAGGCAAAGAAAGCCACTCCCGGGCAAAATCAAAGGGCTCGGGCAGCACGGCCCCGGTGTGCCGCGCCACGCCCCCGCCGTGCGGCGCAAGGGAAGCCGCCGTGCGCCGCACCGCGGCTCCGTGCGACACACCGGGTCCCCGTCGTGCGTCACACCTCCGACGGCAGGAATCCGGCGAGCAGTTCGGCGAACTCGTCCGGCGCGGCGATCCGGATGCCGAGGTCCTCGGCCTTGGTGCGCTTGGACCCGGCCTTCTCCCCGGCGACCAGGAGCGTGGTGCGCTTGGAGACGCTGGACGAGGACTTGCCGCCCGCCCGCTCGATCAGCTCGTTCATCTCGTTGCGGGAGAGCTTCTCCAGCGCGCCGGTCATGGCCCCGGTGACCACCACGGTCATGCCGTCCAGCGGCAGACCGCCCGCCCCGTCCGCGGCGGCGTCCGCCGTCTCCTCGGCCTCCTCGCCCGGCGGGGGCGGGGGCGTCGCGCCGGGTTCCGTCATGTTGACCCCGGCGGCCACCAGCTTCTCGATCAGCGGGGCCAGCTCCACCAGCTCGGCGACGACACCTGTGGCCTTCTCCTTGCCGATCCCGTCGACCCGCTGGAGCTCCTCCTCGTCCGCGGCCCTGATCCGGTCCATGTCGGCGAAGTACCGGGCGATCCGCCGGGACATGGAGCGGCCGGTGCCACGTACGCCCAGCGCGCAGAAGACCCGGGAGAGCGGCTGGGTCCGGGCCGTCTCGATGGCGGCCAGGAGGTTGTCGGTGCTGGTCTCGCCCATCCGCTCCAGGCCGAGCAGCTGATCGCGTTCGAGGGTGAAGAGGTCGGCGAAGTCGGTCACCAGACCGGCGTCGACGAGCTGGACGACCCGGGTCGCGCCGAGGCCCTCGATGTCGAGCTGGTCGCGGCCCGCCGCGTACGAGACGGAGGCGACCAGGCGGCAGCTGCGGCCCCGCACACAGCGCCAGCGCTGCTCGCTGGTGTCGATCTCGGAGCCGCACTGCGGGCAGGCCCCGGGGAACTCGATGGGCTTCTCGTCGCCGGTCCGCAGATGGGCGACCGGCGCCTCGATCCGGGGGATGATGTCGCCCGCCTTGTAGACCATCACCCGGTCGCCCAGGCGCAGGTCGCGGCGGGTGATGTCGGCGGGGTTGTGCAGCGTGGCGTAGCTGACGGTCGAGCCGTCGATCTCGACCGGCTCCAGCACGGCGCGCGGGGCGATGATGCCGGTCCGGCCCACGTTCCACTCGACGCCGAGGAGCCGGGTGACCTTCTCGACGGCGGGCAGCTTGTATGCGATGGCCCAGCGCGGCGCCCGGGTCCCGGAACCGGCCTCGCGCTGGTCGGCGGCGAGGTCGGCCTTGATCACGATGCCGTCGATGCCGAACGGCAACGAGGCGCGCAGGGCGGCGACTTCCTCGACCCGGCTCTGCACCTCCTCGACGGTGGTCACCGTGCGCGGCGCCACGTCCGTGTCCGCGGCGGTGTGCACACCGAGCCCGGCGACGTACGCCAGGACCTCGCTGTGCGGAAGTTCGGCGAGGGTGTCGGCCAGCTCGCCGGAATCGGGCAGCGGCAGGGCCCCGTAGGCGAAGAACGTCATCTCCACCGTGTACGCGCGGTCCTTGGCGCGCAGGGTGCCCGCCGCGCCGTTCCTCGGGTTGGCGAAGGGGGCGCCGCCGTGCTCGGTGCGCACGGTGTTGGCCTGCTCGAACTGCTCGTTCGTCATGAGGATCTCGCCGCGCATCTCGATCGTCACCGGCTCGGCGAGCTCTCCGGGGAGGCCGACCACCGTACCGATCGCGTGCGACACGTCCTCGCCCGCGGTGCCGTCGCCCCGGGTGATCAGCTGCTCCAGGCGGCCCGCCCGGTAGCGCGCCGCGACGGCCAGTCCGTCGAGCTTCGGCTCCACGCTCCAGGCGGCGACGGGGCGGCCTATCCGGCGTTCCAGCGACGCCGTCCACGTGACGAACTGTTCGGCCGAGAAGACGTTGTCCAGGGACAGCATCGGCACCGTGTGCGGCACGTCCCCGGTCGCGGCGCCGCCCGCCACCTTGCCGGTCGGCGAGTTCGCCAGCACCTCCTGCGGGTGCTCCTGCTCGTACCCGGCGATCCCCCGCACCAGCCGGTCGTAGGCGTCGTCGTCGAGCGTGCTCTCGCCCGTGGCGTAGTACGCGGCGGCGGCCTGCGAGGCTTCTTCGACCGCGGCGGCGTAGGCGGCGGCATCGGCGAGCACAACAGCTGAGTTCGTCATGGCCCCCATCCTGCCGTCCACCACTGACAACGCCGTCCCGCGGCCGGGCGGCCGGTCCTCGCGGCCGTCAGCCGGCCGCCCCGATCGTGCCCTCGGCCCCGTCCGCCCCGCTCTCCGCGCCCGGTCGCCCGATCGGCACCTGTGGCCCGGAGCACTCCCGCAGCCAGCGCCGCAGCACCTCGTGCACCTGCTCGGCCCCCACCAGTTCCGCGCCCGTCGCGACCGGGGCGGACAGGTCCGCGGGCCACAGCAGGAAGGGCCGGGACTGCGCGCCGCCCAGTCCGCCGTGCGAGCCGATCTGTTCCTCGAAGGCGTGCACCCGCCCCGTGGCGCCGTCGTACATCGAGTTGACCATGATGTCGGCGACGTGCGGGAAGGTGTCGGTGCGGCGCACCGCGTCCGCCGCGCCGGGGCCGAACGGAGCCAACGGCCCCTTCCCGTCCTCCAGTTCCGCCACCGGGACCTCCGCCCCGCCCCGGCCCAGCACCACCGATCCGTGGCGCTCGCTGCGCACCAGCAGGAAACCGATGCCCGGGTGGTTGGCGAGGGTGCCCAGCAGGGCGGGCCGCTCCCGGTCGAGCCGCTCGCGCGAGGCACGCCCCTCGATGTCGGGGAAGGAGACGAGTCCGAGGTTGCCGGAGGCGAGGACGACCGGGTCGGACGGTTTCGTGCGGTGCTCCGCGTCGCCCTCCTCGACGGGCCGCCGGTGCAGGGCGATCCGTACCGCGTCACGGGCCTCCGAGCCGCTGCGGGTGCGCTGCGCCCGGCGGGAGACGGGCAGCCCGCAGCCCGCCCGCACCAGGTCCTTGAGCGTCAGCCCGTACGCCCCGGCGAAGGTCTCCCCGGGGCTCTGTCCGTGGTCGGAGAGGAGCACGATCCGGTAGGTGCGCGGGGTGTGCTCGGCGACCTTGGCGATCAGGGCGAGCGAACGGTCCAGGCGGGCGAGGACCTTGTCCGCGTCGCGGCTGTCGGGTCCGGAGTGGTGCGCCACCTCGTCGTAGGCGACCAGGTCGGCGTAGACGGCGGTGCGTCCGGCGAACATGTCGCCGATGACGGCGGAGACCACCACGTCGCGTTCGACGACGGTCGCGAAGGCCCTGATGAAGGGGTAGAGCCCACCGCGCTTGATCCGGGGGGCGTCCTTCCGGATCCGGGCGGCGATGGACTGCCCGATCTCGCGGCAGACCTCGGCGACGAAGGACAGCGCGGTGCGGACGGCGTTGGCCGGATCGGAGAAGTAGGCGAAGTACCCCGCCCTGGAGCGGCGGCCCTTGCCGCGCCGGGCCGCCATCGACAGGACCAGGGCCAGTTGTTCGGCGCCGCCGCTGAAGAGGTTGCCGCGGCTGGCCCCGTCCACCGTGAGCAGTCCGCCGTCGCGGGTGCGCGCGATGGCCCTGCGCTGGAGTTCGAGGGCGCTCGCGGGTCTGCTGGAGACCATGACGTCGCCGGTCTCCTTCTCGTACCAGCGGAAGGCGGGGACGTCGTGGTTGCTGCCGTGCAGGATGCCGAGCTGGCTGGCCCCGGTCTGGCTGGACCAGTCGGTGCGCCACGGGGTGAGCCGGTGGCCCTCCTCGTCCGCCAGCCAGCGCGCGACGGTCGGCATCAGGCCCTGGTCGGCGGCGCGGGCGAGCGCGGCGTGGCCGACGCCGTCGAGCTGGATGAAGACGGTGCCCGGGGGGCCGCTGCGCCCGGCGTCCGTGCCGCTGCGCCGGCGACGGCGGTCGGCGAGCCGGGAGAGCCGGCGCCGGTAGGCGTTGTCGTCGCGGACGGCGAGCGCGGTGGAGGTCGCCGAGGCGACGGCGGACATCACGGCCGCGACGACGACCGCCGTCTGGGGGGCCACCGCTCCGCGCCCGTCCGGGATGAGCCGCAGGGCGAGCAGCAGCAGCGAGCCGTTCAGGAAGAAGACCAGCAGTCCGAGGACGAGCGCGGGCACGATGAGCAGCGCCCGGACCAGGAGCGGCCAGACCAGGGCGGAGAGCAGACCGAACGCACCGGCGCCCCAGGCCGCGGTGAACGCGATCTTGGTGGTGCTGTCGCCGTCGTCCGACTGGAGCTGGAAGTCCGGCAGGATCCCGGCGAGCACCAGCATCGTGAGCGTCGACACCGCCCACACCAGCACCACCCGCATCAGGGCGCTGCCGGCCGCTCGCCATCGCCCGTCACCCACGCCGTTCCACCTCACGTCCGGCCCCCGCCGTTCCGGGCCTCGGCCCCCAGCCTTTCACAGCGGGACCGCGGGCGGCCGGTCAGCAGCCGTCGTAACCGGCGGTCGGCATGGAGAGTCTGCGGTGCACGCTCGCCTTCGTGCGGGAGGTGTACCTCGGCTCGACGAGGTCCGCGACCTCCAGGCGCACGCCGCGCCGCTCGCACTCGGCGGCGAAGTCGGGCACGGAGGTGAGGGCACGGGCCAGGACCCGGTCATTGGCGGCGACGAACACCTCGACGTCGCCGTTCTCGACGTCGGTCCACAGGGCGTGGTGGTCGGGGCGCAGCCCGTAGAGGCGCAGCTGCCGGGTGACGACGTACCCCTTGTCGGCGGCCCAGCGGGCGCACATGTCCTGCTGGCTGCGGGTGTCGACGAGGAACGGGTCCTCGTCGAGCTCCTCGAGCGGTGTGAGACTGGCGATGGCCGCCACCCGTACGTCCTTCACGTCCTCCATGACCGATCCCCCGTAGGCCCTGTCCGGCACATGCCGTCGTCCGCCCGCGCACCGGGCGCATTCACCGGGCGCTGCCTGGGCGTACCGGCGACCTTACCCTCCGTGCCCGCGTACAAGAAGGCGCACACCGCGCACGGGGAAGCGGGAGGAGTGAGCGGGGCGGAAACCTGGAACACGTGTGCGCCCCCTCCGCCGGACCGGCCCGGCGGGGGCGGGGAGCCCTTAGGCTCGACGCGGGGCCGGAACGGAGAAGCCCGGGAACGAGGAGGCGGCACGTGCCGGTGGAAGTCACCTGGTGGGGTCATGCCACCTGCACGATCGAGGACTCCGGGGTCCGGGTGCTGACCGATCCCCTCTTCGTACGGCGCTTCGCTCATCTGCGGCGGCGGCGCGGCGAGCTGCCCGGCCCCGAGGCCGCGGTCGCCGATGTGGTGCTCGTCTCGCACCTGCACTCCGACCATCTGCACCTGCCGTCCCTGTCCCGGCTCGCCCCCGGCACCCGGCTGGTGGTGCCGGTGGGCGCTTCGCGTTCCGTGCCCGGGCTGCGGGGGCTGCGCTCGGAGCGCGGGCTGCTGATCACCGAGGTGGCGGCGGGCGACGAGGTGCGGGTCGGCGCGGTGCGGGTGCGGGCGGTCCCGGCCCTGCACGACGGCAGGCGACTGCCCATGGGGCCGCACCGCTCCCCCGCGCTGGGCTACGTGGTCGAGGGCGGGGCCCGTACGTATTTCGCGGGTGACACGGGGCTCTTCGACGACATGGCGGAGGCGGTCGGTCCGGTGGACGTCGCGCTGCTGCCGGTGGGCGGCTGGGGCCCGTACCTGGGCCATGGCCATCTGGACGCGGGCCGGGCCGCGCAGGCGCTGACCCGGCTGGCGCCGCGCTCGGCCGTGCCGGTGCACTACGGCACGTACTGGCCGATCGGCATGGACGGGGTCAGGCCGCACGAGTTCCACGCGCCGGGCGACGAGTTCGTCCGCAAGGCGGCTCTGCTGGCGCCGGAGGTGGCCGTGCACCGGCTGTCCCACGGCGAGCGGGTGCGGCCGGAGGCCGCCGGGTGATCCACGACGTGGTGGGGCAGCTGCCCCCGGAGTCGACGCAGCAGGCGGTCGGCTACCCCTCCCTGTTCCTGCTGGTGGCGGTGGGTTCGCTGGTGCCGGTGGTGCCGACGGGCGCCCTGGTGAGTTCGGCCGCGGTGGTGGCACTGCACCATTCGTCGCCGTTCTCGTTGCTGGCCGTCTTCGTGGTGGCGTCGGCCGCGGCGTTCCTCGGCGACACCTGCCTGTACTGGCTCGGGCAGCGCGGGGTGCGGTCGCGGAACGGTTCGAAGTGGCTCCGGGCGCTCAGTGACCGGGCCGCCCCGGAGCGGCTGGCGCAGGCGCGGCAGAAGCTGGACGAGCACGGCGGGGTGGTGCTGGTGCTGTCCCGGCTGGTGCCGGCGGGGCGGATTCCGGTGATGCTGGCCTGTCTGCTGGGGCGGATGCCGTTGCGCCGGTTCGCGCGCGGCGACGTGCCGGCGTGCCTGGCCTGGGCGGCGACGTACCAGCTGATCGGGATCCTGGGCGGTTGGATCTTCCCCGAGCCGTGGCAGGGCGTGGTCGCGGCGGTGGGGCTGACGCTGCTGGTCAGCGGGGTGCCGGCGGTGTGGCGCAGGGCGCGGGCCCGGTTCAGCCGCTGAGGGTGCGGGGCGCCGGTTCCAGCAGCCGGGAGCCGCCGATCGGCAGGTCCCAGAGCCGGTCCCGGGGGTGGCCGGCCCGCTGCCAGGCGGTGCGCAGCCGGGTCAGCGGTTCGAGCACGGGTTCCGCGGAGAGCAGGAAGGTGGCCCAGTGCATCGGCGCCATCGCGCGGGCGCCGAGGTCCTCGTACGCCTGGACGGCCTCCTCCGGGTCGGTGTGCACGTCGCCGAGCCACCAGCGCGGTTCGTAGGCCCCGATCGGCAGCAGGGTCAGGTCGATGCCGGGGTAGCGGCTGCCGATCTCGCCGAACCAGTGCCCGTAGCCGGTGTCCCCGGCGAAGTGGATCCGTGGCCCGTCGGGCCCGGGGGCGTCGATGATCCAGCCGCCCCACAGGGAGCGGCAGGTGTCGGTGAGGGTGCGCTTGGACCAGTGGTGGGCGGGGACGAAGGAGAGGCGGACGCCGTTCAGCTCGGCCGATTCCCACCAGTCGAGTTCGGTGACGCAGGTGAAGTGGCGACGGCGGCACCAGCGGCCGAGCCCGGCGGGGACGAACAGCGGGGTGTCCCTGGGAAGCCTGCGCAGGGTGGGGGCGTCGAGGTGGTCGTAGTGGTTGTGGCTGATGACGACGGCGTCCACGGGCGGCAGGTCGTCCCAGCGGATGCCGACCGGGGTGAGCCTGGCCGGGGTGCCGAGGATGCGCCGGGACCAGACGGGGTCGGTGAGCACGGTGAGGCCGCCGGTGCGGACGACCCAGCTGGCGTGCCCGGCCCAGGTGACGGACGTGGTCCCCGGGGGGACGGCCGGCAGGGGCTCGGGGGCGTACGGGAGCCGCTGGGCGCCGCGCAGCCCCTCCGCGTTGGGCCGCAGGGCCCGTTCACGCGCCAGTCGAGACATGCCCATGACACCAGGGAGGGGCGTGGTGAGCCGGTCGGCGAAACTTCTGGGCCAGTCCCTGACCTCGCCGAGCGGGCGCGGTCCGACGATCTCGCCGTCCACCGGCTGCGGGCGCTCGGCCCCGGGGAGGGCGTGCCCGGTTCCGGGGCGGGGGTGCCCGGTCTGTTCCGCCATCGAGGGACTCCCGTCTTCGCAGTGCGTTCATCGCAGTTCGTCGAGGGCCGCTGCGAAAATGCTCAGGGCTCGGGCCACGTGCGGCAATTCCAGGGGCGCCACAGCGGTGAGGGCCTCCGTCTGCTGCTCGGGCGTCGCGCCCAGCAGCGTCCCGGTCCCCAGCCGCACGCGCAGCGCCCCCAGCTCGTCGCCGAACCGGTGCCCGCCCGGTGTCGGCGTGCCGAGGCGCTCGCTCAGGTACTCCTCCAGCTCCAGCGAGTCGGTGACGCCCCGGTCGGCCAGCCGGGGCCTGAGCGGTCCGAGGTCCGCGTAGAGGTGGCGGCCCGCCTGCGGGGGCCTGGCCAGCGCGCCCGCCGCGAGGACCGCCCGGTGGGCCGCGGCGGCGATCCGTGACTGGAGGGCGGCGGCCCGGCGGATCCGGTCGGTGACGGCCTCCGGTTCGCGCAGCGCGTGGGCGGCGGCCGCGGCGACCGGCCCCGCGACGAGCGCGCCGAGCGCGGTGAGGACGTCGAGCGTACGGGCATGGCGCACCGCGGCCCGTCCGGTGTCCGGGAACCGCGCGATCGCGACCGGCCAGCCGGACGGGGTCAGCGCGCCGGCCAGGTCGCAGACGACCGTGACGTCGTCGGGGCACATCTCGGCCGGGCTGAGCAGGACCGTGTCGCGCGGCCGGTGCAGGGTGTCGCGCCAGGTCTCGTCGCTGACGACGTGCAGTCCCTCGGCCACCGCCGCCTCGCACGCCTCGCGAACCAGCTCCGGCGGGGCGACGGTGGCGGTCGGGTCGTCGACGACGGAGATCAGCAGCAGCCGGGGCCTGCCGCCCTCGGCGCGGACCCGGCGCACGGTCTCCATCAGCGCGTACGGGTCGGGCACGCCGCCGCATTCCGCCGGGGTCGGCACGTGGTAGGCGGGCCTGCCCAGCAGCCGGGCCTGCGGGATCCAGGCGGCCGGACAGGGGCGCGGCATGAGCACGTCGCCGCCGTGCGCCGCGAGCAGGGCGAGCAGCAGCGCCGGGGCGCCCGGGGCGGCCGCGACGTGTTCCGGGCCGCCGCGCAGTCCGCGCCGCTGCCAGTACCCGACGGCGGCCTCGCGCAGGGCGTCGCCGCCGCCGGCCGGTTCGGGCCCGGCGCGGCCCGCCGCGGCGGCCAGCACCTCGGCCAGCTCGGGCAGGACCGGGAGTCCCGGGTCGTGGGCGGGCGGCCCGTAGCGGACGGGCCCCCGGTCCTCCCGCACGCCCCGGTGCCCGTGTCCCGCCCGTCCGGTCTGCTGCCGCGCCATCCGGGACTCCTTCGCCGCCGCCCGTCACCCTGTCGCGCCGTCCCGCACCGGGGCTCCGGTCCCCGCCCCGGGTCCTTCGGGCCCGCCCCCAGGGCCTTTATACGAGGGTTCGGCCGACGGCGCCCGTCGGCGGGAGGGCGTTCCGGCGGAAACCGGCCGGGTGACGGCCGGAGGCGGAGTCAGCCGGCGAAGGCCGTACCGGGCATCCCTCGGCCCGCGTCCGGCAGCACCAGCAGCGAACCGGACAGCGGGTGCGGGGCGACGAGGCCCGTGCGGGCCGTGGAGATGTAGAGGTCGCGCAGCTCCGCACCGCCGAAGGCGCAGGCCGTGGGGCGCCGCACCGGCAGTTCGACGATCCGGTCCAGGGCGCCGTCCGGCGTGTGGCGGCGCACCGCGGCACCGTCCCACAGGGCGACCCAGACGGCCCCCTCGGCGTCGACCGTCAGCCCGTCGGGAAATCCGGCGCCTTCCTCGATCGTGACGAACGGGCGCCGGTTCACGGCGTGTTCGCCGTCGAAGTCGAGGACGTCGATGCGGCGGGTGGGCGTGTCGACGAAGTACATCGACCGTCCGTCGGGGCTCCAGCCGACGCCGTTGCCGCAGGACACGGGGGTCGGCACCGGTGTCACCGCGCCGTCGGCCGCGACGCGGGCCAGACCGCCCCCGCCCTCGGCCCCGTCGTACCGCATGGTGCCCGCCCACAGCGATCCGTCCGGGGCGACCGCCGCGTCGTTGCCGCGCCGGCCGGGCACCGGGTCGTGGACCAGCCAGCGGAAGGCCCCGTCGGGGTCGTACAGGCCGATGCCGTCGCGCAGGTTGACGACGAGTCCGCCGCCGGCCCGCGGCTTGGCGGCCCCGACGTGCTGCTCGGTCGCCATCACCGTACGACGGCCGGTCGCCGGGTCGTAGGTGTGCACGCGCGCGGCGACGATGTCGACCCAGACGACACGGCCGGTCGCCGGGTCCCAGGTCGGGCCCTCGCCCAGTTCGGCCTGCTCGGGTACGGCCACGTCCAGGTGTGCGGTGCTCACTTCTGCCTCTCGCGACGTCCGGGCCGGCCGGGGACGCGGTCCTGCCGCCTCCCGCCTCCGGCGCTCCGGCCGACGGCCGGAATCACGGGCACAGGGTAGCGACCGGGCTAAGGGCTGTCCCGTAATCCCCGGCGGGCGCACGACGACAGCTACTTCCCCAAGCTCTCGGCTGCGCTCGAGCAGGGGAGACCCCACTCCTCGCTGCGTTGTCGGAACGTCCGAATACATCCAGTATGCGGACGCCCCTCCGCCTTGCGATGCACCGCATCTGACGCCGCGCGCCGATCCACCGGGGATTACGGGACAGCCCTCAGGTGTCAGGACCGTCGGCCGAGCAGCGCGAGCAGTTCGGTCTGCGGGTCGGCGTCGGCCGGGGTCCCGACGGGCGGGGCGAACAGGCCGCTGCCGGAGAGGTCCTTCGCGTACGGTCCGACCTCGCGGCGCGCGAACCCGACCAGCAGGGCGGGCAGCCGTTCGTCGGCGCCGATCGCCCGGGACAGGTCCCAGGCGTGCACCACCGCGTCGGTCACCATCTGCGCGCAGTAGGCGTCGGCGGGGGTGTCCCCGTACGACAGGTTCACGGTCCGGTCCAGGGCGCCCGGTGCCCCGAACGCCTCGCGCGCCCCGGCCGCCGCCCGGTCCCACGCGGCCACGGGGTCGTCGCCCAGCACGTCTCCGTCGAAGGCGTCGCCGACCTCGGCGACGGTGCGCCCCTCGGTGACCAGGGACGGCACCCAGAGCTGTTCGGCGGTGAGGTGGGCCACCAGGTCGCGCACGGTCCATTCGGTGCACGGCGTGGCCGCGGACCACTGGTCGTCGCGCACCGCGTGCACCCGGTCGGTGAAGAGCCGGAGCGCCTCGCCGTGGCGTTCGAGGATCTCGTCGGCGGAGACAGAAGTCATGCGTCCACTCTCCCCGGCCCGGGGCCGGGGCGCGAGCGCACACCGGCCCCGCGCGGGCCGTGCCGGTCCGTGCCCAACTCCCGTCGCCCGCCGTCCCGCAGAGGGTGTCCCAGATATCAAGACGCATATCTCATGATTCGAAATACCGGCGTACGGTGGCCATACCGATCAGCGCTTCGCGGTCCGGTCTCCGGCCGCGTTCCGAGAAGGGATCCACGGCCATGCCGAACGAGACCGCCGTCTACACCCATGGGCACCACGAGTCGGTGCTGCGCTCGCACAGCTGGCGCACCGCCGCCAACTCCGCCGCGTACCTGATCGGTGAGCTCCGCCCGGGAATGACCGTGCTGGACGTCGGCTGCGGGCCGGGCACCATCACCGCCGATCTGGCCGAACTGGTCGCCCCCGGCCGGGTGACCGGCGTCGACACCGCCGACGGGATCCTGGCCCGGGCGGCCGGCACGGCATCCGGGCGCGGCCTGGAGAACGTCGAGTTCGCCGTGGCCGACGTGCACGACCTGGCCTTCCCCGACGACTCCTTCGACGTGGTCCACGCCCACCAGGTGCTCCAGCACGTGGGCGACCCGGTGCGGGCCCTGCGCGAGATGCGGCGCGTCTGCCGCCCCGGCGGCATCGTGGCGGCCCGCGACAGCGACTACGCGTCGATGGCCTGGTATCCCGAGCTCCCCGTCCTGGACGACTGGCAGGAGTTGTACCGCCGGGTCGCCCGCGCCAACGGCGGCGAGCCGGACGCGGGCCGCCGGCTGCTGTCCTGGGCCCGCCGGGCGGGCTTCACCGACGTCACCGCGACCGCTGCCAGCTGGTGCTTCGCCACTCCGGGGAGCCGGGACTGGTGGAGCGGCCTGTGGGCGGAGCGCACGGTCGACTCGCTCTACGCCGAACGCGCCGTCGAGGGCGGCCACGCGACCGCCGACGAACTGTCCGCGATCGCCGCGGCCTGGCGCGAGTGGGGCACGCGGGACGATGCCTGGTTCATGGTTCCGCACGGCGAGGTGCTCTGCCGGGCCTGAGCCCGCGGGGTGTACGGGGACGAAGCCGCCCCCGTACACCCCCCGCGAGGGCGCGCCCCTGAATCGATCACGTGCCGGAGCGCCGCCAACTACCCTTGCCCGCATGGACATTCTGGGAACCACGCTGCGCATCTGCGTCGACGACCTGGAGGCCGCCGTGGCCTTCTACGAGGATCTCACCGGCAGTTCGGCACTGCGCTTCGAGCGCGGCGGGGTCTCGGTCGCCGCGATCAGTTGCTTCCTCCTGATGAGCGGCCCGGAGTCGGAGCTGGAGATCCTGCGCAAGGTGACGGCGACGATCGCGGTCAAGGACGTCGACGCCGCCCACGCCGCCCTCTCCCGGGTCGGGGCCCGCGTGCTCGCCGGGCCGGTGCCGACGCCGGTGGGCCGCAATCTGATCGCCGTGCACCCGGACGGTTCGGTCTTCGAGTACGTCGACCGCACCCTGTCGTCCGGCCCGGTCGACTGAGCCCCGGACCGGACCGGACGGGCGTCAACGCGTGGGACGCATCCGGTAGTCGTACCTCTCCGGCAGCGGGTCGTCCGTGATCAGGGCCCACACCTCGCCGAGGATCTCCGCGCCCTCCCGCAGGTCCGCGACCTCGAAGCCCTCGTCGAAGACGGACCGGGCGCCCGCCCGGTCCCCCTCGGCGAGCAGCAACCGGGCCTCCAGCAGACGGAAGCGGCCGCGCCGCCGGATCTCCGGGCCCAGCGCGGCCCATACGGCCCTGGCCCCTTCGGGGCGCCCGGCCGCCAGCAGCGCCTCCATCGCCTCGCGGCCCAGCGCCGCCTCGGCGGCCGTCCGCTCCCCGTCGTCGTGGCGCCGCGCGCACAGGTCGTCGAACGCCTCGGCGTAGAGGTCCGCGGCCCGGCTCCGCCGGCCGCCCTCCCCGGCCGCGACGGCCAGGCACCGCAGCAGCGGCCAGCGGGACGGGGCGAGCGTCAGCCCGCGTTCCCAGCTGCGCACGGCCTGGGCGCGGTCGCCCGCGTGCCACTGGGCGACGCCGAGGTGGTACTCGGTGAGGGGGTCGGGGGGCGCCGTCTCCAACATGTCGCGCCAGGGCGGGGAGACCAGGGAGGGGCCCGGCGGCTTCGCCCCGAGCGGTTCGGTGAAGGTGCCCTGCTCCAGCAACTCCAGCCAGGGGCGCTGCGGTTCGCCGAGGGTGGTGCCGGCGAACGGGGTGCCGGGCAGTTCGTACCCGCCGCGCCGGACCTCCAGGGCGCCCCAGCCGGAACCGGTGGCGAGCGACTCACCGGGTTCGGTGTCGGCGAACGGGCGCCAGGCGGCGTACGCGGCCTCGACGTCGGCGCGCGGCAGCGCCCGGTCCAGCCGCCGTTCCGTCTCCGTACGGGCCGCCGCCCAGTCGTCGCCGTGCACGGCGCGGGGGTCCGCGGACAGCGGCCCGTACGCCTCCAGCCAGCTGAACTCCTCCCCCGGTTCGAGGGGGACGTGTTCCAGCTGGGTGCGGGCGAGGCCGGCCTGGATCTCGGCGTAGCCGGGGGTGCCGGGTTCGGTGAGCCATTCCTGCCAGCGCCGGCCGCCCGTGCCTCCGCCCCAGAGGAACAGTTTCCGGCCGCGCAGCAGATCGGTCGACGTCTGGACGAGTCCGTGGCCGTCCCCGTCGAGGGAGGCGATCCAGCGGCGGGCCCCGTCGGGCACCTCGTAGAAGTAGTCGGCGGGGAAGTCGCCGCGCGTCGGGTACGTACGGTCGACGGAGCCGGACACCGGGACCGGGACCCGGGTCAGGGCGTGCTCGTACCCGAAGTGCCACGCCTCGTCGGCGGGGGCCAGGACGCGGGTGCGTCCGCCCTCGGGCACGGCGGTGTTGGACCACCAGTAGACGGGGGCGGTGTGCTCGTGCGGATTGCGTATCCGTACGCCGACGTGGAGGAAGTCGGAGTCGTCGGGCAGCCACAGGTCCACCTGGAACGGCAGGTCGCGCAGCCGTTCCCACTCCCAGAGGCGGAGCATCTCGCCGCCGTCGGGCGCGGGCACCCGGGCGGCGTGCAGCGGGGCGCAGGACAGGGTGGTGTGGCCGGTGGCGCCGATGTTCCACTCGATGCCGCCGGAGAACCAGGCGCCGTTGAGCGCGAAGTCGGCCGGTTGCAGCACGGGGTTGGTGTAGAGGAGTTCGCGGCCGGTCGGTTTGTGGTGGAGGGAGTGGACGCGACCGCCGAGCCCGGGCAGGACGGTGGCCCGCAGCCGGTCGTTCTCGATGACGATCACGTCCAGGCCGGTGGGGACGCGCTCGCGCCCGTAACCGTCCAGGACGCGCGTCGGCAGCACGGTGGCCGGCTGCGCGCAGCCGATCTGGCGGGCCATGTCGCGCGGCAGCGCGGCCCGGGTGCGTTCGTCGACGGCATGGGTCCGGTCGAGCGGCCGCAGGGCGGGCAGTGGATTCTCCGGGCCCAGTGGTGCGGCGGGCAGAGTCAGTACGGCACGTCGTACGGTCGTGGCCAAGGCAACCTCGCTCCCTCGCGCGGGCCGCCGCGGGTCCGGGCGTCCCGATGACCATGGAACACGCTGGACAACGCCCCGGCCAGGGGCTCCACCGTCAGACTTCCGCAAAGGGAACGGGCGGCGCACCGCCCCGGCCCGCCCCGCGCGGCAACAATCCGGGCGCGCCCGGCCCCGTGCCGCCGTACCCTTGGCCCTTCACGGCCCACGAGCGGTGGCCGATGCGGCCCGTACGGGAAAAGAACGCGGAGCGGAACACGATGAGCGCGCAGCACACCTACCGAGTGATCGTCCGGGGCACCTGGGACGGCCTGACGGACGAGGCACGTGCCCGGCTGCTGGCCGAGGTGGACGAACACGGGCTGAGCGCCATGCAGTTCACCGAGGAGGGCTCGCTCGCGTACGACCGGGTGCTCAAGCACTTCAGCTTCCGCTACGTGGTCGTGTCCGCCGCCGCGGACGGCGAGGAGATGGCGGGGGCCATCGCCGAGGACCGTGCGGAGACCTACCTCCGGGAGCGCGGATGCGGTCACGGCGAACTGCGCTCCACGGTGACGGACATGGACACCATGAAGATCAACTACAAGGGACGGCGCGGCTCCGGAGCCGCGTGACGGCGGGCTGCCGCACCGGCTTCGCGTACGCCCTCGCGTCCGGCCCCGACGATCCCGGCTTCCTCCCCTTCCTCCTTCCCTCCGCACGGCAGTCACTGTCCGGGTAGCGCCCCGTCTCCACCCCTTCGGCCGCTACCGTAAGGACACGCCGTGTTGCCCACGGTCACCCCAGGAGGAACCTGTGTCATCACTCTGCGACCCCGCTCACGCCCCGGTCGGCGATGTGGGTATGGCGATCATGGCGATCGACTCCCGGCTCAAGGCCATCCACGGCACCCCGTCCGGACCCGACTCGGAACAGCAGCAGTTGACGGACCGGCTCGCCGCGTCGCTGAGCCCCGAGGAAGTCGATGACGTGGTGGACGGCATGTGCACCCTCGTCTACGTCTTCATGCGGTGGCTGCGGGTGACCTACGAGGAGCACGACAAGGACGTCATCGAGTACGTGGTGCCGGGGTTCGTGGCCTCGATGCGGATGATGCCCAGGAGCATCCCTCCCGAGACGATTCCCACCATGACCGGCCTGGTGGTCGCGGCCGGCACCGGTCTGAGCCCCAACCTGTGGCGCAAGCAGTACGGGGACTGGACGGAGAACGAGATGAGCCCCCTGGAGGCCACGGCCCTGCTGCTCGCGGAACACATCAACCGGCTCACCGACGACCGCGACTTCGCCACCCGCATGGTCACCGAAGCCCTGTCCGCGACGGACCCGGACTGACGCACAACGCCCCGGCCCGGGTCGCTCCCCCGCCGTCGAGGGCCCGGTCGCCGGTGGATCAATCGCGGGAATCGCCGAACAGGAGGCGATACGCGATCAGCAGAACGAGGGAACCCCCGATGGCCGCGCCCCAGGTGGCGAGGTCGAAGAACTGGTTCTGTACGGGGCGGTCGAGGAGCTTCGCGGAGAGCCAGCCCCCGATGAAGGCACCGGCGATGCCGATGAGGGTGGTGCCGATGAGGCCGCCCGGGTCACGTCCGGGCAGGAGGAGCTTGGCGACGGCTCCGGCCAGGAGGCCGAGGACGATCCAACCGATGATGCCCATGGGGCGGGTTTCCTTCCGGTGCGGGGATGTTGACGATGACGGCCCGTCGGCATGCCCCGCCGGTTGAGGGGGCAGGGCCCGAGCGGGGTCAGGTCCGAGGGGTGCCGTTGTCGGGCCGCGGGGCGGGAGGGCCGGTGACGTCGCCGGGGGCGGCCCGGACGACCTGCGGGCCGGCGTGGCCGGGGGACGGCGCGCCCGCCGCGGCAGAGGGGTCCGATGCCTGATCGGACTTCATCGCCTTGGCCTCGCTCTTGAGGATGCGGGCCGACTTGCCCATGGAACGGGCGAGTTCGGGCAGTTTTTTGGCACCGAAGATCAGTATGACGACGATGAGCAGGATGGCGAGTTCGCTGATGCCGAGCATGGGCGTCCGTCTTCTTCTTCCCGATGGCAGGTGACGAGGCGGTCAGGTCGGAACGGCCGGGTCAGAGGTGACCGGCGATGGCCGGCATCAGGTCCTGGAACGTACGGCCGTTGACCGATTCCCCGATGGCGGACATGCTCCATCCACCGCCCACGCGGTGGACCTTGGCCATGACCTGAGCGGTGTGGGCCCCTCCGCCGGAGAGGGTGTAGCGGGCGAGCTCCCGGCCGCTGTTCTCGTCGACGAGGCGGCAGAAGGCGTTCTCCACCTCCGCGAAGGTCTGGCCGGTGAAGCAGTTGACCGTGAAGACGATCTGGTCCACGTGGGCGGGGAGACGTGCCAGATCCACGAGGATCGACTCGTCGTCGCCGCCCTGCCCCACACCGCCGACGAGGTTGTCGCCGGTGTGACGGACCGAACCGTCGTCGCTGACCAGATGCTGGAAGAAGACGACGTCCACCGGCTCCCGGCCGGCGAAGAGCACCGCGGACGCGTCGAGGTCGATCTCCTTGGCCGCGAACCTGGCGAGGAAACCCTTGCGGGGCGCGGCCTGCCAGCCCAGGCCCATGCGCACGACGTCCAGCTTCCCGCCGTCCCCCTTGTCCAGGCCGACCCGCTGCCCCTTGGTCAGTGTGACTCCCACCGTGCTCCTCCTCCAGAGCCGAGGCGTGTCGGCTCGATGCCGCGTCGCCGGTTCCCGCAAAATCTACAACACTGTAGAAGTTACGGGCGGAACACACCCGGTGCCGGAGAAGGGAACGGCGGGACCGGAGGAGGAAAATCTACAACGATGTAGATGACGGGGTGGCCGGGTGGCAGGTCAGTACGATGAACCGGCCCCAGCGGCAGGCGGGGCAGGAAGGCGGGAGACCGACGGCATGACGGACCACAACAGCGAGCACACGACGCGCCGACGCGGCCAGGGGGAACTGGAGACGCAGGTGCTTGCCGCGCTGCGCCAGGCACCCGAGCCGGTCACCGCGGCCTGGGTCCAGGAACGCCTCGGTGCGGGGCTGGCCTACACCACGGTGATGACCATCCTCACCCGGCTGCAGGTCAAGGGCGCGGTGGTGCGCGAGCGCACCGGCCGCTCCTTCAAGTGGACGGCGGTCGCCGACGAGGCCGGTCTCGCCGCCCTGCGGATGCGGAAGGTCCTGGACTCCGGGGCGGACCGCGAAGCCGTGCTGGCGAGTTTCGTGACCACGCTCTCGCCCGGCGACGAGCGGCTGCTGCGAGACCTGCTGGCGAAACCGTCGGCGGAGGAGGAAGAGTAGCCACATGGGGGTCTTCGTCTTCCTTCCTCTGGTACTGCCCTTGACGGCATGGCCGATCGCCCGTCTCGCCGAGCAGCACCTGCACCCCAGAACCGCAACCTGGTTGCTGACGGGTGCCGCCGCCGTGCTCGCGGTGTGCAGCACGCTGTGCCTGGCCCTGCTGATGGTGGTCGGCACCGCGCAGTTGCCCGGCAACCCGCTCCCGGACGGCTGGTCGGACCCGGAGGTGCGCAAAGCCGTTCCCTACGACGAGGTGGCCGGCCGCGCCGCCATTCCGGCCCTGCTCGCCGTGCTCGCCGCGTGCGCGCAGGCCGTGTGGCGGCACCATCGGGTACGGCGGCGGGCCGAGCACGCCCTGGCGGGCCTGCCCAGCACATCCGTGGCGGTCCTCCCCGACCACGTGCCGTACGCCTACGCCCTGCCCGGCAGGCGGAACAGGATCGTCGTCACCACCGGGATGCTGGCCGGACTGGACGGACCCGAGCGACGGGCCCTGTTCGCCCACGAGCGGGCCCATCTGACCCGCCGCCACCACCGCTTCCTGCTCACCGTGCAGCTCGCGGCGCGCGCGAACCCGTTCCTGCGCCCGCTGCGCACCGCCGTGGCCTACTCCGCGGAGCGATGGGCGGACGAGGAGGCGGCACTCGCGGTCGGCAGCCGCCGGACCGTGGCCGTGGCGGTCGGCAAGTCCGCCCTGTTCTCCCAGGGCGCGCCCGTGGCGACGCTCGCCCACTTCGCCGCCGCGGGGCCGGTGCCGCGGCGGGTCGCGGCCCTGCTCGGACCGGCTCCCACCACGCGGGTCTGGCCGCCGGTGTTCACCACCGTCGGGCTGGCCGCCTGGGGGGCCGCGGCGGGCGCGGCCGTGTCGGCGCTGTCATCGGCGAACGCGGCGCTCACGCTCGTCCTCATCCTGCAGGCGGCCACCCCCATCTGACCGTTCGGGGCGAGGGGACGTCACCCCCTCGCCCCGGACGACCGGTCAGGAGCGGGAATCGAACCGCTCCGAAGCGGCGGCGATCGTCCACAACACGCCGAACGAGTCGAGCGGACGCCTGAGCACCACGAGGCGCCCACTCCTCCAAACCGCGTGTGTGGTTCAGCACTTCAGGCCGTATACCCTCAGACCATCTACATTCATGTAGAAGCACGGGGCGGGAGGGCCGCGCCGGAACGAGCCGGAGCCGAGCGGGGCGCGCAGATTCGGACAGCGCGCACCACCGCCGGCCGGAGAGGGGTACGCGCAGGTGACGGCGGACGACAAAGACGCCCCCGGGGGCGCACCCGGCGAGGTCCTGGAACAGACGGCTGCGACCTTCGGACTCCTGGCCTCCCCGGCGCGCCTGCGCATCCTCCAGGCCCTGGCGCAGGGGGAAACCAACGTGACGACCCTCTTGGACCGGATCGGCGGGGCGCCCTCCACCATCAGTCAGCACCTCGCCGCCCTCAAGAGGGCCGGGCTCGTCGGCTCCCGCAGGGACGGGCGGCGCCAGGTGTACTTCATCGAAGCCCCCGCCGCCCTCACCGTGATACGGCTCGTGGCCGAACAGCTCTCCGCGCGACCCGCACCGGCCGTCGCTCCCCACCGGAACGCCCCCTGAGCGCAGAGCGCCCGCACCGCGACGCGCCGGCTCCGCCGGCCTCAGGGGCTCGCCGGATCGAAGCCGTAGCGCAGCCCCTCGGCCTCACAGCCGTTTCGCCGGTAGACGTAGAGGGCGGCCGCACGCACATGACCGTGCGGGGGCTCCGTCTCGCACGGACGGGTCACCTGAATCACATCGGGCCGCCCTGCCACACGGACACGCACGCCGTCGGCGGGCCCACCGTCGAGCAGGGCGATTTCCCATCCGGTCTCATCGATCGGCACGGTCGACACCTCGGAGGTCAGAAGGATCGCGGTCTTTCCGGCGCGTGTCCGCCGACCGGCCCTCGACCGCAGCGGCGCCCCCCGCCGGGCGGAGGGCGCCGATGACGGCCGGCCGGGCTACTTCGGGGCGACGTCGAGCGCGGCGAGCGCCTGGGCCCAGCGCGCGTACTTCAGTTCCGCGAGGTCGGAGACCGTCTTGACCCCGAAGGCTTCCTGAAGGAGTTCGCCGTCCCGGTCGGACACCCCCTTGAGCGCGGCGACCGGGGCCGCGAGGATCTCGGGCAGAGCCTTGTCCGCCCACGCCTTGTCCAGCACCTTGTCCAGGTCGATCGAAGCCATGACACCCTCCCAGAAGCAACGGACGAGCACGGGGAACCAGAGCACGCGCACCCCGCCCCGCACCTTCTACACAACTGTAGAAGAATAGCGGTGGCCGCCTCAACCACGGCACTCCACAAGGGGGTTCGAACACGCCGTCCGGAACGAGCGGGTGGGAACCGCCCGGCTCTCCGTACGGCGTCGGCCCCCGGAGCGCGTGCTCCGGGGGCCGGCATCGGTGCCTGCGGTCCGTCGGCGGGCAGCGCCTGCCGGGAGGGCCGGGTTGCGCCTGCCGGGGGGCCGGGTTGCGCTCCGGGCCTTTGGGACCGGGCGGGTCTACCGCTGCCCGTTCTTCTTTCCGGGCTCACCGGGCTTGTTGGTGAGGGTGACCTCCAGCGGATTGTCCTTGCAGTTGCGTGTGGTGACCTCCAGCGGGGTGACGGGGTTCTCGGGCTTCAGGTACCCCTCGGGGACATCGGTCTCGAACAGGTAGTAGGAGCCGACCTGGATGCGTGTGAACGTGCACGTGCCGCGGGAGTCGGTCGCGCAGCCGACGTCGACCCGGGTGTCGCGGTCGCCTCCGGTGCGCTGGAGGCCGGGCCTGCCGTTGCTCTCCCGCCACAGCTGGAAGACGGCGCCGGGCACCACCTCGCCGGTACGGCTGTCCTTCTTGGTGAGGATGATGCGCGTCGGCTCGACGAACCCGAAGTCGATGTCGTGGTCGTTCTCGCCGGGGCCGCCCGCGGTGAAGCCGTAGAAGGGGTACGCGTCCTCACCCGGGCCGGTCCTGCCCTTGGAGTTGGCCGCCGTGTCGCCCTGGTCGAACTGGGTGGGCATCCAGCCGTCGAGCGGGCCTCCCGGCCCGTAGTCGGCCGGGTTGTCCATCCGTACCACGTACTCGCGTCCGGCGACCCAGTCCTCCGGCTCGACGTTCTTGACCAGGGCGGAGTCGAAGTAGTACTCGCCCCGGGCGTTGGTCCTCGTCGTCGCGATCTTCTTGCCGGTGCGGTCGTAGAGGTTGACCGTGGCGCCCACGACCGGCTTCTCGTCCGGGTCCTGCCGGCCGTCCTTCATGTTCTTGCCGTTGTCGTACCAGACGCGGTTGCCGATCTGGAACGGCGCCTCGTCGCACAGCACTTCGAGGTCGCCCAGGCCACCGGCCTTGCCGAACGAGTTGGTCAGCTGGTTGCCCATGCCCGCGGCGACGGTGCCGTCCGCACGGCCGAAGAAGCCCGTGCCCGAGGTGTGGACGACGTCGACCGGGTCGTACACCCCGGAGGCGAGGGTCCCCTCGGCCTTGGACAGCGCCACGCCGCCGAGGGCCGTCTCCTGGTGGTAGCCGCCCAGCCGGAAGTCGCCGGGGTAGAACTCCTTGACGTCCGCCGCCTGGTTCCCGCTGTTGGCGGGGGTGGCGTTGTCGGGGCAGCCACCGTTGGCGTCCAGGACGAACACGGCGCCCCGCCGGCACGCGCGGTTGAGGTCACCGCCCGCGAAGGTCTGCACGGTGCGCGGGCTGTCCGCCTCGTACGCGATGAAGCTGCCGTACTGGTCGGCGTAGCGGTCACGGAAGCCGAGGATCAGCGCTCCGTCGGTGTCCACCACGATGTCCGACAGCAGCGGTGCCGGGTTCGGCACCTCCCGGCCGCCCGCCTGGGCGGACTTGCAGTCCACTCCGTCCTGGGTGTCCGGGACGGTGGTGCGCCAGGGGTACCACTTGTCGCCGTAGCAGGGACCGGGGCCGTTCACCCTGCCCCGGGGGTAGGTGAGCTTCTGGTCCATCACCGTGCCGGTGAAGGTGCCGGAGCCGGGCGCGAAGGTCCGGACGACCGCCCGCAGGTCGTCGCGGTTCTGCGTGGACTCGCCGGAGCAGACACCTCCGACGTAGACGGTGCCGTCCTGGATGCCGAGGCCGAAGGGGCGCCAGTCGCCCGCGGAGGAGCACCCCGGGTCGGGGATCGGGTAGGACGCCTCGGGCGCGGACGCGGTCTTCTCGGTGGCGTCGTAGCGGTAGAGCTTCTTGTCCTTGAGGTTGACGACGTACAGGTCCTTGCCGTCCTCGCTCACGTCGACGTCGCCCAGCGACTCCTTGCCCACCGCGGTGCGGAAGGCGAGGTCCATGTCGGTGCCGGCGTCGTGGGGGGTGCTGCCGGCGTCCGGCACGGTGGTGAACCGGCTCAGCTCTCCCGTGTTCCGGTCGCTCAGGTAGATCGCGCCGGGGCCTCCGGGCCCGTAGTTCGCGCCGCGCTTGGCGAAGGCGGACGAGAAGATCCACTTCTTCTGCTTGCTGTAACCGATGCCCCACAGGGACCCGGTCTGCGCCTTGGTGGAGAGGTCCGTGGTCTCCGCGTCGTTGCCGCGCGCGTTGTAGGGGTGGGAGACCAGGGTCCGTGCCGTCCCCGGGTCGCTCATTCCCGGTACGTCGCTCTTGATGCAGGCGGTGACCAGGTCGGCGTTCTTCCGGCAGTAGTCGCCGGGGTTCCAGAACGAGGTGGTCACCTCGGCGTTCCTGCCGCCGGCCAGGTCGACGAACTCGACGTCGGACGACAGGGTCCTCGGGTCGCCCGGGTCGCCCTTGGGCAGGGCGAACCCGGGGAAGAGGACTCCCGGCGCGGGGTTCTTGACCTCGACGCGGTACTTGCCGCCCGTGAGCCGGTCGCCCGGCACCAGGCGTACCGTGCCGTCCGCTTCGGTGGTGCCGGTCACGGAGGCGCCCGCGGTGTCGGTGAGCACCACCTTCACTCCGCCCAGTCCGGGCTCCAGGACGTCGTCCCATTTGCCGTTCGCGTTCACCTCGCGCACCACACGTACCGTCAGGCTGCCGTCCCCGGCGTCGGCGACCGCCGCCGGGGCGGCGGGCAGCACGGCGGTGACCGCGACGCTCGCCGACAGCGCTGCCAACCCTCCGGCCCGGGCAGCGGCTCTGCCCTTCTTCGTTGTCACACGTCAGCCCTTCTGTGGTTTCACGAAACAACGGATAGGTGCCGTATATAAGCGGAAAATAAATCGCCACTCAATCAAGCCCCGAGGAAAGGAAAAAGAAGAACCCGGAAGGCCGACGAGCCGAAACGATTCAGGAATTCCGCCGGTTGCCGAAGCGTCGCAGATCAGCCGGGGTTCCGCGAGGCGGTGGAAACCCGTGCGGCCGCCTTTCCCTCGTGCCCCGGAGTACTGACACCTCGCCGCATGAGGTAGGGGCACTCTCCCTCCGCCCCGGCCACCGCCCTCCGCAGTGCGGTTCACCTCGTGTTTCAGGGGTCACCCCGCACTCCGCCGTACGCCCCGGGCCCCCGGCCCCGGAGCACTTTCGCTCCGCGACGGGACATTCCGATATCAAGAAATCCGACCCGCCCCTCAAAGGCTCCGGGAATTGTCCGACGGTTCCGGAGACGGACCCGCCATGACACCCCCTCGCGGAACCTCTTGCCAA
This sequence comes from Streptomyces sp. NPDC002669, assembly GCF_042889165.1. Classification (NCBI taxonomy): domain Bacteria; kingdom Bacillati; phylum Actinomycetota; class Actinomycetes; order Kitasatosporales; family Streptomycetaceae; genus Streptomyces; species Streptomyces sp. NPDC002669. The sequence continues at coordinate 2,166 of NZ_JBIAQQ010000016.1, read as the reverse complement.
CCGTCGGCCTCCCGCCGCCCCTTGACCGGAATTCTCGGGACCCCAACGGCGTACTCCACGTGGCGGGTGAGGGGCCGTCACGGATAATTGAAGAGGGAAGCCGGGCACGGTGCCCCCGCGACCGGCGACCGACTATCAGGGAGATGACGTGACCGTTGGATTCGCGAGGGAACTCCGTTCCCTCTGCGCCCTCCTCGCCCTCGCCGCCGGAGGCTCCGCGGTCGGCCTGTACGCCGCCCCCGCGTCGCACGCGGCAGCGGCACCCGGCCGGGGCGAACCCCCCGCGGTCGAATGCGACGCGGAGACCGGCCCCTACCAGTGGCAGTTGGAGAAGAAGCTCGGCCTCCCGCAGGACGGCAGGATGTCCGGGGAGGACTGCCTCGCCATCAAGGAACTGCAGGAGCGCATCGGCACCACGCCCGTCGACGGCGCGGCCGACCTGCGCACGTACCGGATGCTGCTGGTGTTCGAGGTGCGCGAGAACCCCAACGCGGCCAAGGAGTGCCCGGTCAAGTCCTACCGCGTGACCTGCGTCGATCTGTCGCGGCAGATCCTGTGGGTGCAGAAGGAGGACAAGGTGATCTTCGCGCCCGTCCCCATCCGCAGCGGCCGGCCCGGACTCGAAACACGCACTGGATGGCAGCGCGTCTACCAGAAGAACAAGACCTTCTTCTCCACGATCTACGACAACGCCCCCATGCCCTACTCCCAGTTCTTCAACGGCGGCCAGGCACTCCACGGCACCGAGGTGGACCTGTTCCAGTCCGGCTCGGCCGGTTGCGTCAACATGTACGTGAAGGACGCGAAGCGGCTGTTCGATCTGCTGGAGATCGGGGACCGGCTCTACATCTACGGCAGCAAGAAGCCCATTCGCGCGCTGGAGAGCACCGCCACGAAGAACGACGACCAGTTGGTGCGGGAAGGGTTCGGCTCCGACGGAATTCCGGCCCTCGGCCCGGAGCAACTGGACTGATCCCGGGGCCGTGCGGGGCTCTTACCTCCCGCCGCACGGCGGGAGGACGCGTCACGCGGAGACACCGGCGGGCGCGGACATCACCCTCCTCACCGCACGGCCGTGACCCCTTCACGGCCGTGCGGTGGTCTTCCGGCCGGTCCCGCGCGGCGGTCTCCCGGTGGCGGTCCCGTGCGAGGGGCCGGCCCGCGTCCCGCGACGGTTCAGGGCCGCGGGGCGTCGGGGCCTTCCGGCCAGGGCCGGGTGGGGACGCGCAGGCCGGCCGGTGCGGGGGCGAAGTCCAGGCGGGCCGGATCCGGCAACGGCGCGAGGCGGGCCTCCATGCGGGCGAGCCGTCCTTCGCCATCGACCCAGTACGTCAGCGGTGAACGGCCGTCACGTGCGCCGCCACTGCGCCTGGGGCCGGAGAACACCGCGTAGGCGGTGCCGCCGAGGGTCTCCTCGCGCAGGTGCTGCGGGCCCGACTGGGCCAGCAGTTGGGGGTTCTCGGGGCGGTCGGCCGCCAGCGACATCATCAGGCGCAGCGCGCTGTCGAGCGGGTCCCCGGTGTAGACGCGGGGCGACCAGGAGCGCGGCTTCGCGGCGGCGGCCGCCTTCACGATCGCCGCCACGTCGTCGGCGCCGTGCGCGGAGGCGGATGCGGATGCAGGTTCGGGGACGGGGTCGGAGAGGACGGCGAGTCCGGCGGCGTCCCAGGCGATCATCCCGGACTCCGTGCCGCCGGCACGGGTCGCGGCGTACCGGCCGACGGCGTGCCGTGCGCGGTAGTCGACCAGGCCGTGCACCGTCGTGGTGCCCCCGCCGTCCTTGACGGTGGCCTCGACCTTCACGGTTCCGGCCTCGTACATGGTGAAGCGGGCCAACGCCAGCCGCTGGGCCTCGTCGAGGGTGACGGGGCGCGGCCCTTCCTGTTTCGACAGGACCATGAACGCCGTGGCGCCGATGAGTCCGAGTCCGGCGAGGGCGAGCAGGACGATGCGCAGCTTCTTCGACGGGACGGTCCGCCGAGGACGGGTGAGTACGGGCACCAGGGGTTCTCCGGATCGGCTGAGGGAGGGGAAGCGGGGGTGGACAAGGGGCGGCAGGCCGTGCGGACGCCGGACCGGGGTGTGTTCAGTCGGTGGTGGGTGGCGGGAGGGGGTAGTGGTGGGGGTCGACGGGGCCGGGGAGGTGGGTGGCGGGGCGGGCCGGGG
>NZ_JBIAQQ010000015.1:121044-216443 GCF_042889165.1 Streptomyces sp. NPDC002669 | reverse complement strand
GGGGCGGGGGGGGGCGCGGGCCGGGGGGGGGGGCCGGCGCCGCGGGGGGGGGGGCCGCCCCCGCGGCCCCCGCCCCCGCCCCCCCCCCCCCCCCCCCCCCCCCCCCCCCCCCCACCACCGCACCCCGAGGGACGACCGACGTGCGATCAGACCTGGACCTGGACCTCTTCGAGATCCGCGAGCCCGTGCTCGTACGGATCGCGAGCATGCCGCGCGACCGCGACGAGCCCCGGGTCGACGCCGACGACCCGGTGCCCGGAGTCCGGCTGCTGGCCGCCGACCCGCTGCTCCGCCAGGCCGTCGAGGTCGCCAGCGGAAGCCTCGCGCTCGGCCTCGGACGCCTGGCCACCGACGAGGGCGTCGCCGCCCTCGGCCCGAAGCGCGTTCTCAGCGCCGCCCGGACCCTCACCCGCTACGCGCGCCGCGCCGGCGGCCGCCCCACCCCCTTCGGCCTGTTCGCGGGCGTCGGCAGGGCCTCGTTCGGACCCGCCGCCGGGGCCCGGCCCACCGGCCCCGGCGAGGTGGCGGTCCGCCTCGACGGCGGCTGGCTGCACCGCCGGGTGCTCGACTGGCTCGCCGTCCCCGCGGTCCGCCGCCGCACCGACGTCGTCCTGAACGACCTGTGCGTACGGCGGGACGGACGGCTCACCCTGCACACCGGCGGACGCGAGGTCTCGGTCCGGGACAACGCCCTCGTCGCCGCGGTCCGCGAGGCCGCCGAGCGGCCCGTACCGTACGCCGCCCTGCTGGACGAGCTGGCCGGGCGCTTCCCCGCCGTGGCCGCGGACCGTGTCGACGGCCTGCTCGCCGGACTCCTCCGGCACGGCTTCCTGCTCACCCCGCTCACCCCGCACCGCATCGACGCCGCCCTCCTCGACCGCATCGAGGCCGCCGTGGACGGGGCCGTGCCGGGCGCCGCCGAGGCGCTGCGGGCGGCCCGCGCCGCCGCCGACGCCCACGAGGCGGACCCGCCCGGCGCGGGCCGGGACTCCTGGCGCGCCCTGCTCACCGCCGTCCGGGCCGTGAAGGGCGACGGCGCGGCGGCCGACGACGGCGGACGGCCCCCCGTCCACGTGGACCTGCGGATGCCCGCCGACCTCGCGCTGCCCGAGGCGGTCGGGGAGGAGGTGCGCCGCTACGCCGCCGCGATCTGGGCGATGACCCCGCAGTGGGCCGCCCTCGACCACATGCGGGAGTACCGCGACCGGTTCATCGAGCGGTACGGGACCGCCTGCGCCGTCCCGCTCGCCGACCTCGTCGACCCGCACCGCGGCCTCGGCCTGCCGCCCGAGCACGGCGCCCACGCGCCCGACAGCCCCCGCGCCGGTTCCGGCGACGACCCCGACCGCCCCCGCCGCGCCGCGATCGCCGAACTCACCCAGCAGGCGATCCTCGAAGGCGGTGACATCGAACTCACCGACGCCGACGTGGCGCGCCTGGCCGAGGCCGCCGGGCACACCCCGGTGAGCCGCCCGCCGCGCACCCTCGAACTCTGTTTCCAGGTCCTCGCGGACAGCCGGGAGGCCCTCGACCGCGGCGACTTCCTGCTCCTGGGCAGCCCGCACATCGGCTCCTGGACCGCCGGGGCGACCGCCGGCCGCTTCGCCGCCCTCACCGGGCTCACCGACGACCTCGCCCGGCTGGTGGCGGGCCCGGAGACCGGCCCCGGCGAGGAGGAGGTCCTGGTCGCCCAGGTCGAGATCGCGCCGAGCGACCCGCGCTCGCTGAACATCGTGCAGGTGCCGCCGCTGCTGCCGTACCGCATCCCCGTCGGCGTCGCCGACGACCGCGGCGACCCGCACTGCCTGGACTGGCGCACCCTTCTGGTCGCGGCGGGCGAGAACGGGCTGCGGCTGCTGCACGGCCCGACCGGCCGTCAGGTCGTCCCCGTGATCCCGCACATGCTGGCCCTCGACACCCAGGCGCCGCCCGTCGCCCGCTTCCTCTGCGACCTCGCGGCGGCCCGGCCCCGGGTCTGGTCCGGCTGGGACTGGGCGGGGCTCGACATCCTGCCGTACCTCCCGAGCGTCCGGCACGGCCGGGTGCTGACCGCGCCGCGCCGCTGGCTCGCGGACCGCCGGCTGCGGGACGCCGCCCGGTCGCCGGACGCCGCCGTGTGGGCGGAGGGCCTGCGCGACTGGCGCCGCCGGGTCCGGGTGCCGGACCGCGTCCAGATCGCCCGCAACGACCAGATGTTCCCGGTCGACCTGCGCGAGCCGTGGGACCAGGGGCTGCTGCGCGCCGAACTGACCGCGAGGGAACCCCGGTTCCAGCTGTACGAGGACCTCACCGCGGACGGCGCCGGGCTCGGCTGGAACTTCGGGCACAGCACCGAGATCGTCGTCCCGCTCGTCCGCGCCCCGCACGCCCCGCCGGCCGGTTCCCCCGACGCGCCGCCGCCGCTCGCCAGGTCCGCCATCAGGCTCGCGCCCACCGCGGTCCACCTGCCCGGCGAGGACTGGCTGACCGTCAAGCTGTACGCCGAGCAGGCCGCCCACGACGACCTCCTCGCCGACCGCCTCCCCGAACTGCTGGCCGAGGTCGAGGCGGACCTCGACCGCTGGTTCTTCATCCGCTACCGCGACCCCGACCCGCACCTGCGGATCCGGCTGCACGGCGACCCGGCCGTGCTGCGGGACCGGGTCCTGCCCGCCGTCGCCCGGCACGTGCGCCGGCTGACCGAATCCGGTGCGGCGCGGACGATGACGCTGGACGCGTACCGCCCGGAGACCGACCGCTACCTCGGCCCCGCCGCGCAGGAGGCCGTCGAGGAACTCTTCCTGACCGACAGCCGCTCCGCGCTGCTCCAGCTGCGGGCCCGGCGCGCCGGGGCGGCGGCCGTGCCGCCCGAGGTGCTGGCCGCCGCCGGGCACGCGGTGCTGCTGGACTCGCTGGGCGACTGGGACTGGTGCGCCTGGGCGGACCACATGTTCACCAAGGGCCCCGAACACGAGGTCTACCAGCGCCACCGGGCCCTGGCCGACCGGCTGGTCCGCCCGGGTGACGTGCCCGGTGACACCGCTCGTACCGTCGCCGCCGGGCTCGGCGTCCCGGCGCTCGCCGAACTGTGGGCCGACGCCCCCGAGGCGCGGGCCTACGGGAAGCTGGTGCTCGCCGCCGACGAGGCCGACCGCGACGAGGCGGTGCTCTCGCTGCTGCACATGCGGCACAACCGGCTGTTCGGCATCGACGCCGCGGCGGAGGCCCGCGGCTACGCGGTGCTGCGCGGGGCCGCCCGCACCCAGGTCGCCCGCCGGGCCCACGAGGCCCGGCCGTCCACGAGGAGCGCCCGATGACCGCACCGCACGGCACGGACCGGGACCCGCTCCGCACCCCGGCGCCCGCCGCCCCGCCCGCCACCTCCGCACCCGCGGCCGACGCACATGCCGCCGACGCCCCGCCCGCCACCTCCGCACCCGCGGCCGACGCCCCGTCCGCCGCTTCCGCGCCGCCCGTCACCGGCCTGCGCGAGCGCGCCGGGCGGGTCTCGGAGCTGATCCTCGACAAGCTGGCCGACCCCGCCGCCACCATGGCCGCGACCCGGATACCGGCCGAGGCGTCCGACGACGGCGAGGGCGAGGGCATCTGGGCCGAGATGACCCTGGGCAGCGGCAGCCCCGGCCTGGCCATCGCCTTCAGCGGCGCGGCCCGTCCGGGCACCGACCGCACCGCCCGCGCGCACGGCTACCTCGCGGTCGCCACCCGGGCCGCGGGCACCGGGGACACCGCCCCGAGCGGCATCTTCAAGGGGCCCGGCGCCCTCGCCTTCGCCGTACTGTTCGCCCACCGGGCCACCGGCGGCTACGTCTCCGCGCTCCAGGGCCTGGACGGCTACCAGCGCGAACTGGTGCGCACCGCGCTGCCCGCCGTCCCGCAGGACTCCCCGCTGCCCACCATCGGCCACTACGAGCTGGTGCGCGGCATGACGGGCGTGGGCCGCTACCTGCTGGCCCGTGCCGGGACCTGCGGCGAGGAGCTGGAGACCGTGCTGGCCTATCTGGTCCGCCTCGCACGGGGCGAGGTGGAGCACCGGGGCCACAAGGTGCCGCGGTGGTGGGCCCTGGACGCGCCCCGGATCGGCGCGGAGCACCGGTTGCCCGACGGGCACCTCAACCTGGGGCTGTCGCACGGAGTCGCGGGGCCGCTGGCCCTGTTGTCGGTCGCCTGGAGCCAGGGCATCCGGGTGCCGGGCCAGCAGGAGGCCATCGAGTCGGCCGCCGGGCTGCTCACGCGGTGGGCGGTGCGCGACGAGCACGGGGTGTTCTGGCCCCCGCACCTGAGCCTGGACGAGTGGCTGGCCGGGCCCGACGCCTTCGCCGCCCCCGCCGGATGGCCCTCCTGGTGCTACGGCGCCCCCGGGGTCTCCCGCGGGCTCCAGCTGGCGGGCCTGGCGCTGGACCGCACCGACTGGACCGGTACCGCGAAGGAGTCCGCGGAACGGCTGCTGGCCCTGCCCATGGAGCGGTGGGCCGTCGACGACCACGCCCTGTGCCACGGCTGGGCGGGTGCCCTGCACCAGCTCGGCCGGCTCAACGAGCACATCGGCGACCAACGGATCGAGGCGCTGCGCGACCGGATCGCGGCCCGGCTGGTCGCGGACTTCGACCCGGAACTGCCCTTCGGCCACCGCTTCACCATGACGAAGGTCCCGTTCGGGACGGACGTCTCCGGATACCTAGACGGGGCGGCGGGCGTGGCCCTGGCCCTGGACTCGTACTCCGTCGGGGGCACGCCCTCGGACTGGGACATGCCGCTGCTGCTGTCCTGAGGGACGGGCCCGGCCCCGCGCCGCCGCCCCGGACGCCCCGGCCCCGCGCCGCCGTCCTCCCTGCCGCCCCGTGCGCCTTCTGCGACGATGCGGGGAGGAGGGGGGTTCGGCCGCGAATGGGCATGAAGGGAACGGTATGTGCGGAATCGTCGGTTACGTCGGTGGGCAGTCGGCACAGGACGTCGTCGTGGCGGGCCTCAAGCGCCTCGAATACCGGGGCTACGACTCGGCGGGCATCGCCGTCCTCGCGGACGGCGGCCTGGCCGCGACGAAGCGGGCCGGAAAGCTCGTCAACCTGGAGAAGGCGCTGGCCGAGGCGCCGCTCCCGGCCGGGAGCACGGGCATCGGTCACACCCGCTGGGCCACCCACGGCGCGCCCACCGACGCCAACGCCCACCCGCACCTGGACAACGCGGGACGCGTCGCCGTCGTGCACAACGGGATCATCGAGAACTTCGCCGCCCTGCGCGCCGAACTCGCCGGCCGCGGCCACGACCTGGTCTCCGAGACCGACACCGAGGTCGTCGCCCACCTGCTGGCCGAGGCGTTCTCCTCCTGCGCGGACCCGGCGGAGGCGATGCGGCAGGTCTGCCGCCGGCTGGAGGGCGCGTTCACCCTCGTGGCCGTGCACGCCGACGCGCCCGAGGTGGTCGTCGGGGCCCGGCGCAACTCGCCGCTCGTGGTGGGGGTGGGGGAGGACGAGGCGTTCCTGGCCTCCGACGTGGCCGCGTTCATCGCGCACACCCGCTCCGCGATCGAACTGGGCCAGGACCAGGTGGTGGAGCTGCGCCGGGAGGGCGTCACCGTCACCGACTTCGACGGGCGCCCCGCCGAGGTCCGCAAGTACCACGTGGACTGGGACGTCTCCGCCGCGGAGAAGGGCGGCCACGACTCCTTCATGCTCAAGGAGATCGCCGAGCAGCCCCGGGCCGTCGCCGACACGCTGCTCGGGAGGATCGACGGCGAGGGCTCGCTCCGCCTCGACGAGGTGCGCATCCCGCCGCACGAGCTGCGGGAGGTCGACAAGGTCGTCGTGGTCGCCTGCGGCACCGCGTTCCACGCCGGGATGATCGCCAAGTACGCCATCGAGCACTGGACCCGGGTCCCCTGCGAGACCGAGCTGGCCAGCGAGTTCCGCTACCGCGACCCGATCCTCGACCACCGCACCCTGGTCGTCGCGATCTCCCAGTCCGGCGAGACGATGGACACCCTGATGGCCGTGCGGCACGCCCGCGAACAGGGCGCGAAGGTGCTGGCCATCTGCAACACCAACGGCTCCACGATCCCCCGGGAGTCCGACGCCGTGCTCTACACGCACGCCGGACCCGAGGTCGCCGTCGCCTCCACCAAGGCGTTCCTCACCCAGCTGGTCGCCTGCTACCTCGTCGCCCTGTACCTCGGACAGGTCCGCGGCACGAAGTGGGGCGACGAGATCCGCACCGTCGTCCGCCAGCTCTCCGAGATCTCCGGGGCGGTCGAACGGGTCCTGGGAACCATGGAGCCGGTGCGCGAACTCGCCCGCTCCCTCGCCGCCCACGACACGGTGCTCTTCCTCGGCCGCCACGTCGGCTACCCGGTGGCCCTGGAGGGCGCGTTGAAGCTCAAGGAACTGGCGTACATGCACGCCGAGGGCTTCGCCGCGGGCGAGCTCAAGCACGGGCCGATCGCGCTCGTGGAGGACGGGCTGCCGGTCGTCGTGGTGGTGCCCCCGCCGCACGGCCGGTCGGTGCTGCACGACAAGATCGTGTCGAACATCCAGGAGATCCGGGCCCGCGGCGCCCGCACCGTCGTCATCGCCGAGGAGGGCGACGAGGCGGTCGTCCCGTACGCCGACCACCTGATCCGGATCCCCGTTGCGCCTACGCTGCTTCAGCCGCTGGTGTCGACCGTGCCGTTGCAGGTCTTCGCCTGCGAACTGGCCCGGGCCCGCGGCAACGACGTGGACCAGCCGCGCAATCTGGCGAAGTCCGTGACCGTGGAGTAGCGAGATGAGGGGACGCCCGTGATCATCGGGGTCGGGATCGACGTGGCCGAGATCGAACGGTTCGACGCGGCGCTGCGGCGCACACCGCAGATGGCCGAACGGCTTTTCGTCGAGAGCGAGTTGCTGCTGCCCAGCGGTGACCGGCGGGGCATCGCCTCGCTCGCCGCCCGGTTCGCCGCGAAGGAGGCCCTGGCGAAGGCGCTCGGCGCGCCGGGCGGGCTGCTCTGGACGGACGCCGAGGTGTACGTCGAGGACAGCGGGCAGCCCCGGCTGCGGGTGAGCGGCACGGTCGCCGCCCGCGCGGCCGAGCTGGGCGTGCGGCACTGGCACGTCTCGCTCAGCCACGACGCGGGAGTGGCGTCGGCCGTGGTGATCGCGGAGGGTTGAGCACATGCGTACCGCGTACAGCGTCGAGACCGTACGGGCCGCCGAGCGGGCCCTGATGGCCCGCCTCCCCGAGGGCGCCCTGATGCAACGCGCCGCCGCCGGACTCGCGGCGGCCTGCGCCGACGTGCTGCGCGGGCGCGGGCGGGTGTACGGGGCCCGGATCGTCCTCCTGGTGGGCAGCGGCGACAACGGGGGCGACGCGCTGTACGCGGGCGCCCGGCTGGCCCGCCGGGGCGCGGGCGTGCGCGCCGTGCTCACCGCGCCGGGCCGCGCCCACGCGGGCGGACTCGCCGCGCTGCTGGCGGCCGGCGGACGGGTGACGGACGGACCGGCGGACGCGGCGGAAGGCGCCCCCGCCGCGGTGGCGGACGCCTGGGGCGGACACGTCGACCTCGTCGTGGACGCCATCACCGGCATCGGCGGACGCGGCGGGCTGCGCCCGGGGGCCGCCGCGCTCGTGCGGGCCTTCGCGGCGACCGGCGCACCCCTGGTCGCCGTGGACCTGCCCAGCGGGGTCGAGGCCGACACCGGCGAGGTGCTCGGCGACGCGGTGCGCGCCGACGCCACCGTCACCTTCGGCACGTACAAGCCGGGCCTGCTCGTCGACCCCGCCGCCGGACTCGCGGGCGCGCTGCGCCTGGTGGACATCGGGCTCGGCCCGGAGCTGCCCGCGGTGCCCGGCCTGGAGGCGCTCCAGTACGCGGACGTCGCCGCGCTGCTGCCGGTGCCCGGCGGCGGGAGCGACAAGTACCGGCGCGGGGTCGTCGGCGTCGTCGCGGGATCCGCCCGCTACCCCGGGGCGGCGGTGCTGGCCGTCTCCGGGGCGCTGCGCGGCGGCGCGGGGGCCGTGCGGTACGTCGGTCCGGGCGCCGCCGCGGTGATCGCGCGCCATCCGGAGACCCTGGTGCACACGGGGCCGCCGTCGAAGGCGGGCCGGGTCCAGGCGTGGGTCGTGGGGCCCGGCCTCGGCGACGGCGCACAGGCCGCCGGGGCGGTGGACGACGTACTGGCCGCCGAGGTGCCGGTGCTCGTCGACGCGGACGGGCTGCGGCTGCTCGACGCCGCCGCCGTGCGCGCCCGCACCGCGCCGACCGTCCTCACCCCGCACGCCGGGGAGGCCGCCGCGCTGCTGGGCGTGGCGCGCGAGGAGGTCGAGGCGGGGCGGCTCGCCGCGGTGCGCGAACTGGCCGCCCGCCACCGCGCCACGGTCCTGCTCAAGGGCTCCACGACGCTGGTCGCCGACAGCACCGGGGACACCCCGGTACGGGTCAACCCGACCGGCACCGCCTGGCTGGCCACGGCCGGCAGCGGCGACGTCCTCTCCGGCCTGATCGGCTCCCTGCTGGCCGCGGGCCTGGCCCCGCGCGATGCCGCGTCGGTCGGCGCCCATCTGCACGGACTGGCCGCCCGGCTCGCCGCCGACGGCGCCCCCGTCGCCGCGCAGGACGTCGCGGAGGCGATCCCGGCGGCGTGGCGGGACGTACGGGCCTGAGCGATCCTGGGCGCAGGCGGACACCGACCGGACCGAGGGAAGCCGACAGGAGGACCGACCGTGGGCAGCAGCGACGAGGTGCGCGTACGCCGGGTGTACGAGCCGAAGGAGGCCGGGGACGGCACCCGCGTCCTGGTCGACCGGCTCTGGCCGCGCGGCGAGTCCAAGGAGAAGGCGGCGATCGACAAGTGGCTCAAGGACATCACCCCGTCCGCTGAGCTCCGCGACTGGTACCACGAGGACCGCACCGCCACCCGCTACGACGAGTTCGTCGACCGCTACCGCGCCGAACTGGCCGACCCCGTCCACACGGCGGCCGTCCGGGAGCTGGTCGAACTGGTCAGGGAAGGGGGCCCGGTGACCCTGGTCACAGCGGTCAAGGACGTACCGCACAGCCATGTCCCGGTCATCGTCGACCACCTGGAGCACGAACTGCACAGGCACTGAGAGCCGGTCGGGGGCCCTTCGGCGGGTTCCCGGGGCGCCCCGCGCCCGCGGGGACCCGGCCCGCCGCCCCGGTACCCCGCCGTACGGCTCTGAGAGACTGGGCGCGATGAACGAGACAGCGTCCTTGAGAGCCCGTGCCGAGATCGACCTCGCCGCATTGCGTGCCAATGTGCGCGAACTGCGCGCACGGGCGGCGGGCGCGCAGCTCATGGCCGTCGTCAAGTCCGACGCCTACGGGCACGGGGCGGTGCCCTGCGCCCGCGCCGCGCTGGAGGCCGGGGCGACCTGGCTGGGCACCGCCACGCCGCAGGAGGCGCTCGCCCTGCGGGCCGCCGGGCTCGGCGGCCGGGTGATGTGCTGGCTGTGGACGCCGGGCGGCCCCTGGCGCGAGGCGATCGAGGCCGACATCGACGTGTCGGTGAGCGGGATGTGGGCCCTGCGCGAGGTCGTCGCCGCGGCGACGGAGGCGGGCACGCCGGCCCGGGTCCAGCTCAAGGCCGACACCGGCCTCGGACGCAACGGCTGCCAGCCCGCCGACTGGCCGGAACTGGTCGCCGCCGCCCGCGCCGCCGAGGCCGCGGGCACCATCCGGATCACCGGCCTGTGGTCCCACTTCGCCTGCGCCGACGAGCCCGGCCACCCCTCCATCGCCGCCCAGCTGACCGCGTTCCGGGACATGGTGGCGTACGCGGAGAAGGCGGGCGTCGACCCCGAGGTGCGCCACATGGCCAACTCCCCGGCGACGCTGACGCTCCCCGAGGCGCACTTCGACCTGGTGCGGACCGGGATCGCGATGTACGGCATCTCGCCCAGCCCCGAGCTGGGCGCTCCGGCCGACTTCGGACTGCGCCCCGTCATGACGCTCGCCGCCTCGATCGCCCTGGTCAAGCGGGTGCCGGCCGGGCACGGGATCAGCTACGGCCACCACTACACGACCACCGCCGAGACCACCCTGGGCCTGGTGCCGGTCGGCTACGCGGACGGCATCCCGCGCCACGCCTCCGGCCGCGCCCCGGTCCTGGTCGGCGGCGTCACCCGGCGGATCGCGGGCCGGGTCGCCATGGACCAGTTCGTCGTCGACCTGGGCGGGGACGAGGTCGGGGTGGGCAGCGAGGCGGTGCTCTTCGGCCCGGGGGACCGGGGCGAGCCCACCGCCGAGGACTGGGCGCGGGCCGCCGACACGATCGCGTACGAGATCGTCACCCGGATCGGTACCCGCGTGCCGCGCGTGCACCTGAACGCCGCCCCCGCCGAGTCCTGACCGAACGTGCACACCTGACCGGGCACGATTGACCGGACCCGGTCCGAGTCACGGCCGGAACGGACCGGTCCCGACCTGACGGATACGACCGACGAGGAGCGCGGCACGGTGAGCGAGATCGGTGCGGGGGACGCGGTGACGACGGCCGCCACGGCGGCCGGCTGGCGCCGGGCGGGCATCGCCGGAGCGGCCATAGGCGTGCTCGCGGCGGGCGCGGCGGCCGGGGTCGCGGTCGAACGGCTCACCGTCGGCCGGGGCATGCGCCGCCGGGCCAGGCTGACGCTGGACGCCACGGGCCCGTACGGCTCGCTGCGCGGGATGCCGGGCCGGGCCACTGCCGACGACGGCACCGAGCTGTACTACGAGGTCGACGAGGTCGAACCGGACGGCGGCACGGCGGACGCCCCGGCCGACGGCGACGCCACGGGCGCCGGAACGCGCCGCCGCAGGCTCTTCGGCCGCAAGGCCCCCGCGCCCGTCACCGTGGTCTTCAGCCACGGCTACTGCCTCGGCCAGGACTCCTGGCACTTCCAGCGGGCGGCGCTGCGCGGCCTGGTCCGCACCGTCCACTGGGACCAGCGCAGCCACGGCCGCTCCGAGCGGGGCCGCTCCCAGGCGCAGGGGGTGCCGGTCGGCATCGACCGGCTCGGCCGCGATCTGATGGCCGTGATCGAGGCGGCGGCCCCCGAGGGGCGGCTGGTGCTCGTCGGGCACTCGATGGGCGGCATGACGATGATGGCGCTGGCCGACCAGTACCCCGAGTTCGTCCGGGACCGGGTCGCCGCCGTCGCGTTCGTCGGCACGTCGAGCGGGAAGCTGGGCGAGGTCAGCTTCGGGCTGCCGGTCGCGGGCGTGAACGCGGTGCGGCGGGTGCTGCCCGGGGTGCTCAGGGCGCTCGGCTCCCAGGCCGAACTGGTGGAGCGGGGCAGGCGGGCGACCGCCGACCTCTTCGCGGGGCTGATCAAGCGGTACTCGTTCGGTTCGCGGGACGTCGACCCGTCGGTCGCGCGGTTCGCCGAGCGGCTCATCGAGTCCACCCCGATCGACGTGGTCGCCGAGTTCTACCCGGCCTTCACCGAGCACGACAAGAGCGCCGCGCTGCCCGCCTTCCGGGACGTCCCGGTGCTGATCCTGGCGGGCGACAAGGACCTGGTGACGCCCTCCTCGCACAGCGAGGCCATCGCGGACCAGCTCCCGGACGCGGAGCTGGTGATCGTGCCGGACGCCGGCCACCTGGTGATGCTGGAGCACCCCGAGACGGTGACGGACCGGCTGGCGGACCTGCTGGCCCGGGTGGGCGCCGTACCGGCGGCGAAGCAACGGGACCGGTGACCCGGCGGCGCGTTCCGCCCGCCGCGTCGCCACCGCCGGATCCTCTAACGTGGCGGCCATGGAAGCACCGCACAACACTCCGGCGGCCGAGGTCGTCGGGAGCGCCGCGCCGCACGGCGTCACCGTGAGCCTCCCCGTCGAGTCCCCCGAACAGATGCAGGCCCTGGGCCGCCGGATCGCCGGCATCCTGCGCCCCGGCGACCTCGTGATGCTCACCGGTGAGCTCGGCGCCGGGAAGACGACGCTGACCCGGGGGCTCGGCGAGGGCCTCGGCGTGCGCGGCGCGGTCACCTCCCCCACCTTCGTGATCGCCCGCGTCCACCCGTCGCTGACCGGCGGCCCGGCGCTGGTCCACGTCGACGCGTACCGCCTGGGCGGCGGGCTCGACGAGATGGAGGACCTGGACCTCGACGTGTCGCTGCCGGAGTCGGTGGTGGTCGTGGAGTGGGGCGAGGGCAAGGTCGAGGAGCTGTCGGACGACCGGCTCCACGTGGTGATCGACCGCGCGGTCGGCGACACGGACGACGAGCGGCGCGAGGTGACGCTGATCGGCATCGGCGCGCGCTGGGCGGGGCTGCGCGAGTTCTAGGACCTCTCCGGACGGGCGGGACTTTCGGGACCCGCCCCCCGGGCGGCCCCGGACGCCGGGCGGCCCCGGACGCCGGGCGGCCCCGGGGGCGGGAACCCGGCCGCAGCACGTCATCCTTTCCGACAGTCTGTCGGCAAATTGTTGCGCGGGGCGGTGCGGGCGTGGTCACATGGATGGCGAGAGCGGGTTAGGTCTGCCTAACCACGCCTTCCGCCGGAGCCCCAGGAGGCATCCATGACGACGTTCGCCGACCGTGAAGTGCCGCCGCCGCCGACATCGATGAGAGACCTGCTGGCGGCCTGCGCCGCGGCCACGGCGGTCTCCACGCCGCCCACCCCGGCGGCCGTCACCCCCGTCACTCCCGTCACCGCCGTGCCCCGTCCCGAGGCCGTCCCCGAACGCCGCGCGAGCTGACCGGCGCCTCGATCCGACGAACCGGCCCCGGGGTCTCCTCCCGGGGCCGGACCGGATTCCGCAGGGCGGACCGAAAGGCGGATCGCGGAGCGGAACACGCGTCCTAGCGGACGACGACCACCTTCGTGCCCACCATCGCGAACTTCCACATGGCGTCGCCGTCGTCCCGGGACATCCGCACGCCGCCCGTCTTCAGCGTCGGGTCCGGGCTCTCCATCGAGCCGTCCACCGCCGCGCTGAACCCCACGGCGGCGTCGTCCACCACCGCGAACCGCACCACGTGCTCGATCATCACGCCGTCCGAGCCCTTGGACGGGGCGCCCGAGCGCGTGCTCACCCGGTAGGTGCCGGGCAGCGGGTTCAGCGCGCTGGGCATGACCTCGAAGGTCCGGGTCGCCTTCCCGGCCGCGTCCACGAGCCACACCCGCCGGTCGGCCAGCGCGTACACGACCCGCTGCCCGGTGCCGGAGCCCGCGGGGAGCGCGGTCGGCCGCGACTTCTTCTTCTCCTTCGGCTCGGCGTGCTCGGTGGCGGAGGCGGAGGCGGACGCCTTCGGCCGGGGCGCCGCGAGGTTGTCGGGGACGTTCGCCGAGGCCTGGTAGGCCAGGACGCCGACCGCGACGAGCGCGGCCGCGGTGAGCCCGGCCACGATTCCCGAGCTGCCTCTGGACACCGTGCGCGCCCCTTTCGCTTCCATATGTCGTACAAGCGTTTAGCGTTTACGTCGTACCCGCGTGTGTGCACGGTGACGGTAGCAGCCGGGGCGGGCGGGACCGGGACGCCGTACGGGAGGCCGTGCACCGGTCGGCGGAGCCGTAGGCTGTTTGCGTGCTCTTGCTCGCCGTGGATACCGCAACCCCCGCCGTCACCGTCGCCCTGCACGACGGGACCTCCGTCGTCGCCGAGTCCGGTCAGGTCGACGCCCGAAGGCACGGGGAGCTGCTGCTGCCCGCCGTCGACCGGGTCCTGGCCGAGGCCGGCCTGAAACTCGACGCGGTGACGGACGTGGTCGTGGGCGTCGGCCCCGGCCCCTACACCGGACTGCGGGTCGGCCTGGTCACGGCCGCGACCTTCGGCTCCGCCCTCTCCGTCCCCGTGCACGGGCTGTGCACCCTGGACGGCCTCGCGTACGCCGCGGGCCGGGCCGGGCTGGAGGGCCCGTTCGCCGTCGCGACGGACGCCCGCCGCAAGGAGGTCTACTGGGCGCGGTACGAGGACTCCCGCACCCGGGTCGCCGGGCCCGCCGTGGACCGGCCCGCCGACATCGCCGAGCAGCTGGCGGGGCTCCCCGTCGTCGGCGCGGGCGCGGTGCTGTACCCGGAGGCGTTCCCGGACGCCCGGGGACCGGAGCACGTCGGCGCCGGGGCACTCGCCGCACTCGCCGCCGAGCGCCTCGCCGAGGGTGCCGAACTGCTGCCGCCGAGCCCGCTCTACCTGCGCAGGCCCGACGCCCAGGTCCCGAAGAACTACAAGGTGGTCACCCCGCAGTGACGACCACGACCGCCGCCGTGCTGCGCGAGATGCGCTGGTGGGACATCGCCCCGGTGCTGGAGCTCGAACAGGAGCTGTTCCCGGACGACGCCTGGTCGGCCGGGATGTTCTGGTCGGAGCTGGCACACTCCCGGGGCCCGCGGGCCACCCGCCGCTACGTCGTCGCCGAGGACCGCGCCACCGGCCGGATCGTCGGGTACGCGGGACTCGCCGCGGCCGGCGACCTCGCCGACGTGCAGACCATCGGGGTCACCCGCGACCACTGGGGCGGCGGCCTGGGCGCGGAACTCCTCACCGACCTGCTGAGGCACGCCACCGCCTTCGAGTGCGCCGAGGTGCTCCTCGAAGTGCGCGTCGACAACACCCGGGCGCAGAAGCTGTACGAACGCTTCGGCTTCGAGCCGATCGGCTTCCGCCGCGGCTACTACCAGCCCGGCAACGTCGACGCGCTGGTCATGCGCCTCCACGTACAAGAGCACGTGCAAGAGCACGCACAGGGAACAGAGACTGACTGATGGCTGACGAACCTCTGGTACTCGGCATCGAGACCTCCTGCGACGAGACCGGCGTCGGCATCGTTCGGGGCACGACCCTGCTGGCCGACGCCGTCGCGTCCAGCGTGGACACGCACGCCCGCTTCGGCGGCGTCGTCCCGGAGATCGCCTCCCGCGCGCACCTGGAGGCGATGGTCCCGACCATCGAGCGCGCCCTGAAGGAGGCCGGGGTCGGCGCCCGCGACCTCGACGGCATCTCCGTCACCGCGGGCCCCGGACTCGCGGGCGCGCTGCTCGTCGGCGTGTCGGCGGCGAAGGCGTACGCGTACGCGCTGGGCAAGCCGCTCTACGGGGTGAACCACCTCGCCTCGCACATCTGCGTGGACCAGCTGGAGCACGGCCCGCTGCCCGAGCCGACGATGGCGCTGCTGGTCAGCGGCGGCCACTCCTCGCTGCTGCTCGCGCCGGACATCACCGCGGACGTGCGGCCGCTCGGCGCGACCATCGACGACGCGGCGGGCGAGGCGTTCGACAAGATCGCCCGGGTGCTGGACCTGGGCTTCCCCGGCGGCCCGGTCATCGACCGGCTGGCGAAGGAGGGCGACCCGGCGGCGATCGCGTTCCCGCGCGGGCTGACCGGTTCGCGCGACCCCGCCTACGACTTCTCCTTCTCGGGACTGAAGACCTCCGTGGCCCGCTGGATCGAGGCCAAACGCGCGGCGGGCGAGGAGGTGCCGGTACGGGACGTGGCGGCGTCCTTCCAGGAGGCCGTGGTGGACGTCCTCACCCGCAAGGCCGTGCGCGCCTGCAAGGACGAGGGCGTCGACCACCTGATGATCGGTGGCGGCGTCGCGGCCAACTCGCGGCTGCGGGCGCTGGCCGAGGAACGCTGCGAGCGGGCCGGCATCCGGCTGCGGGTGCCGCGGCCCGGACTGTGCACGGACAACGGCGCGATGGTCGCGGCGCTGGGCGCGGAGATGGTGGCCCGGAACCGGCCGGCCTCGGACCTGGAGCTGTCCGCGGACTCCTCGCTGCCGGTCACCGACGCCCATGTGCCGGGCGCCCACGCGCACACCCACGACCACGTGCACGAGATCAGCAAGGACAACCTCTACTCGTGAACCGTACGACCGTCGCCCTGATGTGGGAGGCCCGCGCCACCACCGGCCGGGGCCCCGAACTCCTGGAGTGGGCGCGGGCCCGCGCGGGCGAGCTGGCCCGCGAGCCGCTCCGCCGCGAACTGCTGCGCGCCCCGCAGGACCGGGTCCTGGTCATCACCTGGTGGGCGGGCGAGTACGGCGACGAACTGCCCGAACTCCCGGAGCCGGACGCGGAGCTGATCACCCGCCCGGTGCACCGCTGGCGGTTCGAGTCGCTGGAGGCCGTCGAGTCCGCGGAGTGAGCCGGCCCGGGACGCCCCGGCCGTCCGCGCCCCGGCCCCGCGACCGCCCCGGTGGCCCCTCCCGGAAAATCTCGGAAGAATTTTCCGGGAGCTGTCGATCCGGCCGGTTCCCGTTCGACGCAAGGGTGAGAGGCGGGGAGGGCCCCCGTCCCCGACCGAGGAGTCACCATGCCCCGCTTCATGACCCTGATCCGCATCGACGAGCAGAACCTGCCCGCCGAGGCGCCGGACCCCGACTTCGAGAAGCGCATGGGCGCCCTGTTCGAGGAGATCACCGGGGCCGGTGTGATGCTGGAGACGGCCGGTCTCGCCCCGACCTCCGAGGGCACCCGCGTCACCTGGTCCGGCGGGAGGATCAGCTGCACCGACGGGCCCTTCACCGAGACCAAGGAGGTCATCGGCGGCTACGCCATCCTCCAGACCAGGGACAAGGCCGAGGCCCTGGAGTGGACCGAGCGGTTCCTGCGGGTCCACCCGGAGAACTGGACCGTCACCTCCGAGGTGCGTCAGATCGACGAGGCCACCCCGCAGGTCTGAGAGCCCGCCGGAGGGCTCTTCGGACGGCTTCCGGGCGCACTCCGTCCGGCGCCGTCCGGCGCGGCTTGCCGCTGCCCGGCACGGCTGCTCTGATGGGTGACCGTGATGGGAACGAGCACGCGGGCGGCGGTCGAGACGGTCTTCAGGATCGAGTCCGCGCGGATCATCGCGGGGGTCGCCCGCATCGTGCGGGACGTCGGCATCGCGGAGGAACTCGCGCAGGACGCCCTGGTGGCCGCGCTGGAACAGTGGCCGGAGTCAGGCGTCCCGGACCGGCCGGGAGCCTGGCTCATGGCCACCGCGCGGCACCGCGCGATCGACCTCGTACGCCGCAGGGAGACGTACGCGCGCAAGCTCGCCGAGGTGGGGCGGGCCCTGGAGGACGTCCCGCCGCCCGAGCCCCCGGAGCCGGACGGCATCGACGACGACCTGCTCCGGCTGATCTTCACCGCCTGCCACCCGGTGCTCTCCACCGAGGCCCGGATCGCCCTCACCCTGCGGTTGCTCGGCGGCCTCACCACCGAGGAGATCGCCCGCGCCTTCCTCGTCCCCGAACCGACCGTCGCCCAGCGCATCGTCCGGGCCAAACGGACCCTGGGCCGCACGGGCGTCCCCTTCGAGGTGCCGGAGGCACCCGAGCGGGCCGCCCGCCTCGGCTCCGTGCTGGAGGTCATCTACCTGATCTTCAACGAGGGGTACGCGGCCACCGCGGGCGACGACTGGCTGCGCCCCGGGCTGTGCGAGGACGCGCTGCGGCTGGCCCGGGTGCTCGCGGGGCTGATGGCGCACGAGCCCGAGGTGCACGGACTGGCCGCGCTGCTGGAGCTCCAGGCGTCGCGCACCGCGGCCAGGACCGGGCCGGACGGTGCGCCGGTGCTCCTCGCCGACCAGAACCGGGCCCGCTGGGACCGGCTGCTGATCCGGCGCGGCGTCGCGGCCCTGGAACGGGCGGTGGCGGCGACCGCCGAGGGCACCGGGCTCGGCCCGTACACCGTGCAGGCCGCGATCGCCGCCTGCCACGCCCGCGCACCGGCGTACCGGGACACGGACTGGACCACCATCGCGGCCCTCTACGACCGCCTCGCCGCGATCGAGCCCTCCCCGGTCGTCGAGCTGAACCGGGCCGTGGCCGTCTCGATGGCCCGCGGCCCGGCGGCCGGCCTCGCCCTGGTCGACGCCCTGGCCGACGACCCGGCCCTGAAGGACTACCACCTGCTGCCCAGCGTGCGCGGCGACCTGCTGGCCAGGACCGGGCGCACGGACGAGGCACGGACGGAGTTCGCGCGGGCGGCCGGACTGGCCCGCAACGAACGGGAACGGGCCATGCTCCTGGAGCGCGCCGCGCACCCGGCCGGCGCGGGCACGCAAACCCCGGCCGGCAGGGGTACGGGCACGGGCGGCACAGGCCCGGGTGCGGAAGCCCCGGGCGGCACGGAGGCGGCGCGGCCCGCTCGGTAGGGTCTGGTCCCATGTCCCCTCGTGCCCCGCTGCCGCCGCCACCGCCCCCCGTGGAGATACGTTCCTGGCCCGACCGGGAGTCCCTGCTGGCCGACCGGGCCGTGGTGCTCGGGGCGTTGGTGAAGGCCCACGTCTCACCGGGGCGGCTGGGGATGCTGTGGCTCTGGGGAGCGCTCTGCGCGCTCGGCTGGGCGCTGGCGGGCTCGGGGCTCATCACCTTCAAGGAGACGTACGACGTCATCAGCGCCGGGGTCGGCGTGATCCTGCTCGCCATGGGCGTCTGCTGCGTGGTGCCCGCCGTCATCCTGGTCGTCGTCGGACTGCGCCGCGACCGGAGGATCCGCGAACTGCTGTACGCCTGGGGCGGATTGGACCGCGACCCGGAGCGCGACGCGGCGCTGCGGATGCCGGGCGCCGCCCTCGCGTGGCTGCTGACGTCCTTCGCGCTGTGCGCGGTGGGCCTGTACCTGTGCTTCGTCATCCCGGCGAACCCCCCGGCGGGCAGGGTGGGTTACGGCGAGATCGTCCTGGTCATGGGGGTCGGGATGACCTGCTGGCTGCTCGGACTGATCGGCCTCGTCAAGGCGTTCGCGCACCGCAGGTGGGTGCTGCGGGTGCTGGCCGGGATGCCCGCCCCGGAGCGGGTGTTCTCCGTCGGGGGCGGCGCCCACCGCTGACCGCGGGCCCTATCCTGGCGGGCACACGCACCGGACCGGGGGAGGACGACGTGGAGTGGTACTGGTGGCTGCTCATCATCTTCTGGACGGGCGGCTTCGGCTGGGCCGTCGACAACGTCCGTACGTCACTGCGCAACCGGCACACCCGCAAGCTGGAACTGCTGGAGGCGGCCCAGCAGGAACGGCTGGCCGTCGAGGCCGCGAACAGGCCGCCCGAGCCGGTCTGCGGCTGCACGCACCACCTCGCCAAGCACGACAAGCAGGGCCGGTGCCACGAGCGGGTCGAGGTGCCGACGGCCTGGGACGAGAACAAGAAGCCGGTCCGCTTCGAGGCGGGGCAGTGCAACTGCCAGCAGTACGTGGGGCCCCGGCCGCTCTCCCAGGTGTACGCGGAGGACCTGACCGACCTGGCCTGACGGCCGCCCGGCCGGCCCGGTCGGGCCGTCGGGGTCAGGCCGGGCCGGTCATCGGGTGGCCGATCAGTATCGTCGGCGCCCCGGCCACCCGGGTCAGGAAGACCGTCGCGGAGTTCGGGCCGCGGAGTTTCATCCTGCGGCGCAGCTCCTCCGGTTCGACCGCCGAGCCGCGCTTCTTGACGGTCAGCACGCCGACCTCCCGCTCCCGCAGCAGCACCTTCAGCTTCTTCATGTTGAAGGGCATGTGGTCGGTGATCTCGTACCCGGAGGTGTACGGGGACGTGTACGGCTCGTCGCCGGTGACGTACGCGATGGTCTCGTCGATCAGCCGGCCGCGGCACCGCGCCACGACGTCGGCGACCAGACCGGCGCGGATGACGGCGCCGTCCGGCTCGTACAGGTAGCGGCCCACCGGGCCGACCGGCGGTGCGGGCGGCGGGCCCGCGGACCACAGCGAGGCGCCGTCCGGGAGGACCGTGGCCCGGTACGAACCGGCCGCGAAGCCCTCGCCGAACCAGAGCACCGCCTCCTTCACGTCCCCGCCGTCCGAGATCCACTCGGCCTCCGCCCGCTCCGGGATCGCCTCGTGCGGGATGCCGGGGGCGATCTTCAGCGCGGCGCGCGGTGCCCCGAGCGCGGTGCCGACCGCCCAGGACAGCGGCGGCGAGTACGCCTCGGGGTCGAAGATCCGGCCCCGCCCGCCGCGCCGGGCCGGGTCCACGAACACCGCGTCGTACGGCGAGGTGTCGATGTCGGTGACATCGGCGCACCGCACCTCGATCAGCTCCTCCAGCCCGAGGGCGGCGGCGTTGGCGCGGGCGACCTCCGCGGTCAGCGGGTCGCGGTCCACGGCGAGCACGCGGATGCCCGCCCGCGCGAGCGCGATCGCGTCGCCGCCGATCCCGCAGCACAGGTCGGCGACGCTCCGCACCCCGCCCGCCGCCGCGAACCGCTGCGCGCGCCGGGCGGCCACCGAGGTACGGGTCGCCTGCTCGACGCCGTTGGGCGTGAAGAACATCCGGCAGGCGTCCTCGGCACCGAACTTCGCCACCGCCCGCTGCCGCAGCCGCGCCTGCCCCAGCGCCGCCGAGACCAGGTGGGCCGGGTGGCTGCGGCGCAGCCGGGTGGCGGTGGCGAGTTCCTGCGCGGGGTCGTACGACCGCAGCCCGGCCAGCAGTTCGGCGCCCTCGGGGGTGCGCAGGGCCAGGAAGGCGGCGACGGGGTCTTCCCCGCTCGGGCGGGAAGGGTCGTGGGGGCCGTTCGGGGCGAGAGCGTTCACCCGCCCCATTGTGAGCCAGCCGGGTAGACCGGCGGGCCCGGCGGCGGTGTCTGACCGGGTGGCCGATCGAGTGCTGGCAGTATGCGGCGCCATGCAGCTTGTACGACAAAAGGAAAAAAACACCACAATGCGTCACGGGTCGGGTGGGCCCGGGGCCGGGCGCGGCCGGGGTTCCGGCAAGCACCGGCCCGTCTGCGCGGCCCTGGTCGCGCTCCTGGTCGCGGCGGCCGGCTCCGGCTGCGCCTCGGGCGAGGGGGAGCGGGCGGGCGACGCCGGTCGCGGCGGCCGGCCCGCGGCCGGGAACCCCGGCGCCCCCGCGGCGGCGCCCGCCCGCCCCGGCGGCCCGGGGCACCGGGCCGCCGCGCCGGAGACCGGCCGGGAGAACGCGAAGCTGGCCCCGGCCGTCCGGGCCGCCCTCGCCGAGAAGTGGGGTCTGGCCAAGCCCCCGCTGATCGCCCCGGAGCCGCCCGCCGTGAAGCCCCGCATCACCACCCGCGCCGGGTTCGAGGTGGAGGGCGGCGACGACTCGCTGCCGCCCGTCTTCACCACCGTCCCGACCGAGGAGCGGATCGTCTTCCTGACGATCGACGACGGCGCCGAGAAGGACCCCGAGCTGCTCCGGATGATGGACGAGCTGGACATCCCGTACAGCGCGTTCCTCAGCGACTACGAGGTGAGCGACAACTACGGGTACTTCGGCGAGGCGCGACGGCGGGGCACCGCCCTCAACAACCACACGCTCAACCACCCCTACCTGCCCGGCCTCTCGTACGCCGAGCAGGAGCGCGAGATCTGCGGCCAGCAGGAGGTCATCAGGGAGGAGTACGGGAAACAGCCCGTCCTCTTCCGCCCGCCGTACGGGAACTACAACGGGGACACCCTGCGCGTCGCGAAGTCCTGCGGCATCAAGGCCGTCCCGCTGTGGAACGCGGAGGCGTTCCCGGACCACATGGAGTGGCGCGAGGAGGACCAGGACCTGCACCCCGGCGACATCATCCTCACCCACTTCCGGGGCCGGTCCGAATGGGGCGGCAGTATGACCGACCTGGTCCGGGCGGTCATGAAGGTCGTCACGGACAAGGGGTACGCCGTGGCCCGGCTGGAGGACTACGTATGAGAAGGGCGCACCGGCTGCTGGCCGGACTGCTGGCGGCCGGTGCGCTCCTGACCGCCACCGGGTGCGCGCAGTCGGTGGACCCGATCGAACGGCTCGGGCGCAAGGCCGCGCAGCGGGTCGGCCACCCGGACCGGGCCCCGGGCGGCCGTGCGGAACGGCACGGCCCGTCCGTGCGTTGTCCCCTCGGCGTCCGTACCGGCGTCCGTACCGGCGTCCGTACCGGCGTCCGTACCGGCGTCCGTACCGGTGCCGGGGGCGTGTCCGGGGCCGGGGCGGGGGAGCGCGGGAGCGGCGCGGTCGCGACGCCACGATCGCTTGAATTGGCACTCCGCTTGACCGAGTGCTAATCCCGGTCATAGTCTCGGTTCTGGCACTCACCACTGGAGAGTGCCAACACCACTGCGCGACTGGCAGGTCCGGCACCCGCGACGACGGATCCACCTGGTCGCCACCCCAAGACTGTTACCCCGTGAGATCTCCGAAGGGGGAGACCGGATCGTGTCGACCGCCAGCTCCAAGGTTGCGATCAAGCCGCTCGAGGACCGGATTGTGGTCCAGCCGCTCGACGCCGAGCAGACCACGGCCTCCGGCCTGGTCATTCCGGACACCGCCAAGGAGAAGCCCCAGGAGGGCGTCGTCCTGGCCGTGGGTCCGGGCCGCTTCGAGAACGGCGAGCGCCTTCCGCTCGACGTCAAGACCGGCGACGTCGTGCTGTACAGCAAGTACGGCGGCACCGAGGTGAAGTACAGCGGCGAGGAGTACCTCGTCCTCTCGGCTCGCGACGTGCTCGCGATCGTCGAGAAGTAATTCACCCACGTTTGCTTCTGTTCTGCGCCCCTGGCCCCCGCGAATAACCAGCCGGGCGGTCGGGGGCGCAGTTCGTTCGAGAGGAAAGCTCAGCTCCCATGGCGAAGATCCTGAAGTTCGACGAGGACGCCCGTCGCGCCCTTGAGCGCGGCGTCAACAAGCTTGCCGACACGGTCAAGGTGACGATCGGCCCCAAGGGTCGCAACGTCGTCATCGACAAGAAGTTCGGCGCCCCCACCATCACCAACGACGGTGTCACCATCGCGCGCGAGGTCGAGCTCGACGACCCGTACGAGAACCTCGGTGCCCAGCTGGTGAAGGAGGTCGCCACCAAGACCAACGACGTCGCGGGTGACGGTACGACCACCGCCACCGTGCTCGCCCAGGCGCTCGTCCGCGAGGGTCTGCGCAACGTCGCCGCCGGTGCCTCCCCGGCCGCCCTGAAGAAGGGCATCGACGCCGCGGTCAAGGCCGTGTCCGAGGAGCTCCTCGCGACCGCCCGCCCGATCGACGACAAGACCGACATCGCCGCTGTGGCCGCGCTCTCCGCGCAGGACCCGCAGGTCGGCGAGCTCATCGCGGACGCGATGGACAAGGTCGGCAAGGACGGCGTCATCACCGTCGAGGAGTCCAACACCTTCGGTCTGGACCTCGACTTCACCGAGGGCATGGCCTTCGACAAGGGCTACCTGTCCCCGTACATGGTGACCGACCAGGAGCGCATGGAGGCCGTCCTCGACGACCCGTACATCCTGATCCACCAGGGCAAGATCGGTGCCATCCAGGAGCTGCTCCCGCTGCTGGAGAAGGTCATCCAGGCCGGTGGCTCCAAGCCGCTGCTGATCATCGCCGAGGACGTCGAGGGCGAGGCCCTGTCGACCCTGGTCGTCAACAAGATCCGTGGCACCTTCAACGCCGTCGCCGTCAAGGCCCCGGGCTTCGGTGACCGCCGCAAGGCCATGCTCGGCGACATCGCCACCCTCACCGGTGCGACCGTCATCGCCGAGGAGGTCGGCCTCAAGCTCGACCAGGCCGGTCTGGACGTGCTGGGCACCGCCCGCCGCGTCACCGTCTCCAAGGACGACACCACGATCGTGGACGGCGGCGGCGAGCCCGGCGACGTCAAGGGCCGGGTCAACCAGATCAAGGCCGAGATCGAGGCCACGGACTCCGACTGGGACCGCGAGAAGCTCCAGGAGCGCCTCGCGAAGCTGGCCGGCGGCGTGTGCGTGATCCGCGTCGGTGCCGCCACCGAGGTGGAGCTCAAGGAGAAGAAGCACCGTCTGGAGGACGCCATCTCCGCGACCCGCGCCGCGGTCGAGGAGGGCATCGTCTCCGGTGGTGGCTCCGCCATCGTCCACGCCGTCAAGGTCCTGGAGGACAACCTCGGCAAGACCGGCGACGAGGCCACCGGTGTCGCGGTCGTGCGCCGCGCCGCGGTCGAGCCGCTGCGCTGGATCGCCGAGAACGCCGGTCTCGAGGGCTACGTCATCACCTCGAAGGTCGCCGAGCTCGACAAGGGCCAGGGCTTCAACGCCGCCACCGGCGAGTACGGCGACCTGGTGAAGGCCGGCGTCATCGACCCGGTCAAGGTCACCCGCTCCGCGCTGGAGAACGCCGCGTCCATCGCGTCGCTGCTGCTCACGACCGAGACCCTGGTCGTCGAGAAGCCGGCCGAGGAAGAGGCCGAGGCCGCCCACGGCGGTCACGGCCACGCGCACTGACGCACGGTCGCCCCGTCGGCCCGCGCAGCCGACGAAAGGCCCCTTCCCCCACCGTTCGACGGTGGGGGAAGGGGCCTTTTCGGCGTACGGAGGGTTCCTGGCGCGACGGGGCTTTCGGCTCACGACGAGGTCAGGCGGGTGCCGTGCCCCGGTCGGAGGCGCCGAGCCAGCGCATCAGGGCCATGAGGTCCTCGTGCCACCAGCCCTCCTTGATCCTGCCGTCCTCGAACCGGAAGATCGTGGTGCCGGACATGACGCACTGTCTGCCCGTGGGGGCGATGCCCATGAAGTCGCCCTTGTGGGTGCCGGTCCAGGTCCACAGCGTCACGACGTCGTTTCCCTCGCAGACCTGCCGGTCCAGGTCGAAGGTGAAGTCGAAGGCGGCGCGCCACCGGGCGACGTCCTCGCGCAGCCGGTCGGAACCGACCACGGACTCCGCGTCCTTCGCGATGTCGTGGTCGGTGTAGTCGGCCGCGAACACCTCGTCGATGGCGTCGAGGTTGCCTCCGACGGCGATCTCGTGGAAGAAGCGGCGGGACTGCGTCTGGTTCAGCTGCTCGTCGCGGACCACGTCGAGGTCGGTGAAGGTGGGCATCCCGTCGCAGAGCGCCACCATCTCCCGGAAGATCCGTTCGGTCTCCGGCAGCCCCGAATTGGCCATCGCGGCCTCGTACGACGGGAACTCGACGATCTCGACGTAGTGGGACCCGTCGGAGCGGTCCTTGCCGATGAGGCTGTGGGTGGCGGTCCGGGTACCCCTGGTCCGCTCGGCCCACTGGTCCATGAGCCGGTCCATCTCCGCGAACCGTTCCGTCTTGCAGTCGATCATCTGTACGAATCTCATGACGGCTCCCGGTCTCACGTACTGGTGGGATGCCCCCAGTCTAGTGAGAAACGGGCATTTCGACGGCCCGCACCTTCGAGCTGTCCGGGCCGGGACCCCGGCCCGGACAGCTCGAAGGTGCGGGCCGGGAGGCCCGGGGGGGGGGGGGGGGGGGGGCTCAGGCCGAGTGGCCCAGGCTCCCGGAGTGCACGGGGTCCGCGAAGGGCAGACCGGCCGTGAACCGCTCCAGCTCGTCCAGCGCCTGGTCGGCCATCCGGTGCAGCTCGTCGCCCAGCGAACCCGCCACGTGCGGGGTGAGCAGCACGTTCGGCAGGGTGTACAACGGCGAGTCGGCGGGCGGGAGTTCGGGGTCGGTCACGTCCAGCACCGCCTGCAGCCGCCCGGCCGTCAGCTCGGCCAGCAGTGCCCCCTCGTCGATCAGCGACCCCCGCGCCGTGTTGATCAGCGTCGTCCCGGTCGCCATCGCCGACAGCTGCGCCGCGCCGATCAGATGGTGCGTCTCCGGGAGCTGGGGCGCGTGCACCGAGACGACGGAACTGTTCGCGCACAGCTCGTCGAGCGGGGCGAGCCGCACCCCGAGCCGTTCCGCCTCGGCCTCGTCCACGTACGGGTCGTACAGCAGTACGTCCAGGTCGAAGGGGCGCAGCAGCTCGATCACCCGCCGGCCTATCCGGGAGGCCCCGACGATGCCGACGGTGCGGCGGTAGTTGCCGGCCCCGTCGAGCTCCGCGAGCCAGTCGTGGTCGGCGCGCAGCCGGCGGTAGCGGTCCGCGGCGTGCAGCACCCGCTTGCCCGCGAACAGGATCGCGGCGAGGGTGAACTCGGCGACGGGCAGGGCGTTGGCCCCGGCCGCCGAGGTGACGACGATCCCGCGTTCCCAGCAGGCGTCGGTGATGTGGTGCTTCACGGAGCCCGCGGCGTGCACCACGGCCCGCAGCCGGGGCGCGGCCGCCAGCACCTCGGCGGTGAGCGGGGTGGCGCCCCAGCAGGTGAACAGCACCTCGGCCTCGGCGAGCGCGGCGGCCACCTCGGGCGTCGGCTCGGCCAGGTCGTGGGCGACGAGGCGCGGGTCGGTGCGGGTGAGGGCGGCCAGCCGGGCGCGGTGGCGGTCGGCGAACAGGCGGTCGGCTATGCCGGGGCCCATCGCGAGCAGGGCCGCGGGCCGGTTGTCGGTGGTGTGGGGCATGGTGGGACTCGTACTCCTCGGGCTCGCGGTGGGGGTCACTTGACGCTGCCGGCGGTCAGTCCGGCCTTCCAGTGCCGCTGCAACGAGACGAAGGCGACGATCAGCGGGATGACGGCGAGGAGGGAACCGGTGACGACGAGCGGGTAGAAGCTCGGCTCGCCGTGGGTGTTGGTGTTCCAGGAGTACAGACCGAGGCTCAGCGGGAAGAGCTTGCGGTCCGAGAGCATCACGAGGGGGAGGAAGAAGTTGTTCCAGATCGCGGTGAACTGGAAGAGGAAGACGGTCACGAAGCCGGGCATGACCATGCGCAGCCCGATCGACCAGAAGACCCGCAGCTCGCCGGCCCCGTCGATACGGGCGGCCTCCAGCGCCTCGTTCGGGATGTAGCCGGTGCTGAACACCCGCGCGAGATACACGCCGAACGGGTTGACCAGCACCGGGATCAGCACGGACCAGTAGGTGTTCACCAGGCCGGTCTTGGAGGCCAGGAGGTACATCGGCAGGGCCAGCGCCGTGGTGGGCACGAGCACGCCCATCAGCACGAGGGCGAACAGCTTCTCCTTGCCCCGGAACTCGTACTTGTCGAAGGCGTACCCCGCGGCGACGCAGATCAGCGAGCAGACGAGGGCGCCGACGCCCGCGTACAGCAGGCTGTTGAGGTACCAGCGGAAGTAGATGCCGTCGCCGTAGGAGGCCAGGTTCGACAGGTTCTCGCCGAGGTTGAAGCCCTTGAAGGAGAAGGCGTTGCCCGCGAGCAGGTCACCGGTGTCCTTGGTGGCGGCGGTGACCAGCCAGACGAGGGGGAAGAGCATGTAGACGACGGCGAGCAGGAGGAAACCGTTGACGGCGGTCTTCGACATCCACCGGCTGCGGGAAGCGGGGGAGTTCATGCTTTCTTGCCCTTCCGGCCGGTGAAGCGGGTGACGACGAAGGACAGCAGCGCGGCCATGAGCGCCAGCAGGATGGAGGCGGCCGCGGCGAGACCGTAGTCGTTGCGCTCGAAGGCCGCGGTGTACGCGTACATGTTCGGCGTCCAGGTGGAGGTGACGGCGGAGCCGGTCCCCTTGTTGAGGATCAGCGGCTCGGTGAACAGCTGGAGCGAGCCGATGACCGTGAACAGCGCGACCATCACGACGGAGGCGCGGATCAGCGGGACCTTGATGCTCAGCGCGGTGCGCCAGGCGCCGGCCCCGTCGACCGTGGCCGCTTCGAGCACGGAGCGGTCGATGGCCTGCAGCGCGGCGTAGAAGATCACCATGTTGTAGCCGAGCCACTCCCACAGGGCGATGTTCACGACGGAGGGGAGCGCACCCCCGGGCGAGAAGAAGTCGAAGCCGATCCCGCCGGACTCCATGGCGCTGACCACCGGGCTGAGCTGCGGCGTGTAGAGGTACACCCAGATCAGCGCGGCGATGATGCCGGGCACGGCGTGCGGCAGGAAGAGCGCGAGCTGGAAGAACCGGCGGGCACGGGCCAGCGCGGAGTCCAGCAGCAGCGCGAGGGCGAGGGCGCCGACGAGCAGCAGCGGAATGTAGAACAGGCAGTATCCGAGGAGTACGCCGAAGCCCTCGCGGAACGCCCGGTCGCCCAGGGCCGCCGTGTAGTTGTCGAGTCCGCTGAAGACGGTCTCGGTGCCGCCGAAGCCCAGGCCGGACTGTTTCTCGGTGAACAGGCTGAGCCAGACCGCGTAACCGATCGGCAGCACCATGGCCACGGTGAACAGTACGAAGAAGGGCCCCAGCAGGATGGCGGCGGCTCTGGTCGTCCGGGCGCGCTTCATCAGCCTGCGTCCTCGACCTTCAGACCGCGCTTCTTCAGCTCGGCGACCGTGGCGTCGTGCCCGGCCTTCACGGCGTCCTTGATGGTGGTGCCACCGCTGGCGACCTTGCCGAACTGGTCCTTCATGGTGGTGTTCGTCGTGCCGGTGGTCGGGCCCCAGTTCCAGTTCTGGCCGATCGACGCCGCGGCGCCCTCGAAGACCTGGTAGATGTCCTGGCCGCCGTAGTAACCGGCGTCGAAGGCGCTCTTGGCCGCCGGGCGCAGCGACGCCGCGGCCGGGAAGGCGCTCGACGTGCCGGACTCGATGCGGGCCTTGATGCCTTCCTCGGTGGTCGACATCCAGGTGGCGAACTCGACCGCGGCCTTCGCCTTCTCGCTGGTCTTGGTCACCGCGAAGGTGGAGCCGCCGAGCATGCCGCTGGCCGGCTTGCCGTCCCAGCTGGGCATCGGGGCGACGGCCCACTTGCCGCTCTGCTCGGGCAGCGTGCCCTTGAGGACGCCCGCGCCCCAGGCGGCGCCGAGGTAGCCGACGGTGCCGCCGTTCTTGAGGGAGTTGGTCCACTCGGGGCTGAACGAGGCGTTGGCGCGGATCAGGTCGTCGTCGAGCAGACCCTGCCAGTAGTCGGCGACCTTGTTGGTGGCCGCGTCGGCGGTGCTGACCTTCCAGGTGTCGCCCTCGGGCTTGTACCACTGGGCGCCGGCCTGCCAGGCCATCGCCTGGAACGTGGTCGGGTCGTCGGGGAAGAAGGTGCCGATGCGGGCCTTCTTGTCGGCCTTCTTGATCTTCTCCGCGGCCTTGCGGAACTCGTCCCAGGTCTTGGGGACCTCGACGCCGTACTTCTCGAACAGGTCCTTGCGGTAGTAGAAGGACTGCGGCGAGGCGTCGAACGGAACGGCCCAGTTCTTCCCGCCGAGGGTCGTCAGCTCGACCGCCTGCGGCAGCAGCTTCTTCCTGATGTCCTCGGTGAAGTACTCGCCGATGTCCTGGAGCGCGCCCTGGCTGACGTACTCCGGGAGCTGCGGGTACTCGATGGAGACCAGGTCGGGGGCGTTGCCCGCCTTCACCGCGTTGGAGATCTTGGCGTAGCCGCCCGCGTTGCCGGACGGGATCTCCTCGTACACCACCTTGATGTTCTTGTGGGAGGCGTTGAACGCGTCGACGACCTCCTTGGAACCCTTGGCCCAGCCCCAGAAGGTGATGCTGACGGGCTTGCCGTCGCTCCCGGCGGAGGAGTCGTCGCCGCTGCCGCCACAGGCCGTGAGAACGGCGAGTGCGGTGACGGCGCCGACGACGGCGATGGACGTTCTGCTCGAACTGCGGCTCACAGCGAGACTCCTGAACAGGCGACGACATTGGCGTTGGCCGTGATCCTTGGACCAGCCGTGACCGAAGTCAAGAGCGAAAGAGCGATTGATCGAAAAAAGATCAGATAAGTTACGTACGGAGGCGAGTGGGACACGCTGCGGAACGGGTGCGCGGGGTGGGGAGTGCGGGTACGAGGGCCTGCGGATGGGCCCGGGGCATGAACGGACGCGGACGGGCATGAACGGGCACGGGCGGGCCCGTCGTGAAGCCTGCCCCGGCGCACGCCCCCGGATTCCGGCGCCACGCCGGTGCCCGCGCCCGGACATCTGCCCGGGCGCGGGCACCGGTGGCTACAGGGGCGCTCCGCAGGAGTCCCGGACGCGCAGCTGCGGCAGCAGGGTCAGATGCCGCCGGGGCGCGCCCGAGCCCTGGCCCAGCCGTTCGACCAGCAGTTCCGTCGCATGGCGGCCGACCTCGCGCTTGGGCGGTGCCACCGCCGTGAGCGGGGTGTCCGCGAGCGCCGCCACCTCGTCGTCGTAGGCGATCAGCGCCAGGTCCTCCGGCACCCGCACGCCCAGCTCGGCCAGGCGCTGCACCACCTGGATCGCGTCCACGTCGTTGTGGATCAGCGCCGCCGTGGCCACTCCCGAATGCACCGCCTCGCGCAGCGCCCGCACGGCCTCCTCGAAGGCGTCCGGGGCGAGTTCGGCCGGTACGGAGTCGATCACGTCCTGCGGCGCGCGCAGCCCGAGCACGGCGAGGGCCTCCTCGTACCCGGACCGCACCGCGACGGCGGTCGGGGAGTCGGCGCGGGCCATCAGCAGTGGCGCCCCGTGTCCGAGGCCCACCAGGTGGCGCACCGCGAGCAGGACGCCGTGCGCGTGGTCCGAGCAGACCCGGTCCAGGCCGTCCAGCGGGGAACCGGGCGCGGGGCGGCGCTCCAGCAGGACGGTCGGCACGGGCAGCGAGGCGATCCAGTCGCCGAACGCGGCGGGGTCGCCCGGATGCTGCCACCCGGGAGCGACCAGAAGTCCCTCGGCGCCCGCCGAGAGCAGGCCCTCCGTGCGGGCGTGGTCCTCCTGCGGCCGGTAGTCGGAGATCCGCAGCACGAGCCGGGCCCCGGCCCTGGCCGCGGCCTCGTGGGCGCCGCGGATGACCTCGGCGAAATAGTAGGTGGACGAGGGCGCGAGCATGCCGATGACCGGACCGCCGCCGCCCGCGCCGCCCGGCCCGGCGGCGGAGGCGGGCTCGGCGTCCTGAGGCCAGGACACCGAGCCGTGCACCCGGTCGAGCAGGCCGCGGCCGGCCAGCTCCTCCACGTCCCGGCGGGCGGTGACGGGCGAGACCCCCAGCTGCGAGGCCAGGTCCGAGACCCGGGCCGAACCCCGTTCCCGTACCAGCCCGAGCAGGCGGTCATGACGTTCAGCAGCACTTTCGCGCACGGCAGCAGTCCCCTCGCAGTGTGTGGCCCGGCCCCCTGGTCCGGCCGGTGCCGGGGCCGTAGTCCGACCCTAGACCAACGTGATCGAACGATGGGAGTTTCGATCATTCAAACGCGATCCATTGACGTTCGATCAATCCGAGTCCAGGATTCCGGCGGTGCGGGCTCGTCCCGTCCCGAACCCGACTGTTGTACGGAGGAATTGTGAGACATCGCGTCACCGCAACGGCGCTCGCGGCGCTTACGGTCGCCGGCGGCCTGACCGTCGCGGGCCAGGCCGCCGCGCAGGCGGCACCCACCGGCCGTACCTTCCACGTCGACTGCGCCGCCGACCCGGCGGGCGCCACCGGCAGCAGGCAGCACCCCTGGACCTCGCTCGCCGAGGCCAACGCGCAGACCTACGGGCCCGGCGACCGGCTGCTCTTCAAGCGCGGCACCACCTGCACCGGCACCCTCGCCCCCAAGGGCACCGGTTCCGCCCGCGCGCCGTTCACCATCGCCGACTACGGCGGGGGCCCGGCACGGGCCAAGCTCGACGGCGCGGGCGCCCACGACGTCGTCCTGCTCGCCGACATGCAGTACGTGCACCTCAAGGCCCTGGAGATCGTCAACGCCGCCGCCCCCGGCAGCGAGCGCAACGGCGTCCGGCTGCGCCTCACCGACTACGGCGTCGCCCGCGGCTTCGACATCTCCGGCCTCTACATCCACGACGTGCGCGGCGGCGACTACAAGACGATCTCCGGCTCCAGCGCGATCCACATCGCGGTCGAGGGCAAGGCGAAGGCCAGCTGGTACGACGGCCTGAACATCGCGCACAACCGCATCGAGGATGTCGACCGCGAGGGCATCTACTTCAAGTCGACCTTCTCCAAGCGCGACCTGGTCGGCCAGCAGCAGGACCCGAACGTCTACCCGGGGGAGTGGACGCCCAGCACCCGGGTCCGCATCCACCACAACACGCTGAAGTCCCTGGCCGGCGACGGCATGAAACTCGACACCACCAGCGGCGCCCGGGTCGACCACAACCGGGTGGACGGCTTCCAGCTCCGCTCGCCCTCCGCCAACGCGGGCATCTGGACCTTCAACACCGACGACACGACCGTCGAGTACAACGAGGTCTCGGGCGGCGGCAACACCCACGACGGGATGTCCTTCGACGCCGACGGCGCCTCGCAGAACACCGTCTTCCAGTACAACTACAGCCACGACAACAAGGGCGGCTTCCTGCTGATCTGCCCGTACAGCGGCGCCAAGACCATTGGCACGGTCGCCCGCTACAACGTCAGCCGCAACGACGGCGCCCGCCTCGTCCAGAACTGCTGGGGCCCGATCCTGGGCACCGAGATCTACAACAACACCTTCCACAACAAGGAGCAGATCCCCGGCTACCTCGTCCAGGACGACGCCGGCAGCCCCGCCACCACCCAGCACGAACTGTCCATCCGCAACAACGTCTTCGTGAGCGAGGGCACCGGCGGCTACGCCTTCAAGAACCCGACCCCCGGGCTCTCCTTCGACCACAACGCCTTCTACGGCATCGACATGACCCGCCTCAACCCCGGCGGCATCACGGCCGACCCGAAGCTCCTGGACGACTTCCGGCTCGGTGCGGGCTCGCCCGCCCTCGCCGCCGGAACCGTCATCGAGAACAACGGTGGCAAGGACTACTTCGGCAACAGCCTGAAGCCCGGCGCCCCCAACATCGGCGCCTACGCGGGCCCCGGCGTGGAGTGACGGCCCGACGGACGGCCGCCCGGTGGGTGAACGCCTGCTGCGAGGCCGCCCGGTGGGTGAACGTTCACTGCGCGACCGCCCGGTGGGTGAACACTCACTGAACCGCCGTCCGATGAGTGAACACTCACTGAGCGGGCGCCCGGTGAGTGAGCGTTCGCTGAGCGGCGGCCCGGTGGGTGAACACTCACCGGGCCGCCGCCCGCCCGGTAAGCAGCCGTTCGATATGCGATCGGCCGATGGCCGGCCGCTCACTGCGGACCGTACTTGCGGCCCGTCTTGGAGGTGACGCCTCCGAGCAGGCCGCGCGGCGTCAGCTTCACGACCCCCATCAGCGCCTTGTACCGCGGGTCCGGGATCGAGAGGGACCGGCCGCGCGCCAGGTCGGCCAGGGCCGCCGCCACCAGCTTGTCCGCGTCGAGCCACATCCAGCCCGGGATGTTGCCGGTCCCCATCCCGGCCCGCTGGTGGAACTCCGTCCGTACGAATCCCGGGCACAGCGCCATCAGCCGTACGCCCGAACCGGCCAGGTCCTTCGCCGCGCCCTGGGTGAACTGCACGACCCACGCCTTGGACGCGCCGTACGTCCCGCGCGGCACGAACGCCGCCACCGAGGCCACGTTGACGACCCCGCCCCGCCCGCGCTCCCGCATCGCGGTCGCCGCCGCCGAGGTCAGCCGCAGCACCGCCTCGCAGTGCACCTTCAGCATTCTCAACTCGTCGGCCATGGGCACGTCCAGGTACTGGCCCTTGTTGCCGAACCCGGCGTTGTTGACCAGCAGGTCCACCGGGTGGCGACGGTCCGTCAACCGTTCCTCGACCGCGGCGATCCCCTCGTCCTCGGACAGGTCGGCCCGCAGCACCTCGGCCTCGATGCCGTGCCGGTCGTGCAGTTCGGTCGCCTGCTCGCGCAGCCGTTCGGTGTCTCGCGCCACCAGCACCAGGTTGTGCCCGTCGGCCGCGAGCCGCCGCGCGAAGGCGGCGCCGATCCCCGCGGTCGCGCCCGTAATCAGTGCAGTCGTCATACGCGGCACGTTAGTGCCCCGTGCACACCCGGGCCCGACCCGCCCGCCACCCCTCACCGGGGCAGGGCACATGTCGCGGAATCACGGGCACGGTCGCGGAGTCGGAGGTATGCGCGCGGAGTCGGGCGCGCACGCGGGGAGTTGCCGGGATCGGACGGTGCCCGTGGACGCCGGGATTCAGTCGGCGCCCGTGGGTGCCGGGGGCCGGTCGCCGTACTTCTCCACGCGGGCCCGCGCGGCGCGCAGCGACTCGGGGTGCAGCGCGTCCCCGGCCACGAGCAGTCCGGGAAGCAGGTCCCGGCGGGTCGTCATGGCCCGGAACTCCAGTTCCACGGTGACGTCGTGGTCCGGCCGGTGCACGATCTCGACCGGGTCCCCGGCCCGGATCTCGCCCGGCTCGATCACCCGCAGATAGGCGCCCGGGGCCGCCGCCTCGGTGAACCGCCTGACCCAGCGCTGCTCGCCGAGGTGACCGGCGAACGTCCGGCAGGGAATCCGGCCCGACGTCACCTCCAGTACCAGATCGGGGCCTATCCGCCAGCGTTCGCCGATCCTGGCGCCGCTCACGTCCACACCACCGGTCGTCAGGTTCTCGCCGAACACGCCGTTGGCCAGCGGGCGGCCGAGCTCCCGCTCCCACGCGTCGAGATCCTCGCGGGCGAAGGCGTACACCGCCTGGTCGGAGCCGCCGTGATGGCGCAGGTCGCACACCGCGTCCCCGGCCACGCCACTGCCGCCGGTCCCCTTCGGGCCGGGGTCGGCGACCCGTACGGGGCCGTCGACGGGCCGTTTGTCGATGCCGGTCGTGCCACTGGGGGAGTCGGTGTGCTCGACGGCCTCCGGCCGTCCCGCGTTCACGCTCAGCAGCGTCATCGGTTCCATGGACGTCATACGGAGAACGCTAACCAGCGAACCTAAAAGATGCATGGCAATAATTCGCCCACGCCCCAAGAATCGCTTATCTTTCATGGGTGATCGAAGCCCGGCACCTCCGAGTCCTGCGCGCCGTGTCCACCACCGGTTCGTTCTCCGCCGCCGCTCGCGAACTGGGCTGTACCCAGCCGGCGGTCAGTCAGCAGATGAAGGCCCTGGAGGCATCCGTGGGCACCACCCTGCTGATCCGCACCGGACGCGAGATGCGCCTGACCCAGGCGGGTGAGGCCCTGGTCCGGCACGCCTCCGGCATCCTCGCCGGGCTCACCGCGGCGGAGGAGGAGGTCGCCGCCATCGCCGGGCTGCGGGCCGGCCGGGTCCGGCTGGTGTCGTTCCCCAGCGGCAGTTCCACGCTGGTCCCCGGCGCCCTGGCGGCGCTGCGCGAGGCCCATCCGGGGACCAGGGTCTCCCTGGTGGAGGCCGAGCCGCCGCGCTCGGTCGAGATGCTGCGCGAGGGCGACTGCGACATCGCCCTGGCGTTCCGGTACGGCAGCTGTGGCGCCGAGTGGGAGGACCTGGTCGTGCGCCCGCTGCTCACCGACCGGCTGATCGGGCTGGTCCCCGAGGGGCACCGGCTGGCCGGGGCGGACGCGGTGGGCATCGCCGAGCTGGCCGACGAGTCGTGGATCGCGGGCTGCCCGCGCTGCCGTGGGCAGCTGGTCGAGGTGTGCGAGGGGGCGGGCTTCACGCCCCGGATCGACTTCGCCACCGACGACTACCCGGCGGTGGTCGGCCTGGTCGGGGCGGGGCTCGGCGTGGCCGTGCTGCCGGAGCTGGCGATCGAGTCGGTGCGCCCCAAGGGGGTGCGGACCGTGATGGTGGAACCGGCCGTCCGGCGCGAGATCGTCGCGCTGACCCTGCCCGACCTCGCGCAGGTCCCGGCGGTTGCGGCCACGCTGGACCGGCTGTCCCTGGCGGCCGCCCGCTGAGCGCCCCGGGAGGGCCCGGCTCACCGGGCGCCGGGGACGGCAGGCGTCCGGGACGGACCGGTCTCAGGGGCCGACGGGTACCCGGGACGGACGGGCGCCCGGAGCCGACGGGCGTCCGGGATCGGCAGCCGTCCGGAGCGGTGGTCGTCGGGCACCGCGCGGCCGGTTGAAATGCGGAAACGTTTCTCCGTTTGTCGTGCGAGGTGTGGCGGGATCAGCCGTGCCCCGAGGAGGACGGCACGCCCGCCGTGATCAGCCGACTGCGGGCCCGTCCCATGAGCTCCTCGCGCTCGTCCTCGGTCAGCCCGCCCCACACTCCGTAGGGCTCTCGTACGGCCAGGGCATGCGCCGCGCACTCGGCGCGCACCGGGCAACGCATGCAGACCTCTTTCGCCGAGTTCTCACGGGCGCTCCGGGCGGCTCCGCGCTCACCCTCCGGGTGGAAGAACAGCGAACTGTCGACCCCGCGGCAGGCTGCCAGCAGCTGCCAGTCCCACAGATCGGCGTTGGGTCCGGGAAGGCGGGAGAAATCTGCCATTGCTTGTCCCCTCGAAACCGTGCTGAGTCGGAAACGTCGAGTCGTCTGTCGTTGACCGTGCCCACGACCGTACAACCATGGTGTAAGCAGATGTAAATATGACTGATTGCGAATCTAGTCATAGACGCCAGCAAAAGGGAAGAAAACCCGCTAAATGGGGCATACCTTCATGTGAAGTTTCGGTTGACTGTTGGATGATCCGCGCCATTCCCCTCCGTGTGCGCCCTCTCACGTAGAGTGCCGAACCCGCTTGTCCGACCCGTAACTCTTTCGAGTGACCGTCGTTGAGAGGGCGGAGGCGGTTGGCGGAAAAAGCGATCGGGCAGATGTCCGAGAGTGTCAACCGCGCAGGTGACGACTTGTAACAGCCTGGAGGCACAAGGTGACGCGCATCAGCTGCGGAGGACGGTCATGACATCCGTTCTCGTCTGCGACGACTCCCCGCTCGCCCGAGAAGCGCTCCGACGCGCGGTCGCGACCGTGCCCGGCGTCGAGCGGGTGACGACGGCGGCCAATGGCGAGGAAGTTCTCCGCCGCTGGGGCGCCGACCGTTCGGATCTGATTCTGATGGACGTACGCATGCCCGGCCTGGGAGGTGTGGAGACGGTCCGGCGGCTGCTCTCCGCCGACCCCGGCGCCAGGATCATCATGCTGACCGTCGCCGAGGACCTGGACGGGGTCGCGCTCGCGGTCGCCGCCGGTGCTCGCGGCTATCTGCACAAGGACGCCTCCCGGGCGGAGTTGCGGGCCACCGTCACCCAGGCGCTGGCCGATCCGACGTGGCGGCTCGCCCCGCGTCGGCTGCGGTCGGCCGAGATGGGTGCGGCCCCGACGCTCACCGCGCGGGAGATCCAGGTGCTGGAAGGGATGAGCCACGGCCGTTCGAACGCCGAGATCGGACGCGAGCTCTTCCTCTCCGAGGACACGGTGAAGACCCACGCGAGGCGTCTGTTCAAGAAGCTCGGGGCCTCGGACCGGGCGCACGCCGTCGCGCTCGGCTTCCGTTGGGGGCTGGTCCGCTGAGGGGCGGCCGGGTCCGGCAGCCGAGTGGTTCCCCGCCCGCACACCGGCGGGCGGGGCGACGCGGCCGACGTGCGCCCGGCGGCCTCCGTGCCGTCCGCGGCGCCCGCCGGGCCGACGGCATGTGACGCTTCCCGGCCGATGCCGCATCCTTGAGACGTGGAGTTCCTCGGGGTGGAGTTCCTCGGGAAC
This sequence comes from Streptomyces sp. NPDC002669, assembly GCF_042889165.1. Classification (NCBI taxonomy): domain Bacteria; kingdom Bacillati; phylum Actinomycetota; class Actinomycetes; order Kitasatosporales; family Streptomycetaceae; genus Streptomyces; species Streptomyces sp. NPDC002669. The sequence goes on along the minus strand of NZ_JBIAQQ010000015.1, from coordinate 179,443 downwards.
GATTCGGTCCAGCGGAAGGGGAGGGCGCAGGACATGACTTCCGGCGCACCCGCTCATAACGCTTCGGTGCACAACTGCGGACGCGGTGGCACGGATGGCGAGGCTCCGAGGCACCATGGTCCGATGCGCGACGACGAGACGACGGCGATCGGTGCCCTGGTGCACCGCGCCGTCGAGGGCGACGCGCAGGCCACTCACGATCTGCTGGCCCACGTCCACCCCCTCGCCCTGCGCTACTGCAGGTCGCGGCTGAACCGGCTGCCCGGTGACGCCCGCCACTTCGTGGAGGACCTGGCGCAGGAGGTCTGCGTCGCGGTGCTGATGGCACTGCCGCGCTACAAGGACACCGGCAGGCCCTTCGAGGCGTTCGTCTTCGCCATCGCGGGGCACAAGGTCGCCGATCTCCAGCGGGCCGCCATGCGGCACCCGGGATCGACCGCCGTGCCCTCGGACGAGATGCCCGAGCGGCCCGACGACTCGCTCGGCCCCGAGGAGCGGGCCCTGCTCAGCAGCGACGCCGCCTGGGCGAAGAAGCTCCTCGCCAACCTTCCGGACAACCAGCGCGAGTTGCTCGTCCTCCGAGTCGCCGTGGGGCTGACCGCGGAGGAGACCGGGCAGATGCTGGGCATGTCCCCGGGGGCGGTCCGGGTCGCCCAGCACCGGGCACTGAGCCGGCTGAGGGCCCTCGCGGAACAGTGAGACCGGGTCCGTGAAGCTCCCCACCCGGTTCCGGGGAGCTTCCGACCGGGCCCGCGGATCCTTTGCCGGGCCTTGACGAGGCTTCCGCACGGGCCTCCGCGAAGTCTTCGTACCGGCCCCGCAAAGCCTTCGCACCAGCCCTGCGAAGCCTTCGTACCGGCTCCGGGAGGTCTTCGTACCGGCCCTCATCGGCCCGTACGAAGCTACGGAACCTCCAGGTGATCTTGTTCGTGGAATGAGACACCCTCGAAGGCCGTTAGCATGGACATCCGCACCGATCAAGGCCATTTGGGGAAGGTGTCATGACTGCAAACGTCGACGGAGTGCCCGAGAAATTCGCGACGCTCGGGCTGACATACGACGACGTGCTGCTGCTGCCCGGCGCGTCCGACATGGCGCCCGACCAGATCGACACCTCCTCGTACATCTCCAAGAACGTGCGGGTGAACATCCCGCTGCTCTCCGCCGCGATGGACAAGGTCACCGAGGCCCGCATGGCGATCGCCATGGCCCGGCAGGGCGGCGCCGGTGTGCTGCACCGCAACCTCTCCATCGCCGACCAGGCCAACCAGGTCGACCTGGTGAAGCGCTCCGAGTCCGGCATGGTCACCGACCCGATCACGGTGCACCCGGACGCGACGCTGCGCGAGGCCGACGAACTGTGCGCCAAGTTCCGCATCAGCGGTGTCCCGGTCACCGACACCGCGGGCAAGCTGCTCGGCATCGTCACCAACCGTGACATGGCCTTCGAGTCGGACCGCACGCGCCAGGTGCGCGAGGTCATGACGCCGATGCCGCTGGTCACCGGCAAGGTCGGCATCTCCGGCGTGGACGCCATGGAGCTGCTGCGCCGCCACAAGATCGAGAAGCTCCCGCTGGTCGACGAGGCGGGCGTCCTCAAGGGCCTCATCACCGTCAAGGACTTCGTCAAGGCCGAGAAGTACCCGAACGCCGCCAAGGACAAGGAAGGCCGCCTGCTGGTCGGCGCCGCCGTCGGCGTCGCCGGTGACGCCTTCGAGCGGGCCCAGGCGCTCGTCGAGGCCGGTGTCGACTTCATCGTCGTGGACACCGCCCACGGTCACTCCCGACTGGTCGGCGACATGGTCGCCAAGATCAAGTCGAACGCGGCCGGCGTCGATGTCATCGGGGGCAACATCGCCACCCGGGACGGCGCGCAGGCGCTGATCGACGCGGGCGTCGACGGCATCAAGGTCGGTGTCGGCCCCGGTTCCATCTGCACCACCCGCGTCGTCGCCGGCATCGGCGTCCCGCAGGTCACCGCGATCTACGAGGCGTCGCTCGCCGCCAAGGCGGCCGGTGTCCCGGTCATCGGCGACGGCGGCCTGCAGTACTCCGGCGACATCGCCAAGGCCCTGGTGGCCGGCGCGGACACCGTGATGCTCGGCTCGCTGCTCGCGGGCTGCGAGGAGTCCCCGGGCGAGCTGATGTTCATCAACGGCAAGCAGTTCAAGTCCTACCGGGGCATGGGTTCGCTCGGCGCGATGCAGAGCCGCGGCGACCGCAAGTCCTTCTCCAAGGACCGCTACTTCCAGGAGGGCGTCGCCTCCGACGAGAAGCTGGTCCCCGAGGGCATCGAGGGCCAGGTCCCCTACCGGGGCCCGCTCTCCGCGGTCGTCCACCAGCTCACCGGCGGTCTGCGCCAGTCGATGTTCTACGTCGGCGGACGCACCGTCCCCGAGCTCCAGGAGAACGGCCGGTTCGTCCGGATCACCTCGGCGGGCCTCAAGGAGAGCCACCCGCACGACATCCAGATGACGGTCGAGGCGCCGAACTACAGCAGGAAGTGACGCGGCCACACGCCTGAGGGGCGGGCCCGGGGGTTCCCGGGACCGCCCCTCAGGCGTGTGTCGGGGATACTGGACAGCGCAGACATAGAGGGAAAGGCCACACCATCGTGACTGAGATCGAGATCGGGCGCGGCAAGCGCGGCCGCCGGGCGTACGCATTCGACGACATCGCCGTCGTACCGAGCCGTCGTACCCGCGACCCGAAGGAGGTCTCGATCGCCTGGCAGATCGACGCCTACCGGTTCGAGCTGCCGTTCCTGGCCGCCCCCATGGACTCGGTGGTCTCCCCGCAGACCGCGATCCGCATCGGCGAACTCGGTGGCCTCGGCGTCCTCAACCTGGAAGGGCTGTGGACCCGGCACGCCGACCCGCAGCCGCTGCTCGACGAGATCGCCGAGATGCCCGTCGAGTCGGCGACCCGCCGCCTCCAGGAGATCTACTCCGCCCCGATCCAGGAGGAGCTGATCGGGCAGCGCATCAAGGAGGTGCGCGACTCCGGCGTCGTCACCGCCGCCGCGCTCTCCCCGCAGCGCACCGCCCAGTTCTCCAAGGCCGTCGTCGACGCGGGCGTGGACATCTTCGTCATCCGCGGCACGACGGTCTCCGCCGAGCACGTCTCCGGCGCGGCCGAGCCGCTGAACCTCAAGCAGTTCATCTACGAGCTGGACGTCCCGGTGATCGTCGGCGGCTGCGCCACGTACACCGCCGCCCTGCACCTGATGCGCACCGGCGCGGCCGGTGTCCTCGTCGGCTTCGGCGGCGGCGCCGCGCACACCACGCGCAACGTCTTCGGCATCCAGGTTCCGATGGCGACCGCGGTCGCCGACGTGGCCGGGGCCCGCCGGGACTACATGGACGAGTCCGGCGGCCGGTACGTGCACGTGATCGCGGACGGCGGCGTCGGCTGGTCCGGCGACCTGCCGAAGGCCATCGCCTGCGGTGCGGACGCCGTGATGATGGGTTCCCCGCTGGCCCGCGCCACCGACGCGCCGGGCCGGGGCCGGCACTGGGGCATGGAGGCCGTCCACGAGGACGTGCCGCGCGGCAAGCTGGTGGACCTGGGCTCCGTCGGCACCACCGAGGAGGTCCTGACCGGCCCCTCGCACACCCCCGACGGCTCGATGAACATCTTCGGCGCGCTGCGCCGGGCGATGGCGACGACGGGGTACAGCGACCTCAAGGAGTTCCAGCGCGTCGAGGTGACGGTGGCGGACTCGCAGCACAGCCGCTGAGCACCGTCCGTACGGAAGAACGGGCGAGGGCCCCGCACACCACGATCGGTGGTGTGCGGGGCCCTCGCCCGTGTCCGGTCGATCCGCCCGGTGCGGGCCGGATCCTTTCTCAGGACCGCAGGACCGCAGGACCGGGCCGGGGTTACGCGGCCTTCTTGGCGCCACCGAACGCGGCGACGGCGCCGAGCAGCAGGAAGATGTACGCCTTGAAGTCCGCCGCCTCGCCCCACGCCTTCGTCAGGGCGTCGAAGTGGTCGAAGAACAGCGTGGCCGCGGACTGCTGGGCCAGGTCGGACAGGATGATCGAGACGCCGATGAGCTGGCCGAGGTAGACGGCGCCCACCGACAGGATGGCACTGACCACGGGCAGGATCGGGTTGCGGCCGCCGACCTTGCTCGCCGCGAAGCCGACCAGGAAGCCGACACCGATGGCGATGTAGCCGATCTCGCGCTCGATCGCACCGGCGATGACGCCGTACAGGAAGGCCGCGACGAGGGCCGTGACCAGCGCCGTCAGCAGACCGAGGCCCACCTTGTCGCGCACCGGGGCCGGAGGGGCGAACGGCGCGCCGCCGAACGGCACGCCGGGCTGGCCGGGCTGCTGGCCTCCGAAGGGGTTGCCGCCGGGCTGGCCCCCGTACGGGTTGCCGCCGGGCTGGGCGTTGTAAGGCTGCTGCGGCTGGTTCGGCGGCGGCACGGGCTGGCTCATGAAGGGATCCCCCTGGAACGGAAGCGCACGATTGTGCGAGATGTGACGCCGCAGGCTAGCAGCCGCCTGTGACATCGCCCACCGGAATCTTCCGGGAAACCCTCCTCACAGCCGATGCGCGGCCCCTGCCGGGGTGGCCCCGCGGGTGTCCAGGAGGAGCTGTGCCTTCACCGCGAGGCCCTGGAGGTCGTAGGTCCGGTGGTGCTGGAGCAGCACCGTGAGGTCGGCGCTCGACGCGGCCTCGTACAGCGAGTCGGCGCGTGGAACGGGCAGCTCACGCACCCGCCAGTCCAGGACGTGCGGGTCGTGGTAGCCGATCTGCGCCCCCATGTCCATCAGCCGGCCCGCGATCTCCCGGGCGGGGGACGCCTCCTGGTCGGCGAGGTCGGGCTTGTAGGTGACGCCGAGCAGCAGCACCCGGGCGCCGCGGACGGATTTCCCGTGTTCGTTCAGCAGGGTGGCGCACCGCTGGATCACGTACTGCGGCATCCGGTCGTTGATCTCCTGGGCGAGCGAGACCATGCGCAGGGGGTGGCCGGGGGTGCGGCTGTGGTACGGGAGGCAGCCCGGGTCGACGGGGGCGCCGTGGCCGCCGACACCGGGGCCGGGCCGGAACGGCTGGAAGCCGAAGGGCTTGGTCTCGGCGCACCGGATGACGTCCCACAGGTCGACGCCGAGGTCGTGGCAGAGCACCGCCATCTCGTTGACCAGGGCGATGTTGACGTGCCGGAAGTTGGTCTCCAGGACCTTCGTCATCTCGGCCTCGCGCGTGCCGCGGGCCCGTACGACCTTGTCGGTGAGCCGGCCGTAGAAGGCGGCGGCGGATTCGGTGCAGGCGGGGGTGAGGCCGCCGATGACCTTGGGGGTGTTGGCGTAGCCGTGGGTCCGGTTGCCGGGGTCGAGGCGGCCGGGGGAGCAGGCGAGGTGGAAGTCGCGGCCGGCGCGCAGTCCGGAACCCGCTTCGAGCAGCGGCAGCACATGGTTCTCGGTGGTGCCGGGCGGCACGGCCGACTCCAGCAGGACGGTGGTGTGCGGGCGCAGCCGGGCGGCGAGCGCACGGGCCGCGTCGCCGACGGCGGTGAGGTCGAGGTTGCGGTCGGCGCCGAGCGGGGTGGGCGCGCAGATCACGGCGGTGCGGACGCGGCCCAGTTCGGCCGGGTCGGTGGTGGGGCGGAACCCGCGGGAGAGCATCCGGCGGATCTCCGAGGCGGTGAGCGACCCCTCGACGGGGGTGCGGCCCGCGGAGAGCTCCGTGCAGGCGCGTGGGTCGATGTCGTAGCCGACGGTCTCGATGCCGGCGGACACGGCGGCTTGGGCGAGGGGCAGGCCGAGGTGGCCGAGGCCGATGACGGCGAGGTCTGCGGGCATGTGGAGGGCCGTCCTTCCCGATCGGTCCAGGACCATGAAGGCAGAAAGCGCAACTGCTGGGGACAGCGCAATGTCACACTAGGGTTAAATATGACCTATTTGTCGCATTGCAAGGCTCCTGTCGTCCTGGTGTTGTCCACAGGCGGTGGCCGAAGTCGTGGACGGCGGACAGAATCGAGAGGTGGGCACGGGCCGTCCGGCTTTCACGTCGGGTAGCGCTCCGGTGCCGGACCACCCCGATCCATCCGGGAGGCAGCGGTGAGGACAGCGACACTGGGACCTGCGGAACGCGCCGAGGCGCTGGCCGCGATGGCCGAGCGCGAACTGGACGTACTGGTCGTGGGAGCGGGCGTGGTCGGCGCCGGTACGGCGCTGGACGCGGTGACGAGAGGGCTCTCGACCGGTCTGGTCGAGGCCCGGGACTGGGCGTCGGGCACATCGAGCAGGTCGAGCAAGCTGATCCACGGTGGACTGCGCTATCTGGAGATGCTCGACTTCGCGCTCGTGCGGGAGGCGCTGAAGGAGCGCGGGCTGCTCCTCCAACGGCTGGCCCCGCACCTGGTGAAGCCGGTGCCCTTCCTCTACCCCTTGCAGCACAAGGGCTGGGAGCGGTTCTACGCCGGCTCCGGGGTCGCGCTCTACGACGCGATGTCGGTGTCCTCGGGCCACGGCCGGGGACTGCCCGTGCACCGGCACCTCTCCCGCCACCATGCCCTGCGCGTCGCCCCGGCACTGCGGAAGGACGCCCTGGTCGGGGCGTTGCAGTACTACGACGCGCAGATGGACGACGCCCGCTACGTGGCGACGTTGGTGCGCACCGCCTCGGGTTACGGCGCGCACGTGGCCAACCGGGCGCGGGTGATCGGCTTCCTGCGGGAGGGCGAGCGGGTCGTCGGCGCCCTCGTCGAGGACGTAGAGACGGGCCGGGAGTACGAGGTCAGGGCCAAACAGGTGGTCAACGCGACCGGGGTGTGGACGGACGACACCCAGGCGCTGATCGGGGAGCGCGGCCAGTTCCACGTACGGGCGTCCAAGGGCATCCACCTGGTCGTCCCCAAGGACCGCATCCACTCCACGACCGGGCTGATCCTGCGGACCGAGAAGTCCGTCCTCTTCGTCATCCCGTGGGGCCGGCACTGGATCATCGGGACGACGGACACCGACTGGGACCTGGACAAGGCGCACCCGGCGGCGTCCAGCGCCGACATCGACTACCTGCTCGAACATGTCAACTCGGTCCTGGCCACGCCCCTGACCAGGGACGACGTCGAGGGCGTCTACGCCGGCCTGCGGCCGTTGCTGGCCGGGGAGTCCGACGCCACCAGCAAGCTCTCGCGCGAGCACACGGTGGCGCATCCGCTGCCGGGCCTCGTGGTCGTGGCGGGCGGCAAGTACACGACGTACCGGGTGATGGCGAAGGACGCGGTGGACGAGGCGGTGCACGGCCTCGACCAGCGGGTGGCGGACTGCGTCACCGAGGACATCCCGCTGCTGGGGGCCGAGGGGTACCGGGCGCTGTGGAACGCCCGCGCGAGGATCGCGGCCAGGACCGGCCTCCATGTCGCCCGGGTGGAGCACCTGCTCAACCGCTACGGCTCCATGACCGAGGAGCTCCTCGAACTCGTCCTCCGCGATCCGGCGCTGGGCGAGCCGCTGCCCGCGGCCGACGACTACCTGAAGGCCGAGATCGTCTACGCGGCCTCGCACGAGGGCGCGCGTCACCTCGACGACGTACTGACCCGGCGCACCCGGATCTCCATAGAGACCTTCGACCGGGGCACGCGCAGCGCCAGGATCTGCGCGGAGCTGATGGCGCCGGTGCTGGGCTGGGACGAGGGGCAGGTCGACCGGGAGGTCGAGCACTACGAGAAGCGGGTGCAGGCGGAACGGGAGTCGCAGCGCCAGCCGGACGACCTCACGGCGGACGCGGCGCGGCTCGGGGCCCCGGACATCGTGCCGATCTAGAACGCGGGCCGTTTCGTCGGGGTGCCCATCGAGCGGCCGTGTGCGCCGGCAGGGGACGGCGCACACGGCTCGGGGGGCGGTGACGGCGCACACGGCTCGGGAAAGGGAGGGCGGTTCAGGAGGAAGCGGGGGCGGCCGGGGTGCAGAACTCCGCGTCGAGCAGTTCCTGTTCGAGGGAATCCCCGTCGGTCAGGGTGTCCGTGTCGGCGCGGTACGTCAGGGTGTGCCGCCCGTCGCGAGTGGCGGCGGTACGGACGTAACTGCCCGCTATGCGGCCGCTGTGGCCCCAGACGATGGTGCCGCAGGACAGCTTCCGCGGATGGATGCCCAGGCCGTAGGCGCCGTGCGTGGCCTCCGTGTCCAGCATGGCCGTCAGCTGGGCCGGCGGGAGGAGGCGGCCGCCCAACAGGGCCGACTGGAAACGGTCGAGGTCGCCGAGGGTGGAGATCAGTTCCCCGGCCGCGCCCGCCGTGCGCGGGTCGAGGTCGGTGACGTCGCGGAGCGTGCCGTCGGCCGGGTCCCGGGTGTAGCCGCGGCCGTGCGGGGCGGGCAGGTGGGTGCGGGCGCCCGGGAGGGAGGTGCCGGTGAGACGGAGGGGGTTGATGATGCGGTTGCGGATCTCGGTGGCGTAGCCGTGGCCGGTGACCCGTTGAACGACGAGTCCGAGTACGGCGTAATTGGTGTTGGAGTAGGCGTAGTGGCCGGGGGCGCTCGTGGGGCGGTGGGCCAGGGCGACCCGGATCGCGTCGGTGGGGGAGACGGGATGGGCGGACGCGTCGGCGGTGTAGTCGTACAGGCCGCTGGTGTGGTTGAGCAGGGCGCGCAGGGTGATGCGGCGGCCGTCGTTGCCGTGACCCCCGATCAGTCCGGGCAGCAGCCGGTCGACGGGGTCGGACAGACGCAGCCGCCGTTCCCCGGCGAGTTGGAGCACGACCGTGGCGACGAAGGTCTTGGTGACGCTGCCCGCCCGGAACCGGTCCGCCTGTCGGATGCCCGGCCCCGTCGAGCGGTAGGTGTCGTACGGTGCGGGAGGGACCCGACGGGCCAGCAGTGCCGCCGTGGGGGCACCTCCCCGGGCGACGAGCCGCGGAAGGTGAGTGGCCGCGGGGGCGAGGTGTGGTTCGCTGGGCGGGGACGCTGTTCGCAGGGCGAGCAGCACCAGCACCAACGGGGTGACGAACAATGCCCTGGGCATCGGCATGGCGGGGAATCCCTTTCTCCGGGCACATCATGACGGGCCCGTGGACCCCGCACCACGACCGGTGCCGGGGTGAGGGACAATGAACGCTCTGCCAGGGCGGGTTGATCGCAGAGGGGACGCATGTCGGAGGCGGAGCAGGCACGGGAGCCCCAACGGGACACGGACGGACGTCTCCTCGCGGGTCGGTACCGGCTCGGGGAGGTGCTCGGCCGGGGCGGTATGGGCACGGTCTGGCGTGCCGCCGACGAGACGCTGGGCCGCACGGTCGCGGTCAAGGAGCTGAGGTTCCCCTCGGCCATCGACGAGGACGAGAAGCGCCGGCTCATCACGCGCACCCTGCGCGAGGCGAAGGCGATCGCCCGGATCCGCAACAACGGCGCCGTGACGGTCTACGACGTGGTCGACGAGGACGACCGGCCGTGGATCGTGATGGAGCTCATCGAGGGCAAGTCCCTCGCCGAGGCCATCCGCGAGGACGGCGTCCTGACGCCGAAGCGGGCGGCCGAGGTCGGCCTCGCGATACTCGACGTGCTCAGATCGGCGCACCGCGAGGGCATCCTGCACCGTGACGTGAAGCCGTCCAACGTCCTGATCGCCGAGGACGGCCGGGTCGTGCTGACCGACTTCGGCATCGCCCAGGTCGAGGGCGACCCGTCGGTCACCTCGACGGGCATGCTCGTCGGCGCGCCCTCGTACATCTCCCCGGAGCGCGCCCGCGGGCACAAGCCGGGCCCGCCCGCCGACCTGTGGTCGCTCGGCGGCCTGCTGTACGCCAGCGTCGAGGGTACCCCGCCGTACGACAAGGGGTCGGCGATCGCCACCCTGACCGCGGTGATGATCGAGCCGCTCGACCCGCCGAAGAACGCCGGTCCGCTGAAGGACGTTATCTACGGCCTCCTCGCCAAGGACCCTGATCAGCGGCTCGACGACGCGGGCGCCCGCACCCTGCTCAACGACGTGATCCACGCTCCCGAGAAGCCGGAGCCGGCGGCGGTTCCGCCCGCCGAGGCCACCCAGGTCATGGCCCTGCCCAAGGCGCCGGACGAGCCCCGCCCCAAGTCGGCGTCGAAGCCCGCGGAGCAGGGCGAGGGCGCGCGGGACCGGCTGCGGGGCGCGCTGCGTTCCGTGCGCAACGCGAAGGCGACCCCGGTCGCCGCCGCCGGTACGGCCGCTGCCGCCGCCCCGGCCACCGTTCCGCCCCCGCCCCGGACGCCCCCGTCCGCCGCCGCGGCGAGCGGTCCGGCGTCCCCGGCGAAGCCCGGCCGGCCCGCCGCCCCGGCGACCGGCGCGGCCACGGTGGCCTCCGCCTCCGTGCCGCCGCCCCGCCCGGCCACGTCGCCGCCCGCCCCGCCGCGCGCGTCCATCACGGACGTGGTGCCGCGCCGCACCCTGGCGATCATCGCCGTGGTGATCGCGCTCGTCCTGGTCGGCACGATCCTCGCGCTCACGCTCGGCGGGGACGACAAGGACAACGCCGGCGGCGGCAACGGCAAGGACGACAAGTCCACCTCGGCCGGGTCCTCGACGGCCGTCGGCGGCTCCTCCACGGACACCGACAGCGGCAACGGCGGAGGCAGCGGCAAGGACCAGGGCAAGGACCAGAACGGCGCCCCGGGCCAGGACGCGGACAAGGGCAAGGACAAGGGCGACGGGGCGGACGGCTCGAAGGGCGACAAGCCCGGTGACGCCCTGCCCGCCGGGTTCCGGAAGGTCACGAGCAAGCGTTTCCACTTCACGGTGGCCATGCCCAAGAACTTCCGGTTCGACCAGACGGCCGGCAGCAACTCCGGCGCCATCTACAACGTCGACGGCGGCTTCCCGCGCATCCAGATCGACTACACCGACTCGCCCGGCGGCGACGCCGCCGCGGCCTGGAACGCCGCACGGGCCGCCGTCGCCGCCACCAGCAGGGGCTACAAGCACTTCGGCATCAAGAAGGTCGAGTACAACGGCTACCCGACCGTCGCCGACTGGCAGTTCGAGCGCACCCAGCAGGGCCAGAAGGTCCGGGTGCTCAACCGGGGCTTCAAGGTCGACGCCGGCCACGGCTACGCGATCATGATCAGTTGCAAGGCGGACGAGTGGAACGGCGCGGAGTGCCGGAAGCTGCGCGAGGTCGCGTTCGACACGTTCAAGCCCGTCGACTGACCGGACCGGCCGGACCGACCGGAACCAGCGACTCCGATGGAACCGGACGATCCGGCCGGTCCGTCTGACTCCTCGGGGGAAAGGGGCCGGGTTGCACCGACCCCGGCGCGTGGCCGTCACGTGCCACGTATCGTGAGAGCCTGAAGACCGTACGCAGCCGGGACGATGAGTCAGTTGCACGGTGGGCGACCGCAATTGACGGGTTGATGCGGTCCCTTGTGACCGGGGGGACAACGCGCTCTGGGGAGGCGTCGTGGACGACTACGCGGGTCGGGTGCTTGCCGACCGTTACCGCCTTCCGTTGTCCCGGTCGGACGAGTACGAACCGGTCGAGACCCGGGCGTTCGACACCTACAGCGGGCAGGAGGTCCTGGTCCGGCAGGTGCCGTTGCCCGAGGTGGTGGACGCCGAGGTGCTCGGCGCGGACGGCTCGGCACCAACCGGTTTCCGGGGTGCCACAGGGGCGGTGCGGCAGCCGGCGGACCCGGTGGTGCGGCGTGCCGTCGAGGCGGCGCAGGCGGCGGCCCAGGTGCCCGACCACCCCCGGCTCGGCCAGGTCTTCGACGTGTTCGCCGAGGCGGGTTCGCTCTGGATCGTGAGCGAGTTCGTCGCGGCCCGGCCGCTCGCGAGCCTGCTCGCGGAGCGCCCGCTCAGCCCCTTCCGGGCCGCCGAGATCGGCTCCGACGTACTGGCCGCGCTGCGGGCGCTGCACGCCCACGGCTGGACCCACCGGAACATCACCGTCCGCACGGTGCTGATCTGCGACGACGGCCGCGTCATGCTGACCGGCCTGGCGGCCGGGGCGGCGGAGGAGGCGCTCTGTGGGTACGTGACGACGCCCCGGCCCGACGACGAGGACGACGACCACGCGGACGGATACGACCACGCGGACGGATACGGCGACGCGGACGGATACGGCGACGGGGACGGGTACGACGACGAGGGCGGGTACGACCACGGTGACCACGACCGTTCCGGGGCAGGGGTGTTCGCGCCGCCCCGGCCCGCCGTGCCTCCGGCGCCCGCGCCCATGGCCGAGGTCCCGGCCTCGCGCGGCCGGATGGCGATAGGGACGGGCCGGGACGACGACGATCCGCACGGCGACGGGGACGACGACGCGTATGCCGACGACGAGGCGTACGCGGACGCCGACGAAGATCCGTACGGGGACGACGACCGCTCCGGTGACGTACGGAGAGGGGCGGCGCCCGGTCTCCCGGGCGATCTGGAGGCCGTGCCGCGCCCGGTGAGCCACGCCTTCCCGGCGGCCCCGTCCAGGGACTTCACGCAGTCGCGGACCGGGCGCCCCGACGCGATCGTCGCCTACCGCGAGGGCGCCCGCGCCGGTGCGCGCCTCAGCGAGGACCGGCGCCGCGCCGAGGCGGAGGACACCGGCAGCCTGCCGGTCCAGCGCGCCGGTACGGACGCCGCCGAGGACGACGGCACCGGTAACGCCGACGGAGCCACCGGGACGACGGCCCCGTACGCCGGATCCCCCTGGGCCAAGGGCCCGTACGGCGACGACGTCCCGCACGCCGAGGACCCGTACGAGGACGAGGACGACGAGGGCGGGAGCGAGGACGGAAACGGCGGGGACATCCACGACGCCGAGAGCGTCCATGACGCCGGGGACGACCGCGATGCCGGGGAGGGCCGTACGCCCCCGGGCCCCGCGTCTCCCCCTCGGCGGGCGTATCTCATCGGCTCGTGGGACGACGGGCCCGGAGCGGGGCGCCCCGTTCCCGCCGGAGGATCGGGGCAGGACGCGCTGCGGGCCGAGTCCCGGCGCGGCGGCGTGCCGGCCCTCCCCGCGCACCTGCCGGAGCAGCCCTCGGCGGGCCGCTGGGACGAGGACGACGAGGGCGGCCGTACGGCCTCCGGCTACCGGGGCCCCGCCACCCCCCTCGCCGCCGAGCGGGCCCGGCAGACCCGGATCGCGGTCGTGGGCGCGGTCACCGAGCGCTGGGCGCCCGAGCAGGCCGGCCCCGTCCACGAGAACTGGCAGCTGGCACCGCCGATCGGCCCCGCCACCGATCTCTGGGCGCTGGGCGCGCTGCTCTACCGCGCCGTTCAGGGCCACGCCCCCTACCCCGAGGAGAACGCGGCCGAACTGGTGCAGATGGTGTGCGCCGAGCCGCCGGCGTTCGCCGAGGAGTGCGGTCCGCTGCGCCCCGTCGTCGAGTCCCTGCTGCGCCAGGACCCCACCGAGCGGCCGGACTTCGAGGAACTGAGCGGCTGGCTGCGCTCCCTGGTCCGTTCGGCGCCCGAGCCCGAGGCCGGTCTGGACGTCGTACCTCTGCCGGCCTCGGACAGCGCCCGGCTCCCCATCGTGCGCCGCCGGGGCGAGCTGGTCCGCCGTCGCCGCGGGCGCAACGCGGCCCACGGCCGCCACCGCCACGCCAAGAACAGGTCCGGCCGGCCGGCGCAGCCGGAGCAGCAGGACGCCGGACTCGACCTGCTGGGCGGATTCGACCGGCAGGACGGGTTCGAGCGGCAGGACGGGCCCCGGGCCGAGCGGGCCCCCAGGCCGGCCAAGGCCCCCAGGGCTCCCAGGGCGCCGCGCGAGCCCAAGGCGCTGCGCACCCCGCCCCGGTTCGCCGAGGGCCGGGCGCCGCGCAGGCTCGGGCGGCTGCTCCTGCTGCTGATTTTGCTGGTCATGGCCGCCGCCATCGCGTACGCCGTGATGTTCATGCCCAAGTCGGGCGACGGACAGGGCAACGGCTCATCGGGGCCCGGAGCGTCGACGTCCGGTTCGCCGGAGCCCGGCACGGGGGAGACCGGCGGCCAGGATTCGCCCGGCTCCCAGCAGCCGCAGACCAGCCGCTCCGCGGTCGCGCTCGCCCCCGGCTACACCCTGCGCAAGGACGCCGAGGGCTTCGAGGTCGGCGCGCCCAGGAGCTGGCGGCGCACCCCGGCCAACGCCGACCGTCAGATCCGTTACGGCGGCGACGGTTTCAGCCTGCTGATCGTCCCGGGCCGTGACGCGGTCGGGTCCGGTGGCGACGACCCGCTGGCGTACCAGGCCGACAAGGAACTGGAGCTGCAGCAGTTCCGCGACTCCGAGTGGTCGGGGTCGAGCGGGCTGCGCCGGATCGACGTGGGCCGACAGGCCATGGCGGAGGGCCAGTTCACCTGGCAGGACGCCTCGGGGCGCGAGGTGTACGCCCGCAACCTCGTGATGGTCGTCGAGGGCCGCTACCACGTGATCCAGGTCATCGGCCCGGAGAACCGGCGTGACAAGGTTTCGGACATCTATGAACAAGCCATCTCTTCCTACCGGGTGACGTCCTGACCCCGCTCCGTGCGGCGGCCGGCATGTGACGGAGCGACAAGCATCACAGTGCGGTCTCGTGGGCGGTGCGAGGTTCCGTGGCCGTGCGTCCGCTCCGTAATCTGGCACCTGAGGTACGGGGCGGGGACACGGGGCGGGGACACGTGGAGCAATCACAGGGCACGGAATCGGGACTGTTGCTGGCCGGAAGGTATCGGTTGGGCGAGGTCCTGGGACGCGGCGGCATGGGCAAGGTGTGGCGGGCCCACGACGAGGTGCTGCACCGCACGGTCGCGGTCAAGGAGCTGACCGCCGGGCAGTACGTCGCCGAGGCGGACCGGGTCGTCCTGCACGCCCGGACGCAGAAGGAGGCGCGGGCCGCCGCCCGGATCACGCACCCGGGCGTGGTCACCGTCCACGACGTGCTGGAGTACGACAACCGGCCCTGGATCGTCATGCAGTACGTCGACGGCCCGTCACTGGCCGACGCGGCCAAGGAGTCCGGCGAGATGGAGCCGCGCGAGGCGGCCAGGATCGGCCTCCACGTCCTGGGCGCCCTGCGCGCCGCGCACGCGGCGGGGGTCCTGCACCGCGACGTCAAGCCCGGCAACGTCCTGCTCGCCGGGGACGGGCAGGTGCTGCTCACCGACTTCGGGATCGCCGCCATCGAGGGCGACTCGACCATCACCCGGACCGGCGAACTGGTCGGCTCCATCGACTACCTGGCGCCCGAACGGGTCCGCGGCGCCGACCCCGGCCCCGCCTCCGACCTGTGGTCGCTCGGCGCCACGCTCTACACCGCGGTCGAGGGGCGCTCGCCCTTCCGCCGCACGTCCCCGATCTCCACCATGCAGGCCGTCGTCACCGACGAGCCGCCGACGCCCGGCCGGGCGGGCCCGCTGGCCCCCGTGATCACCGCGCTGCTCCGCAAGGAGCCGGACGAGCGACCGACGGCGGCGGAGGCCGAGCGGATGCTGCTGGACGCCATGGAGGGCCGCGAACCCGTGGCCGCGCAGGCGTTCGTGCCGACGCAGCGGGTCACCGGCGAGATGCTGCACTCCCTGGGCCAGGAGGGCACCACCGCCCCGACGGCGCCCGTTCCGCCGTCCGACCCCGATGCCCGGCCGCCCGCCCCGGACCCGGTGACCCGCCGCAGCCGCGGACGCTGGCGCACCGCGGTCCTGGTCGTCGCGATCGCGGCGCTGGTCGGCGGCGGCGCGGGGCTCGCCGCGATGAAGTACGGGGACCGCACGGAGAAGTCCATCGAGCAGCCCGAGGGGACCAAGGGCGCCGATGCCGGCAAGCCCGCGACCGATCCCGACACCGGCAAGTCCGCGACCGATCCCGACGCCCCGTCCTCGCCGAAGCCCACCGACGAGGTGAAGGACGTGCCCGACGGCTGGCACCGGGTGGAGGACCCCGAGGGCTTCAGCCTGACCGTGCCCGACGGCTGGGAACGCCGGATGGACGGCAACCAGATCGACTACACCCCGGACGGCGGTGTGCACTACATCCGGATCAGCATCGACCCGGAGCCCGACTTCGAGAACCCGTACATGCACATGCTGAGCCTGGAGGCGCAGCTCTCCCGGCGGCTTCCCGGCTACCAGCGCCAGACCCTGCACTCCAACACGTACCGGGACCGGCCGGGATCGCTCTGGGAGTTCACCTGGACCGAGACCAAGCAGCACCCGGGGCCCCGGCACGCGATCGACCAGATGTACTTCGGGGAGACGGGCGGACCCGAGTACGCGCTGTACATGACGGGCCCGGAGGAGGACTGGGAGACGACCCGGGCGCAGTTCGACACGATGCTGCGCAGCTGGCGGGCGCCGGGCGAATCCGCCGACTGAGCCGGACGGCTCCGACGGGACCGGGCCGGAGGCGGCTTGGACGGGACCGGACCGGAGACGCGGCCCGGCGGAGGCGGGCCGGTCCGGAGGGGATGGTTCCGGCCACGTCGCGCCGGGTGGTCCCGGTGCGGCCGGACCGGACGGCTCCGGTGACGTCATGCCGAGTCGCCGGGGCGGAAGGCCCCTGATCAGGGGCTTCGTTGCCAGTGATCACTGGCTTGTTTGTGAGGACTGTGAAAACCCGTTACCCACGGGTACCCAAAGTGTGCGGGTGGACGTACTCTCGCCCTCATGACGGACTCGCAGGCCTCCACGTCCACTTCCGCGGCCCAGCTCGGCACCAACCCCGTGGCCGCCGCCCCCGCCGGGGTGCGCACCGCCGCCGATGTGGTGACACCCGAAGTGATCGCCCAGCTCACCCGGGGCGTGGTCGGCTCGGGCCGCACGGCCAACCACACCCCCTTCACCGGGGAGAAGCTGGCCGACCTGCCGGAGTCCACCCCCGAGGACGTGGCGACCGCCTTCGAGCGGGCCCGCGCCGCCCAGCCCGCCTGGGCCGCGACCCCCGTGCGCGCCCGCGCCGCCGTGCTGCTCCGCTTCCACGACCTGGTGCTCAGCCGCCAGGCCGAGGTGCTCGACCTGATCCAGCTGGAGACCGGCAAGGCCCGGCTGCACGCCCACGAGGAGGTGCAGGCCGTCGCCGTCGCGGCCCGCCACTACGGGCGCAGGGCCGCCGCGTACCTGAAGCCGAAGCGGCACACCGGCGTCGTGCCGACCCTCACCAAGGTCACCGAGCTGCGCCAGCCGCGCGGCGTCGTCGGCCAGATCGCGCCGTGGAACTACCCGCTGGAGCTGTCCGTCGGCGACGCGCTGCCCGCGTTCGTCTCCGGCAACGCCGTCGTGATGAAGCCCGACACGGAGACCGCGCTGACCGCGCTATGGGCCCGTGACCTGCTGATCGAGGCCGGACTGCCCGCCGAGGTCTTCCAGGTCGTCCTCGGCGAGGGCCCCGTCGTCGGCCCCGAGGTCGTCAAGCACGCCGACTACGTCTCGTTCACCGGCTCCACCCGCACCGGCCGCGAGGTCGCACAGGGCGCCGCGGCCCGGCTGGTCGGCGTCTCGCTGGAGCTCGGCGGCAAGAACGCCATGCTGGTCCTGAAGGACGCCGACGTGGAGAAGGCCGCCGCGGGCGCCGTCCGCGCCTGCTTCTCCTCCGCCGGACAGCTCTGCATCTCCATCGAGCGGCTGTACGTCCACGAGTCGATCGCCGACGACTTCGTGGCCCGCTTCGCCGCCCGCACCAAGGCCATGCGGCTCGGCAGCTCCCTCGCCTACGGCGCCGACATGGGCTCCCTGGTCGGCGAACGCCAGCTGGAGACCGTCAGCCGGCACGTCGCGGAGGCCGTGGAGAAGGGCGCCAGGCTCGTCGCGGGCGGGGTCGCCCGCCCCGACATCGGCCCGCTGTTCTACGAGCCGACCATCCTCGACGGCGTCGAGGCGCCGATGGCCGTCTGCACCGAGGAGACCTTCGGCCCGGTCGTCTCCGTCTACCGCTTCACCGACGAGGACGAGGTCGTCGCGCTGGCCAACGCCACCCCGTACGGCCTGAACTCCAGCGTCTGGACGAAGGACTCCCGGCGCGGCCACCAGGTCGCCGCCCGGCTGCGCACCGGCACGGTCAACATCAACGAGGGCTACGCCCCCGCGTACGGCAGCGTGCAGTCCCCGATGGGCGGCATGAAGGACTCCGGGCTCGGCCGCCGGCACGGCTCCGAGGGCATCCTCAAGTACACCGAGGCGCAGACCGTCGCCCAGCAGCGCCTGATGCCGCTCGCCCCGTCCTTCGGCATGGACGACGAGAAGTACGCCGCGTTCATGAGCGCCGGCCTCAAGGCGATGAAGGCGTTCCGTCTGCGCTGACCCCGTTCCGCCCGCGCCGACACCGGTGGTGCCGGAGCGCCTTCCGCCCGTTTCGCACCGAGGAGAGCCATGTCCCAGGACAGCCCTGCCCAGAATCGGCCCGCCGACCGGGAAACGGCCGACGACGACGCCTACGACTACGACGTGATCGTCGTCGGTTCGGGCTTCGGCGGCGCGGTCTCGGCCCTGCGGCTGACCGAGAAGGGGTACCGGGTCGGGGTGCTGGAGGCGGGCCGCCGCTTCACCCGCTCCGAACTCCCCAGGAACTCCTGGGACCTGAAGAACTTCCTGTGGGCCCCGGCGCTCGGCCTGTACGGCATCCAGCGCATCCACCTGCTGGGCAACGTCATGGTGCTGGCCGGCGCCGGCGTCGGCGGCGGTTCGCTGAACTACGCCAACACCCTGTACGAGCCGCTCGCGCCGTTCTTCGACGACCCGCAGTGGAAGGACATCACCGACTGGCGCGAGGAGCTCGCCCCGTACTACGACCAGGCCAAACGGATGCTGGGGGTCCGGCTCAACCCGACCATGACCCCCTCGGACGTCCACCTGAAGGCGACCGCGCAGGCCATGGGCATCGGCGACACGTTCCACATGGCGCCGGTGGGCGTCTTCTTCGGGGACGGCGAGGACGGCGACGGCACCGCGCGGGCCCGGCCGGGCGGCGAGGTCGCCGACCCGTTCTTCGGCGGGGCGGGTCCCTCCCGCAAGGCGTGCACCGAGTGCGGCGAGTGCATGACCGGCTGCCGGCACGGCGCGAAGAACACCCTCAACGAGAACTACCTCCACCTCGCCCAGGAAGCGGGCGCGGTCGTCCACCCGATGACCTCGGTCGTCGCGGTCGTCGAGGACTCCCGGGGCGGTTACGCGGTCAAGACCCTCCCCACCGACAACCGGAAGAAGGGCAAGGGCCGTACGTTCACCGCCCGCAAGGTGGTCGTCGCCGCGGGCACGTACGGCACCCAGACGCTGCTGCACCGGATGAAGGACACCGGGCTGCTGCCCCGGATCTCCCCCCGGCTCGGCGAGCTGACCCGTACCAACTCCGAGGGCCTGGTCGGCTCGCAGACCACCGACCGCCGCTACCGCAAGAAGCACGGGGCCGCGCGGGTCGACTTCACCCGGGGCGTCGCCATCACCTCCTCGATCCACCCGGACGAGAACACCCACATCGAGCCGGTCCGGTACGGCAAGGGCTCCAACTCGATGGGCGCGCTGACCGTCCTCCAGGTGCCGTACGGCGCGCACCGGGTGCGCAGGTGGCTGTTCGAACTGGCCAAGCACCCGACGCTCGCCCTGCGGTCGCTCTCCAACCGCCGCTGGTCGGAACGGACCATCATCGGGCTCGTCATGCAGTCGCTCGACAACTCCCTGACGACGTACCGCAAGCCCGGCGGCATCGGAAAGGGCCTGCTCACCGCCCGCCAGGGGCACGGCGCGCCCAACCCGACGCAGATCGAGGCGGCGACCCGGGGCGCCTCGCTCCTCGCCGAGGAGATCAACGGGTTCGCGGGGTCGAACGTGGGCGAGCTGATGGGCACCCCGCTCACCGCGCACTTCCTCGGCGGCTGCCCCATCGGCGCCACCGCCGAGGACGGGGTGATCGACCCGTACCACCGGCTCCACGGCCACCCCGGCATCTCGGTGGTCGACGGTGCGGCGGTCTCCGCGAACCTCGGCGTCAACCCGTCGCTCACCATCACCGCCCAGGCCGAGCGCGCGATGTCCTTCTGGCCCAACAAGGGCGAGGCGGACCCGCGCCCGGCGCAGGGCGAGGCGTACCGGCGGCTGGCCGCGGTCGAGCCGTGCGCGCCGGCCGTGCCGAAGGAGGCGTTCGGCGCGCTGCGGCTGCCGTTCCTCGGCATGCCGGCCGTTCCGCCGAAGAAGCAGCAGCCGTAACGCCCGGAGGGGCCGCGCCCCCTCCGGGCGCGGCCCCTCCGTACTCCCGATGGTCCGGACGCGTCAGGCGCCGGCGGCACCGTTCCTGCGGCGCCGCACGACGAACATCGCGCCCGCGCCGAGCACCACGGCCGCCCCGCCCGCGGTGGCGAACACCGGCAGGGCGGAGGACGAACCGGTCTCCGCGAGGCTGCCGGTCACCCGGCCCGTCCGGTTGTCCGCCGGCTTCGTGGACGGGACCGGGGCACGGCCGCCGGTCTGCGGCGTGGAACCGCTTCCGCCCGCCTCCACGATCTTGAACTTGTACGCCACGTCGGTGACGCCCCGGCAGTCCTTGTCGCCCACGTACAGACCGGCGCCGAGGGTGAAGCCGGAGCCGACCGGGGCGCTCGACCGCACGTTGATGCGCAGCGGGATGTCCACCTCGTAGCCCGCGGGGACCTCGTCGGACTGGCCGACGTAGCCGACCGCGCGGCCGTCCTCGCTGAGCTCCTCCCACGTGCCGGTCTCCGGGTCGAGGGCCTGGAGGCGGACCTGCTTCGAGCGGAAGAGGTCGTTGCCGTCCTCGTCGGAGGCGGCGCCCGCGAAGTAGTCGACGTTCCGCACGGCGGACTTCGAGGAGTTGTAGACGTTCATCTTGAACTTGTGCCAGCCGCTGCCCCGGGCGATCTTCCCGGGCAGGCCGTTGATGGAGGTGTCCAGGTCGGACGTGGCGCACTCGGCCGGCTCCGCCGGGTCCTCGGACTCCGAGGGCGACGGGGAGGCGGAGGCCGAGGCGCTCGCCGAGCCGCTCGGGGTCGCACCGGGCTTCTCGCCCGGGGCCGGGTCGGTGTCCTCGCCGGGTCCGGTCACCTCGCCCTCGCCCGTGCCCTCGCCCTCGCCGGACCCGCCGGGCTCCTCGCCGGTCTCCCCGGCGGGGGCGGAGCTCGACGTCCCGGGGGACGGCTGCCCGTCGGTCTCCGTGGCATCGGAGCCGCTCGGCGAGGGGGAGGCGGTGGTCTCGGTGGTGGTGGTCCCGTCCGTGGTCACGGCGAACGCGACCGGGGCGGCCAGGACCGCGGCGGGGGCGATGACTGCCGTGGCGGCGGCGAACGCCATGGCGCGGCGAAGCTTCATGGTGACCTCGGTGGTGGGGCGTACCGCCGTGAGCGGTACGGGTGCGGGCGGGCCCGCCGTGCCGGGGCACGGGGCGGGCCCGGGGTTTCGCATGGTTGACCCGTGATCCACCGCAATGGTTGTCCGGGCACTCACAGAACCTTTATGTGAACCCAATCACGGCCATGTGTCCCCAATTGCCCCGACGGCCCGCCCCGGGGCCTCTCGCGCGTCGGCGCCGGTACGCGGCCCGGGCGCCGGAACGGACGGGCCGGGCTCCGCGCGGGGCCCGGCCTCGTCCCGGCCCGTTCGGATCACGGACCTCGTGATGGAAGCGGCCGGCCCCGGGCGTCCCCGGAGCCGACCACTCCTGGAGTGACCGGACTGCTGTCCCCTGCCGACCGGTCACACACGCTGGTGCGTGGTCCCACGGCGTGCCTGCGGCACGCCACACGCTCCAGCGGAGCCACGCGTGGTTGCTCTTCTTCCGGAGCCGCCCCTGGCTGGCACGGACATCGGGACCAACGAAGCCGCCGCGAACCCGGTCACGCGCCGTACGGGTGAGAGTCGGCCCGAACTGGGATACGCCGGAGTACCCCGGGCCCGCGGGCTGCCGCGACGGGCCCGGGGACAGGGCCGAAGGCGGCCCGGCGGCGGACGCCCCGGCCGAGGGACGGCGGGCGTCAGGCCCGGCCGCGGCACAGCTCCAGCAGGGTCATGGCGAGCGAGGTGCCGGGCTTGCCGAGGGCGTCCCGGTACTGGCCGAGGATCTCCATCTCGCGGGAGAGGCTGATGCGCCGGCCGCCGGAGGTGATCCGGGCCTCCTGGATGACCGCCGAGACGGCCATCCGTTCCTGGACGAGCCCGATGATCCGGTCGTCGAGGGAGTCGATGCGGGCGCGCGCGTCGGCGATCAGTGCGGCGGCCTCGTCGGTGTGCGCGCCCGTCCGTTCGGCGGCCGACGCCCCGGCCGCGGCCGGGCCCGGGGTCCGGGCGGGAGCGGTGCTGGTGGGAGCGGTGCTGGTGGGAGCGGTGCTGGTCATGGTGGTGACTCCTCGTGGATGTGGTCCCCGAGCCGACCGGTCCGTGAACGCCGAGGCGCCCCGGGCCTTTCGGCCCGGGGCGCCTGGAACGTTGCTCGTCAGTTGATCAAGCAGCACGACCATGGCAGCCGGCGGGCCGGATGCCATAGGTAAAGACGAAGGTCGTGTGCTGACGCATGGCTTCAGTATGGCCCCGCCCGCGCGGACGGACCAACACGGGCCCGGATGGCGAGACGCCCGCCGCCCCGGGCCCACCGTTCCCCGCCGGGCCCGGAGCGCCCGCCGGCCCCGCGGGCATGACCTGAGCATGACGCCGGGTGGCTCGGTGACCCCGGTAGAATCGACAGAACCGACCCCTTTTTCCACCGCCGGAAGGCCGCCCCGTGCCAGCAGCACCCCCCGCCGCCGCCGACAGCACCACCGACGTGGTCCTGGTCGTCGACTTCGGCGCTCAGTACGCCCAGCTCATCGCCCGACGCGTCCGTGAGGCCCGGGTCTACAGCGAGATCGTCCCGTCCACCATGCCGGTGGCCGAGATGCTGGCCAAGAACCCCCGGGCGATCATCCTGTCCGGCGGCCCCTCCTCGGTGTACGCGGAGGGCGCGCCCTCCCTCGACCGCGCGCTGTTCGAGGCCGGGGTGCCGGTCTTCGGCATGTGCTACGGCTTCCAGCTGATGGCCACCACGCTCGGCGGCACGGTCGACGACAACGGTGCCCGCGAGTACGGCCGCACGCCGCTCACGGTCAGCAAGGCCGGCTCCACGCTCTTCGAGGGCACCCCCACCGAGCAGTCGGTCTGGATGTCGCACGGCGACGCCTGCTCCGCCGCCCCCGAGGGCTTCACCGTCACCGCGTCCACCGACGTCGTGCCGGTCGCCGCCTTCGAGAACGACGAGAAGAAGCTCTACGGCGTCCAGTACCACCCCGAGGTCCTGCACTCCACGCACGGCCAGCAGGTCCTGGAGCACTTCCTCTACCGCGGCGCCGGCATCGAGCCGAACTGGACCACGGGCAACGTGATCGAGGAGCAGGTCGAGGCGATCCGCGCCCAGGTCGGCGACAAGCGCGCGATCTGCGGCCTGTCCGGCGGCGTCGACTCCGCCGTGGCCGCCGCCCTGGTCCAGAAGGCGATCGGTTCCCAGCTGACCTGCGTCTACGTCGACCACGGCCTGATGCGCAAGGGCGAGACCGAGCAGGTCGAGAAGGACTTCGTGGCCGCCACCGGCGCCAACCTGAAGGTCGTCGACGCCGGCGAGCGCTTCCTGAAGGCCCTCGCCGGGGTCTCCGACCCGGAGACCAAGCGCAAGATCATCGGCCGCGAGTTCATCCGCGTCTTCGAGCAGGCCCAGCTGGAGATCCTCCAGGAGGACGGCCCCGAGGTCGCGTTCCTCGTGCAGGGCACGCTCTACCCGGACATCGTCGAGTCCGGCGGCGGCACCGGCACCGCCAACATCAAGTCGCACCACAACGTCGGCGGTCTTCCCGACGACATCGAGTTCCAGCTCGTCGAGCCGCTGCGCCAGCTGTTCAAGGACGAGGTCCGGATGGTCGGCCAGGAGCTCGGCCTGCCGGACGAGATCGTCCAGCGCCAGCCGTTCCCCGGCCCCGGCCTGGGCATCCGCATCGTCGGCGAGGTCACCGAGGAGCGGCTCGACCTGCTCCGCGAGGCCGACGCCATCGCCCGCGAGGAGCTGACCGCGGCCGGCCTGGACCGCGACATCTGGCAGTGCCCGGTGGTCCTGCTCGCCGACGTCCGCTCGGTCGGCGTCCAGGGCGACGGCCGCACCTACGGTCACCCGATCGTCCTGCGCCCGGTCTCCTCCGAGGACGCCATGACGGCCGACTGGTCGCGCCTGCCCTACGAGACGCTCGCCAGGATCTCCACCCGCATCACCAACGAGGTCGCCGACGTCAACCGCGTCGTGCTCGACGTGACGAGCAAGCCGCCGGGCACCATCGAGTGGGAGTAATCCCTCCCGCAGGCCAACGCCGATGCCGTCGCCCCTCCGTCCGGGCGGCGGCATCGGCGCGTTCCGCCGCCCGCCTGTACCCGCGATCGACCGGCGGCGACAGGCACCGCCGGCGGGGCGGGCCCTCCGCACCCCTGGTCACTTGCGGCGACCGGCGGTAACTTCCGAGGCCGTACGCCCGGGACCTCCGAGGAGCCGCCATGTCCGAGCCCACGTCCGCCCCCGCCCCCGCGCCCATACCCGTGGACCGGCTCCACTTCGCGATGCCGCCCGTCCACGCGTCCGCGGCCGACGAGCGCGCGCACCGCAAGGAACGGCTGGCCGGGGCATTGCGGCTGTTCGGGGAGTACGGGTACGAGGACGGCGTGTCCGGGCACATCACCGCGCGGGACCCGGAGTACGCCGACTGCTTCTGGGTGAACCCCTTCGGGGTTCCCTTCGAGGGGCTCGCGCCGGACGAACTGATCATGGTCAACGGCGACGGGCAGGTCGTCGAGGGGCGCCACCACGTCAACCAGGCCGCGTTCGCCGTGCACGCCCAGGTGCACCGGGCCCGGCCGGACGTCGTCGCCGTCGCCCACACCCACTCCGTGCACGGGCGGGCCCTGGCCGCGCTCGGTGAACTCGTCGAACCGATCACCCAGGAATCCTGCGCCTTCTACGAGGACCACGTCCTGTACGACGCCTACACCGGGGTCGTCGTCGACGAGGACGAGGGGCGCCGGATCGCCGCCGCGCTCGGCGACCACAAGGCGATCGTGCTGCGCAACCACGGGCTGCTGACCGTGGGCGACTCGGTGGACGCGGCCGCGTGGTGGTTCATCGCGCTGGACCGCTCGTGCCAGGTGCAACTGGCCGCGCGGGCGGCCGGGAAGCCGGTGCTGATCGAACACCGGGACGCGGTCGCCACCCGGGAGCAGCTGGGCAGCGACCTGGTGGCATGGATCAACTACCAGCCCCTGTGGCGCCGGATCAGTCGCACATTCTGACGATACGCGCCGACGGTCCGCCCCGATGCGGCCCGACGCCCCTCCGTGCGGCACAATTCGCAGCAATAACAGTCGAGTTGAATCGACCGGAGTGGGAAAGGGCGGCGTTCTCCGTGGCGTTGGACGAGGCGAGTGCGGGCAGCACGCACACGGGCGGCTGCACGTGCGGTGGCTGCCCGCACGGGGCGCGCGAGGGACATCGGCGTGCGGTGGCCGCCTTCCTGGCCAGACGGGACGAGTTCGCCGCGGGCCAGGGACTGCCGTCCGGGGTCGCCCACTCCGCGTCCGCGACCCGCCAGTGGGTCTCCGACGAGCTGACCCAGTCCGCCAGGACCGTCGCCGAACGGGGCCGGGAGGCGGGCGAAGCCTGGCTGTACCGGGTGTGGCGGCGCACCCTGATCGCGGTGTGGGGCGGCGTCGTCCTGCTGGTCGTCGGCGAGGCCGTCACCGCCGTCGGCGCGGGCTGGACCAACGCCCGTACGGCGGGACTGATCGCCGGACTCGTCACCGCCGGGCTGCTCACCGGCGCCGCCCACGTCCACCGCGCCCGCGGCGGCCTCCTCGCCCCCGTGATCGGCGAGGACAACCGGCTCTCCACCTCCCGGGCGGTCGCCGCCTCCTGGGTGCTGCTCGCGGTCTTCTCCGTGCTCGTGCTGGCGCTCCAGCTGGCGGGCGCCTCCGACCACGCCGAGCGGGACGAACTGATCGAGGGGCTCGACCTGGCCAGGGGCGCCGGGGTGGTGACGGTACTGGCGCTGGTGTGCGCCGTCGCCGTGGTCGTGCGCCGGGTGGTGACCGTACGGACCCTGGCCGGCCGGCTCCAGAAGCTGCGGGCCGTCCGGCCGCGCGCCGCCGACCTGCTCACCGACGACTCCGGACGGGGCAGCTTCACGGACGTTCAGTACGTGCTGGTGAGCACCGTCGCCGTGCTGTTCGCCGCGGTTCGGCTGGCCCGCAGGCCCGAGCAGCTGCCCGACCTGCCCTGGGGGCTGGCGCTGCTGGTCACCGTCTCGGCGCTCGCGTACTTCGCCGGGAAGTACGCGGAGGGCGGCCGTCCGGTGATCCTCTCGGTGGTACGGGCCCGCGAGGCCGGGGACCTGGACGCATCGGTGCGCACCGGCGACGACATCGAGATCCGCGGCGCGGGCTTCGTGCCGCCGGGTGCCGGGACGCCGGACCGGCTGGCCCGGCTGGTCGTCCGGATAGGGCGGGTCCACGTGCACGTACCGCTGATCCCGGTCACCGGCGGCTTCGCCAACCCGACGGACGGCGTCCTCACCGTGCCGGTGCCCGTCGAGGTCGAACCGGGGGTGGTGGAGGTGCAGGTCGTGACCGCCGCCGGGGTGGAGACGAACCGGGTCGAGATCGACGTGACGGACTGACCCCGCCCCCGCCCTCCGCCACCCGGCCGCCGGTCGGAGGCCCCCACCGGGTGACCGGCGTGCGCGCCGCGTACGTATCGTCTGATGGCGGGGACGACGAGAGGCGAGGTGGCCACACATGCGGGATCACGGCTTGTACGTACGGGGTACGGGCGGCCCGAACGGATTGAACGGATCGCACGGGATCGGGGAACTGGCGCGGCGCCACGCCCTGCTGCCGCTGCGGATCTTCCTCGGCGTCACCTTCGTCTACGCCGGGCTCGACAAGCTGACGGACAGCGCGTTCTTCCACGCGAGCGGCCCGGGCTCCCTCGGCGAGACCCTGCACGCGGTGCGCGACTCGTCCGCGATCCCGGCCCTGGTCGACCTCGCGCTGAAGAGCCCCGGCGGTTTCGGCTACGCCATCGCTGTCGGCGAACTCCTCGTCGGCCTCGGCACCCTCCTCGGCCTGTGGACCCGGATCGCCGCGCTCGGCGGGGCACTGATCTCGCTGAGCCTGTGGCTGACCGTCAGCTGGCAGGTCGAGCCGTACTACCTGGGCAACGACCTGGCCTATCTCATGGCCTGGCTGCCACTGCTCCTGGCCGGGGCCCCCACGTTCTCGGCGGATGCCCTGCTCAGGGGACGCAGGCGGGGAAGTTTCCGTTAGCCCGGCGTCGGGCCGGCATCAGGACCCGAGAGGGGCGGGCTCACCCCAGGGACGGAGCTTTACCCGACAACGCGAATATTGGCGCGGTCGCATAGACGCTGCTCACGGCCCCCTCGTACCGTCGTGCCAGACGCCCCAACAGGGGCCAACCGAAGGGGAGTTCAAGTGGCACGCGAGGAGCTACAGCGACTGACCGGGAACGGCAACGGCACGTGTGGCAAGGACGACTGCCCGAACGTCTACCGCACCGCGTCAGGCTCGTTCGTCGTCCAGGGGGACGTGTCCACGGCCTTCCGGCCGCCCGAGGGGGAAGGGCTCGTTGAGATCCCCGAAGAGGTCCTGAAGGAGGCAATCCGTGCTCTTGGATGGTGACAACTGGGCAGCAAAGTTCCGGGAGTTCAAGCATGAAGCCTGGCGACTGGAGACGCTGCCGCAGTACCTCATGCCCCAGGAGGCCGAGGAGTTGGAAGGGTTCCGCTCAGGGGCCCGTATCGACCCTCAGACGGTCTCGAACGAGTACACCGACCGCCTACGTCGACAGGCAGCCGAGGGGCGCCCACAGGGGCGCGTGCACGTCGTGACTCGCCCGCTGACCGAGTATCTGCGGTTTGAGTTCAGCCAGTACTACGCCCCTCACGCGCTGGTCGGTGAACAGATTCGCATTCTTGATGTGACCGACCGGGAAAACCCGCTCGCTGGAGTTCAGGATTTCTGGATGTTCGATCAAGCCGAAGTGGTCCTGATGAACTACCAGCCGGATGGTAGACAGATCAGCCGTGAGCTATTCGAGGGTGATGTGACCCCGTTCATCGAATATCAGCGAATCGCGGTAGCTGAGTCAGTCCCCTTCGAGGAGTACGTGAAGGGCCTTGACCTTTGAACCCGAACGGCTAGGTCAGTCCAGGTCAGACCTAGCGGAAGCAATGCGCACGCTGCGGAAGCGGGCTGGGAAAACTCAAACCTGGCTCGCCCGCCGCTGCACCATGTCTCAAACCAAGATCAGCAATATCGAGAGCGGGAAGCTAACCCCCGCTCTAGTCGACGTTGAATTAATATTGGAAGCACTCGGCGCCGAGGGGCCAGAGGTCGAAGAACTCCTGTCCCTTGCTCGTACCGCAAACACTGAGTGGCAAGATCACTGGTCATCCCGTCGCAGGGGTCTGGACAAGAAACAGAACGAGCTAGCACGGCTCGAATCGTCCTCCACTGAGTTCCGGTATTTCATGCTCTCAGCGATCACAGGATTGCTTGCCACACCTGAATACGTTCGTGCCAGCATTGCTGATGTTCCCGGCGACCAGTCCAAGACAGTGGCCAGGAAGGTAGAACGCCAAAGCGTTCTGCATGACGAATCCAAGTTGTTTACGTTCATCCTCACAGAGCAGGCCGTTAGGTGGCCTTTCCTACCCCCAGTCGGCATGGCTATGCAGCTCGATTGGCTGGCCTCTGTCTCCAGGATTCCGAACGTACGAATCGGTGTGATTCCGATGAGAGGTCACATCCCGGAAATGCCGCTGAACACCTTCACGGTCTACGACCGGCGACTAGCCACGGTGGAGACAGGTACCGGGGCCTTGATCCTCAGAGACCACCGTGACGTGAATGCTTACCGCGAGGACTTTGATCGGTACTCGACCTACGCCAAGTTCGGGGATGAGTGCCGGGAACTCCTGTCCGGCTGGTCAGAGGTATTTACCCGACAACGCGAATATTGATCGAGACTTCCCAGAAACGATGGGACATTGGGTTCCGACGAAGTCGGAAAGGTAGAACCCATGACCGAACCCACCCGGTACTCGACTCCCCCCATCGATCTCCCCCTGGACCCCTGGCTCCTGGAAGGCGTGCCGGTCAGCGGCTGCAAGGCGTGCATGGCACTGGCCCGGGAACGCAAAGCCGCACTCGGCCGAGGAGATATGCAACTGGCCTACGAGACTTCTCGCGAAATCCGGAGCCCTCCCCACAGGGGCCAGCAGTGACCCGTTCCATCATCAGATTTGTGAAGCACACCATCCGGCACGTCGAGGAGAGCGGCCGGCTGTTTGAACTCTTCTGCTCGACGCCTGGTTGCGATGCCGGCAGCGGTCCGCATTTCGATCAGGAAGCAGCCCAGGACTGGGCCCTTGCCCACACCGGCAGGAACCCGGAGCACACCATGTTCCGGTGGCAGGTGATCGACCACGCGAGAGTGACCGGGGAAGACTGAAGAGGGCCGGGGCCCCTCCCGGCCCTCTCGTACCCATTGCCTATTCCACGGCCCGGCCGCTGCTCGTGCCGGCCGGGGCCCCCACGTTCTCGGCGGACGCCCTCCTCGCGTCGCGGCGGCGGCGGATCATGTAGTTCACCCAGGTCACGGTGGCGGCCAGCCAGAGGCCGCCGAAGAACAGCGGGAAGAAGAAGGTCCAGGAGGCGTTCCAGGAGCCCGCGGCATCCGCCGCGTACCCCGCGGCCAGGGCGAGCACGACCACGCCCGTCACCGCACGTCCCGGACGGAACTCATGACGCAGCACGGGTGACCTCCACCTGTCCGATGCCGACTTCGAGAGTGAGCTCGACCGTGCCGGCCGGCTTGCTGCCCGGGGCCGGGGGCAGCGTCCGGTGCTCGTTCCGCGACGGCCTGATGTCCACGTCGACCGGCTGTTCGGCCGGGGTGTCGGCGGGGCGGCCGCCCGGCAGCGTGATGTCCCCGAGGGACGCCCGCGCGGCCACCTCCACCGTCACCTCCTTCGGTACGACGACGACCACGCGGCCGGCCCCGACGTCCACCTTCGTGGTGACGGTGTCGCCCCGGGGGACCGTGATCCCGGTGAGGTCCAGCCGGGCCACCCCGGTGCCCAGGTGGTAGTCGGACCGGACGGCGGCCGCCGAGGCCGGGCGCCAGCCCTCGCGCACCCACTGCGTGGAGATCTCCTTGGGCAGCGCGGAGGCGCCCGCCAGCAGCACGGCCGTGATCACCGCCAGCATGACCGTGCCGAACCCGGTCCGGCCGAGGAACGAGCTGACCAGCATGCCGAGTCCGAACACCGCGAGCGCGGCGGCCAGGCCGAACTGCAGACTCGTGCCGAGCGGCTGCGAGTCCCAGCTCAGCCTCGTGCCCAGACCGCCCGCGATCAGCGCGAACAGGAACACGAGACCGCCGATCGGGGCCGGCCCCCGGGTGCCGGGCGTCCGCCGGGGCACCTGGAACGGATTGTCCGGGTTCCCCCACGCGGGACGGGCCGACCGGCACGGCTTGCCCGGTGCGCCCTGTCCGTCCGGCCGGTCCGAGGGCAGCGCGTCGTCCGGGCCCCACAGATAGCCCGGGCCCACCGGCCCCGTCGTGCCGTCCTTGACGATCGGGTCGCGCCACCACGACGGGCTGCCCGGCGACGGCGGCGCCTTCACCTCGGGGGGCGCGTCGGCCACCGCCTGCGCCGCCGGGTGCAGCGGGTCCGCGGGCGCCACCGTCCTGCGCTGCTGCGTCCACACGGCGAAGCCCACGACCGCGAGCGAGAGCATCGCGGAGAACGCCAGCGTTCCGCCGTTGTTCAGCATGGAGAGGAACAGCCCGCAGCCGATCAGCGCGAGGAGCACCGCGATCAGCGACGCGCCGTCCACCCGGCCGGACAGCAGCCGCCGCGCCTCGTTCTCCTCCTCGCCGTCCGCGGGGATCAGCAGCCAGGCGAAGCCGTAGAAGATCAGCCCGATGCCGCCGGTCACCGACAGCACGCCGAGCACGATCCGGAAGATGACCGGATCGACGTCGCAGTAGCGGCCGAGTCCGCCGCACACCCCGGCCACGACCTTGTGCCGAGGGCTGCGGCGCAGTTGCGGCGCCGGTTCGGGGGGCTGGGCGACACCGGGGGCGGTGTCCTGGGGAACGGTCATGGCTCCATGGTGACGGGCCGGACGCCGGTCCGGGACCCGCCCCGACCCTGGCCGATCCCTGATATTGGCCCCGAGCCCCTCGGGGGACCCGGGACCTCGAAGGCCCCGGGGACCCGGCAGTCCGGCACCCCGGGCCCCGGCCCGGCCGGAACCGGAACCGGAACCCGAGGCTT
The DNA here is from genome assembly GCF_042889165.1 of Streptomyces sp. NPDC002669. NCBI lineage: Bacteria > Bacillati > Actinomycetota > Actinomycetes > Kitasatosporales > Streptomycetaceae > Streptomyces > Streptomyces sp. NPDC002669. Next base: position 148,202 of record NZ_JBIAQQ010000015.1, on the reverse strand, counting down.
CCCGCCGCTCCCCGGCGCGGGGCTCTCAGGGTCGAGTGGGGGACCGACCCTGATGCCATCACCCGCGCGGGCATGTGACGATCGGTGCATGCCAGCCGCCACGACCCGAGCCCCGGGCTCCCGCACCGCCGACCCGGACGAGCCGCCGCTGCGGCGGTTGTACCGCAGCGCGGACGGACGGATGCTCGGCGGTGTCGCGCGCGGCCTCGCCGGGCACATAGGGCTGCCGGTCGTCTGGGTGCGGTTCGTCTTCCTCGGCCTGTTCTTCGCGGACGGCCTCGGCGCGCTGCTCTACGCCGTGTTCTGGATCGTCGTCCCGCTCGGCGTCGGCGGCGTCGAGCCGCCGCGCTCGCTCTTCGAGACCGCCCCGGACGGCACCCGTCGGCTCCGCAAACCCGACAAGGGCCAGGTCTTCGCCCTGATCGCGCTGTTCATCGGCGCCATGATCTTCGTCGGCAACGTCGACATGGGCAGCAAGGCCAACCGCTACATCTGGCCGACGCTGCTGATCGGCGCCGGGTCCGTACTGGTGTGGCGGCAGGCCGACAACGCCCGGCGCGCCCGCTGGATGGAGGTCGGCAGCCGCCGCCGGGTCCTGCACCTGGCCCGGGGCTTCGCCGGGGTCGCCCTGGTCGGCCTCGGACTGGCCGTCTTCATGGTGGTGCGCGGCTCCGCCGCCCAGCTCGGCAACGTGCTGACCGCCGCGATCGCCGTGCTCACCGGCATCGCGCTGCTGGCCGGCCCCTACCTCGTGCGCATGACCCAGGACCTGTCCGAGGAGCGCACCATGCGCATCAGGGCCCAGGAACGCGCCGAGGTGGCCGCCCACGTCCACGACTCGGTGCTGCACACCCTCACCCTGATCCAGCGCAACGCGGAGGACGCCGGTGAGGTCCGCAGGCTCGCCCGCGCCCAGGAACGCGAACTGCGCAACTGGCTGTACAACCCCGAGGGCACGGGCAAGGACGAGGACGACGAACCCGAGACCCTCGCCGAGGCCGTCAAGCGCGCCGCCGCCGAGGTCGAGGACAAGCACGGCGTCCCGCTGGAGGTGGTCGTCGTCGGCGACTGCCCGCTGGACGAGAAGCTGGGCGCACAGATGCAGGCCGCGCGCGAGGCGATGGTCAACGCCGCCAAGTACGGTGGCGAGGGCGGCGCCGTGCAGGTGTACGCGGAGGTCGAGGGCCGTACGGTCTTCGTGTCGGTGCGCGACCGGGGGCCGGGGTTCGACCTGGACTCCGTACCGGGGGACAGAATGGGCGTACGAGAATCGATCATCGGCCGGATGCAGCGCAACGGCGGCACGGCACGGCTGCGTTCGGTGCCCGACGGGGGCACGGAAGTCGAGCTGGAGATGGAGAGGGCGAGCGATGACCAGGACCACTGAACCGGGCGGGGACCCGGAGCGCCGGGTACGGGTCGTGCTCGTCGACGACCATCGGATGTTCCGCACCGGCGTCCAGGCCGAGATCGGCCGCACCGAGGAGACCGGCGTCGAGGTCGTCGGCGAGGCCGCGGACGTCGACCAGGCCGTCACCGTCATCACGGCGACGCGCCCCGAGGTCGTCCTCCTCGACGTGCACCTGCCCGGGGGCGGCGGCGTCGAGGTGCTGCGCCGCTGCGCCCCGCTGATGGGCGCGGCGGAGAACCCGGTGCGGTTCCTGGCGCTGTCCGTCTCGGACGCCGCCGAGGACGTCATCGGCGTCATCCGGGGCGGCGCCCGCGGCTACGTCACCAAGACCATCACCGGCACCGACCTGATCGACTCGGTCTTCCGGGTCCAGGAGGGCGACGCGGTGTTCTCGCCCCGGCTGGCCGGCTTCGTCCTCGACGCCTTCGCCTCCACGGACGCGCCGCCGGTCGACGAGGACCTGGACCGGCTGACCCAGCGCGAGCGCGAGGTGCTGCGGCTGATCGCCCGCGGCTACGCGTACAAGGAGATCGCCAAGCAGCTGTTCATCTCGGTGAAGACGGTCGAGTCGCACGTCTCGGCGGTGCTGCGCAAGCTCCAGCTGTCGAACCGGCACGAGCTGACCCGGTGGGCGACGGCCCGACGGCTGGTCTGAGCCGCCGGGCCGCAAGCCCCGGCAGGAAGGCCCGTCAGGCCGCCGGGTCGAGCGAGATGTTCAGCTTCTCGCCGATCCGGCGGTAGCCGATGCCCGCGTAGATCCGCTCGACGTCGGCGTCGCCCGGCTCCAGCCAGACCACCCGGCAGCCGCGCTCGAAGGCGGTCGCGGTGAGGTGGGCGGAGAGCGCGGCGCCGATGCCCCGGCGCCGGAACGCGTCGGCGACGGCGAGCCCGGCCAGTTCGGTGAGGCCGTCCACGGGGACCGAGCAGCCGCCCGCGCCCGCGGGCGTGCCGCCGACGGTGGCGAGGGCCGCGACCCCGCCGCCCCCGACCGCCGTGCGCAGCCACCGTTCCGTGCCGTCCTCGGGCTCGCCGGTCCCGCCGTACCCGTGGTGCTGGACGAGCGCGGCGGCGGCGAACTCCGCGTCGGTGGCCGGTTCGCCGATCACGAGGTCCGCCACCGGCTTCGGCGTCAGCAGCCCGTCCGGGGCGCAGGCCATGATCGGGGCCCGGTTCTCCACGGTGAACCCGGCAGCGAGCAGCGCGGGTTCGACCGCGGGCGCCCAGCCGGGCAGGAACTCCAGCCGCGGCAGCCGGTCGTGCTCGCGGAACACCGCGATCAGGGCGTCGAGTTCCCCGGGCGTGGGTTCGGCGTCCTGGTCGGGTATGGCGTAATTGGCGTACTTGATGGACCAGTCGGGGTTGTACCGCACGGTGAACGGGCCGACCCGGAGGTGGTCGGGGGAGCGCAGGGCGAGGGTGCGGGCATGGGTCTGGACATCGATGTCCATGGGCATGTGTGGGTGTCCTCGGGCCGGTTGGTCGGTGGCGGGTCGCCCCCGACGGCGGGCCGACCCGGTGCTGGTCCGACCCGGGCGCGGCCGCCCGACGGCGCCCGCTCCGGATCGGAATCGGGGGGAGCCTATGCCACGCGTGTCGCCCCGGCGAAGGGCATCTGGTCGATCGGCGCGATCCGGACCGTCGACCCGGTGCGCGGCGCGTGGATCATCTGCCCGTTGCCGATGTACAGCCCGACGTGGCTGATCCCGGAGTAGAAGAACACCAGGTCGCCCGGGGCGAGTTGGGAACGCGGGATGCGTTGCCCGGAGTTGATCTGGGTGTACGTGGTCCGGGGGAGGGAGACCCCGGCGGAGCGCCAGGCGGCCTGGGTGAGCCCGGAGCAGTCGAACGAGGAGGGGCCGGTCGAGCCCCAGACGTACGGCTTGCCGATCGCTCCGTAGGCGAACGCGACGGCTGCGGCGGCACGGGCGTTCGGGGCCCGGACGGGGCCGCGCGCGACGGTCCGGCCGGCCCGGGCCGCGGTGTCCGTACCGCCGGACCCGCCGTGGCCGGACTCCTCGTACGCGGCGCGCTCCGGCGGGGTCAGCCGGGCGAGGAGCCGCTGCGCGTCGGCCAGCTTGGTCCTGATCGTGGCCCGCTGCTTCTTCAGCTCGGCCTGGCGGGCGGCCAGCACGGTCAGCTTCTTGTCGGCCCGCGAGCGCACTTCGGCGATCCGGGCGACCTGCTTGCGGACCCGGTCGATCGCGGCGGCCCGGCGGTCGCCGACCCGGTCCACGAACGCCGCGCGCTCCAGGTACTGGTCGGGGTCGGAGGAGAGCGCCAGCTGCACGGACGGGCTGATGCCGCCGGCGCGGTACTGCGCGGCGGCGTACGCGCCCAGTTCGTCGCGCGCGGTGTTGAGGCGCTCGGTCCGGCGGGCGGCCTCGTCGCGCAGGGCGTTCAGGGCCTCGGTCGCGGCGGTCGCCTTCTCCTTCGCGCCGTTGTACTTCTCGGTGGCGACCTCCGCGTCGTGGTACAGCCGGTCCACCTCGGCCTTGACCTGGGCGGGGGTGAGGTCGGGGTCGGCGTGCGCCGACCCCGGCAGCACGACGGCGGTGGCGGCCCCGGTGAGGGCGAGACCGGCCGCGGTGCGGGCAGCAGAGCCGGAGAACGGGCGCTGCTTGGGTTTTCGATGCGCTGCCACGAGGGCGTGCGTCCTTCCTGATGACTGCCCGTCGGGGACTACCGACGGGCCCACCGGCGAACCGGCGACGGGCGCCACGGGGGAGCGGCCCGCCGCCGGACCGCCCGGCGGGGCGACCGGTGCGCCGTCCGGGGACGGAGCGGCGATGGAGCCGGTCACCTGGTCAGGGACGCTAGACCCGGGGCACGGGCAGGAGTCGTAATGACGCTTATTGCCCGAATTTGGCGTGGCGTTGTCGTTGAGTGATCGAGGAAATTGCACCAGAGCGAGGCATTGGGTACAGACACGAGTGAAGCGGCCGGGAAGTCGCACCTGCCTGCGGGGCGGTGATATGGGCGGGGTTAGGCTGCGGCCTCATGGACGTACTCATTCATGTCTTCGTCGCCCTGCACGTCATCGGCATCGCCTCGCTGCTGGGTGGTTTCCTGACCCAGATGAAGGCGATGGGTGCGGGCACGGCCCGGTTCGTACCGGCGATGCTGCACGGTGCGCTGACCATGCTGGTCACCGGTGTCGCGCTGGTCGGGCTGAACGAGGCCGACGGCGGCCACGTGAACAACATCAAGATCGGGATCAAGACGCTGATCCTGGTCGTCATCCTCGCGCTCGTCTACGTCAAGCGGGACGAGGAGACGGTCGACAAGGGCGTCTTCGCGGCGGTCGGCGGCCTGACGCTCGCCAACATCTTCATCGCCACGCTCTGGACCTGAGCCCGCCTCCCGGGCCCCGTGCCGGCCCGAGGTCTGCCCGATCGCCTGTTCGCCCGCTGCCGGCCCCGGCCCGGCCGCCGACCCGCCGCGCGAGGCGGGGCAGCGGCCGGGCCGGGGTGCCGGCCGGGCCCGGAGCGGCGAGCCCGGCCGACGCGGTCGTCACGCCGGGCGCACGCTGCCGTAGATCGGCATGTAGTAGATCGACTCCTCGCGCACGTTCGCCCCGGGCTTCGGCGCGTGGATCATCATCCCGTCGCCCTTGTAGATGCCGACGTGGCTGATGTCGTCGTAGAAGAAGACGAGGTCGCCCGGCCGCAGGTCCGCCGTGGCGACCCGGGTGCCGACCTTCACCTGGTCCCAGGTGGTGCGCGGCAGGTCGACGCCCGCCGCCTTCCACGCGGCCTGGGTGAGCCCGGAGCAGTCGTACGAGTCCGGGCCGGTCGCGCCCCAGACGTACGGCTTGCCGATCTGGGCCCGGGCGAAGGCGAGCACCTTGTCCGTCCTGGTGGCGTCGCTGTCCGAGCCGGTACCGGTGCCCGTACCGCTGCCGGAGCCCGCCTCCTTCGCGGCCTCCTCGGCCCTGCGGTCCGCCTCCGCCTTGGCGGCGGCCTGCTGCTTCGCCAGTTCCTCGGCCTTGCGCCTGGCCTCCGCCTCCTTCTTCCGCTCCAGCGCCGCGAGCCGCGCCTTCTCCTCGGCGGTCAGCTTCGACAACAGCGTGCGCGCCTCGCCCAGCTTCTTCTGGACGTTCTGCTTGCTGGTGCGCAGCGTGGCCTGGGTCGTCGTCAGGGTCTCCAGGCTCCGTACCGCCTCGGAGCGCTTCTTCGCCACCCTGGCCTGCTGGGTCTGGAAGTCGGTGACCGCCTTCTGCTGCCGACCGGTCATCCGGTCCAGCAGCCGGCTCTGGTCGAAGTACGCCTGCGGGTCGTCGGCCAGGAAGAAGGTGGCGGTCGGCGCGATGGAGCCGTTGCGGTACTGCGCGGCGGCGTAGGCGCCGAGCGTCCGGCGCGCCTCGTTGAGCTTGTCGGCGCGCTCGGCCACGTCGTCCAGCAGGCCCCGGACCTTGGCGCGCTGGGCGGTGGAGGCCTCCTTGGCCAGGTTGTACTTCTGGGTCGCGGTGCCCGCCTGCCGGTAGAGGTCGTCGACCTTCTTCTGGACGTCCTCGATGCCGGGCTTCGGGTCGGGCGCGGCCGTGGCGCTCTGCGTGGAGAGCAGGGTCACGGACGCCAGCGCCGCCGTGGTGAGTCCGACGGCCGGTGCGTTGCTGAACGTCCGGGGGCGCGGTTTGCGGTGCGATGCCAAGTCGGGCATCTCCTTCCGTGGACCGCCTGCCGGGTTAGCTGTCGGGTTCGGGCGGAACGGAAGGCTGCCCTACGGTCCGTTCAGTGGGGGATGAGGACCGATTCACCCCGGTCTTGCCTGTTGGGTCCCCGGCTCCGAACGCCCGCGAGGGCAGCCCGGATTCGGCGCGGGCTCCCGCTCGGCGTGGTTCGCCGCAAAGGGGGTACGGGCTGCCCGGTCGAGCACGCTAGCCAACCGGTGTGCCGCTGGGAAGGTCGATGTTCGATATGCCCGATACATTTTCGTGACCTGGGTGGCGGGGGCGGCCGGGGGACCGGAACCCCTCACGTGGTGTGCGCGCCCGCTCCCCGTGCGTGTCCGCCGGGAGCGGTTCGGCAAGGGCCCGTCGGGTGTCCGCGCGGCGGCTTAGACTCGACAAGCGATGAGCAGCCTCTTTGACGACAGTTTCCTGGCCGGCCTCCAGCACTCGGAGGAAGAGCCCCCGCCGCCCCCCGAGGACACCGCACCCGAAGAGGTGCCGGAGGGGCTCTTCGGGGACGTGTTCGACGGGCCGCCGCCCAGGGACGCGTACTACCGCGACGGCGCCCCCCGCCCGGTCATCGACCCGGCGGCGCTCCTCGACGGGCTGAACACCGAACAGCGCGCCGCCGTCGTGCACGCGGGCGCCCCGCTGCTCATCGTCGCCGGGGCCGGTTCCGGGAAGACCCGGGTGCTGACCCACCGGATCGCCCACCTCCTGGCCGAGCGCGGGGTGCACCCCGGCCAGATCCTGGCGATCACCTTCACCAACAAGGCCGCCGGCGAGATGAAGGAGCGCGTCGAGCAGCTCGTCGGACCGCGCGCCAACGCCATGTGGGTCATGACCTTCCACAGCGCGTGCGTGCGCATCCTGCGCCGCGAGTCGAAGAAGCTCGGCTTCACCTCGTCGTTCTCGATCTACGACGCGGCCGACTCCAAGCGACTGATGGCCCTGGTCTGCCGCGACCTCGACCTGGACCCGAAGCGCTTCCCGCCGAAGTCGTTCACGGCCAAGGTCTCCAACCTGAAGAACGAGCTGATCGACGAGGAGACCTTCGCCGGCCAGGCCGCCGACGGCTTCGAGAAGACGCTCGCCCAGGCGTACACGATGTACCAGTCCCGGCTGCGCGAGGCCAACGCGCTGGACTTCGACGACATCATCATGACGACGGTCCACCTGCTCCAGGCGTTCCCCGACGTCGCCGAGCACTACCGCCGCCGCTTCCGGCACGTCCTGGTCGACGAGTACCAGGACACCAACCACGCCCAGTACACCCTCGTGCGGGAGCTGGTCGGGCCGGCGGGCGAGGGCGACGCCCCGGCCGAGCTGTGCGTCGTGGGTGACGCGGACCAGTCGATCTACGCCTTCCGCGGCGCGACCATCCGCAACATCCTCCAGTTCGAGGAGGACTACCCGGACGCGACCACGATCCTCCTGGAGCAGAACTACCGCTCCACGCAGACGATCCTGTCCGCCGCCAACGCGGTCATCGAACGCAACGAGAGCCGCCGCCCCAAGAACCTGTGGACGAACGCCGGCACGGGCGCCCGGATCACCGGCTACGTCGCCGACACCGAGCACGACGAGGCGCAGTTCGTCGCGGACGAGATCGACCGGCTCACCGACGCGGGCGACGCCAAGGCCGGTGACGTCGCGATCTTCTACCGGACGAACGCCCAGTCCCGTGTCTTCGAGGAGATCTTCATCCGCGTCGGGCTGCCCTACAAGGTCGTCGGCGGCGTGCGCTTCTACGAGCGCAAGGAGGTCCGGGACATCCTGGCCTACCTGCGCGTCCTCGCCAATCCGGAGGACACCGTCCCGCTGCGCCGCATCCTCAACGTGCCCAAGCGCGGCATCGGCGACCGGGCCGAGGCGATGATCGACGCCCTGTCCCTGCGGGAGCGGATCACCTTCCCGCAGGCGCTGCGCCGGGTCGACGAGGCGTACGGCATGGCGGCCCGGTCGGCCAACGCCGTCAAGCGGTTCAACACGCTGATGGAGGAGCTGCGCACGATCGTCGAGTCCGGCGCGGGCCCCGCGGTGGTCCTGGAGGCCGTCCTGGAACGCACGGGCTACCTGGCCGAACTCCAGGCGTCCACCGACCCGCAGGACGAGACCCGGATCGAGAACCTCCAGGAACTCGCCTCGGTGGCCCTCGAATTCGAGCAGGAGCGCGCGGCGGCGGCCGGGGACGGCACGGAGGAGGGCACCCCCGCGGCCACCACCGGTACGGGCACGCTCGCCGAGTTCCTGGAGAAGGTGGCCCTCGTCGCCGACTCCGACCAGATCCCCGACGAGGACGAGGACGGCTCCGGCGTCATCACGCTCATGACGCTGCACACCGCGAAGGGCCTCGAATTCCCGGTGGTCTTCCTGACCGGCCTGGAGGACGGCGTGTTCCCGCACATGCGGGCACTGGGCCAGACGAAGGAGCTGGAGGAGGAGCGGCGGCTCGCCTACGTCGGCATCACCCGGGCCCGCGAGCGGCTCTACCTGACCCGGGCGGCGATGCGCAGCGCGTGGGGGCAGCCCTCGTACAACCCGCCGTCGCGGTTCCTGGAGGAGATCCCGGACCAGCACCTGGAGTGGAAGCGGACCGGGCCGATGGCGGCCCCGGCCGGGCCGACGACGGGGATCACCTCGTCGCTGTCCGCCTCCCGCGCGCGCTCCGGCCCCTCGGGCTTCGCCACCCGGCGGGCCTCGGACAGCAAGCCGACGGTCACGCTGGCAGTCGGGGACCGGGTCACGCACGACCAGTTCGGCCTCGGCACGGTGACGGCGGTCGAGGGCGTCGGCGACCAGGCGAAGGCCACGGTCGACTTCGGGGACGACCGGCCGAAGAAGCTGCTGCTGCGGTACGCCCCGGTCGAGAAGCTGTAGTTCCGGCCCCGTACGCATGGTTCTGCCCGCCACACCGTCGGTGTGGCGGGCAGAACCATGCGTGTCCGTGTTCCGGGCGGCGGGCCCGGGGCCGTCGGCTCAGGTCGGGTCGACGCCGTGGCTGCGGAGCCAGGGCAGCGGGTCGATCGCCGCGCCGCCGCCGGGACGCACCTCGAAGTGCAGGTGCGGGCCGGTCGAGTTCCCGGAGTCGCCGGAGTACGCGATGACGTCGCCGGCCTTGACCGGGCCCGAGCGGATCTTGGTGCTGCTGAGGTGGCAGTACCAGGTCTCGGTGCCGTCGGCCGCGGTGACGATGGCCATGTTCCCGTAGGCGCTGTTCAGCTGGGTGCGCACGGTGCCGTCCGTCGCGGCCATCACCGGCGTGCCCTGGAGGACGGGGAAGTCGATGCCGGTGTGCCGGGACATCCAGTTGACGCCCGACTGGCCGAAGTACGCGCTGAGGGTGTGCTGGGCGACCGGCATGACGAACTTGGGCCGCAGCGCCTCCTTGCGGGCGGCCTCCTCCTCGCGCTTCTTCTTCTCGGCGGCCTGCCGCTCCCGCAGGTCGATGCGTTCCTGGGTGCGGCTGGCGCGGTCGGCGAAGTTCTCGGCGTCGGCGCTGAGGTTGGCGAGCTGGGTGTCCAGCTTGTTGTTGGCCACGCCCGGCTTGACGGTTCCGGCGTCGGGCGCCGCCATCGTGGTCTTGCCGTCGTCCTTCTTGTCGTCGCCGCCCAGTCCGCCGACGGAGGCGGCCGCGATGCCGGCCACGCTCATCACACAGGCGGAGGGAATGGCGACGGTGAGGAGCGCGGAACGCTTCGCGGGGGAACGCCGCCTGCGGCTGCTGCCGCCGTTGCCGCGGGCCGAGGTGCGGCCGATCGGCCGGTGCGAGTCGTTCGCCGGGGCGGGCAGGTCCGCGTCCAGGACCGGGAAGTCGCGGGTCAGGGCGTCGTGGATCGAGGGGCCCCGGTCGGCGTCGCCGTCGGCGCCGTGGTTTGTACCGGCCGTGTGCCCGGCGTCGTGCCCGGGCCCGTCGGTGCGGTAGGGGTCGTACGGGTCGTAGGAGCCCTCACCGGTGTAGAACTCGTACGGCTCGTGCGCCGCGTGGGTCTCCTGGACCCCGTACGCGTCGTGCGTCGCCGGAGCCTCGTGCAACACCTGTTCGGCCTGCACGGTCTGCACGGTCTGCGCGGACTGTGTCGTCTGCTGTTCGTGCTCGGGCGTGGCGCCGGTGTTCCAGGCCGTGGCGTCGTACACGCCGGAGTCGTACGCGGCCGTGTCGGTCGCCGCCCACTGGTTGCCCGGCTGCCAGCCGCCGGTGTCCCACTGGCCCGTGGCGTCCGGGGAGCCGCCCTGGGCCGGGACGCCCATGAAACCGGAGGTGTCGGTGAGCACGGTCGCGGTCGTGCCGTAGTCGGCGGCGGGCGTCCAGGTGGCTGTGGTCGAGTACGTCGGCGCCGCCTCGTACTGCTGCTGGGGCTGTGCCGCGTACGTGTCGTACCCGTCGTACGAGGTGGTCGGGTGCGCGCCCGTGTCCCACCGGGTGGAGTCGTACTGGCCGCTGTGCCCCATCTGTCCGGCGCCGTAACCGTTGCCGTAGGCGCCGTCGTGGCCGTCGGGGAGCGAACCGAAGAGGGGGTCGGTGTGGAAGCTGCCGGTGGCATCGCTGTCGTACCCGGCATACCCGGCGTGGGGGTGCTGGTCGTTCACCAACTTCTCTCTCGCCTCGGCAGCAGAACCTGTGGGCCCGGGTTCCGGTGGGGGGATCCCAGGGGGGAGCAGTGGCCGCGACTGTACCCGGCGGTATGCGACGCCGACAATCTTCGGCAGGCCCTGACGGCTCAGGAAACGGGCAATCGGCCGCCTTTCGGCGGGCCGAACACACAGCCTTGGCTCTATGTTCGAAACTTGTTCTATTTGCGGGGTGTCCGCGGACGCGGTATGGGCGCACGGAGCGGGGTGTCCGGGGCGTTCGGGGGCCGGAGCGCCAGGGGTGTCCGGGGCTTCCGGGGGCTCGGGCCGGATCAGGCCGCCGAGACGGTTCCGCCGGTTCCCCCGGCCTCCGCAGGGCCTTCGGGCCCTGCGGGATCTTCGGTTCCGCCCGTCGGCTCACCGGATTCCAGCGCCTGCCGGACCGCGGCGACGACCGACGGGTGCACCGGCAGCGCGAGATGGCCGATTCCGGTGACCCGTACGTTCAGTGCGTCGAGGTCCGGATGGTCGATGCGGGCCGCCTCGGTCGGGACGACCACCCGGTCCAGCTCGCTCCAGAAGCTCACGAACCGGGTGCGGCAGCCGGGCGCGGGCCTGCGCAGCTCCTCGATCGGGGCGGAATCCGTGCGCATCTGCCGCACGATGGGGTGGGCGCTCGCCAACGGGGCGACGGCGGTGCCCTGGTGCGGGGTGCCCAGGGTGACCAGGGTGCGGACCCGCTGGTCACCGCCCAGTCGCTGCACGTAGTAGCGGGCGATCAGGCCGCCGAGGCTGTGCCCGACGATGTCGACCTCGTGGTGCCCGGTGCGGGCGCAGATCTCCTCGACGTGCCGCCCGAGCAGCTCGGCCGCCGTACGGATGTCGCAGGTCAGCGGCGAGTAGTTGAGCGACTCCAGATGGTGCCAGCCGTGCCGGGAGAGGGAGCGGCGCAGCAGGACGAAGACCGAGCGGTTGTCGACGAAGCCGTGCAGCAGCACGACGGGCGGCCGCTCGTCGCCCTCGACGGGGAGGGCGGAGTCCCCGGCCGGGGTGGTGGGCTCCACGGGGACGGCGGGCGGGGGAACGGCGGGGGAGCCCGGGAGGGTACGTGGCCCGGCGGAGCCCGCCCGGCCTGCGGAGCCCGTGCGGTCTGCGCGGTCTGTGGAGTCTGCGCGGTCTGTGGGGGCTGAGGGGGCTGAGTGATCCGTGGGGTTCGTGGGACCTGTGAGGTCTGGGGGATCTGTGAGGACTGTGGGGTCCGATGCGGCGTGGCGCTCTCCGGTGATGCCGGTGGGGTAGAGCAGTACGTGTCCGGCGAGGACCACCAGTTCCAGCGCTTCGGCCTTCAGCAGGGCGGGCGACGGCCGGGTGCGGACCGGGTACGGCAGGCTCAGCAGTGCGGGAAGGAAAGGCGGGACCTTCATGGCCGACCTCCTTGCTCCGGCATCCGGGGGCGGCCGCCGCGGCCCGGATGCCCTCATGGGGTTCCGGGGCGAGGCCGCGGGCGGCCGGACCGGCCGGCCGGGGATCGGCCCCGGCGCGCGTACCCCGCTCACCGGCGGTGGCCGAGGGACGGCCGACGGGCCGGACGGGCGGGGGCGGCCGTACCACCGTGCCGCGCGGCTGGCGGCGCGGTGGTACGGCTACCTCGTAGCGGCTCCCCTGGCGGCCGGTCCCGCACGGCAGACCTGCCGTCTCCCGGGGCACCGGCGCCCGGTGAACATGTCCCAGGTGTGATTTCCCCCTCCCCGTCCACCGCGAAACGACGGCTTGCGGGATGCTGTAGATAACGTTCGTTCACATCCCCGGCCCTTCAGGCACGGGAGACGCATGTGGAGGCAGTGATGGGTGTGACCGGTCCGATCCGTGTGGTGGTGGCGAAGCCGGGCCTGGACGGCCATGATCGCGGCGCCAAGGTGATCGCGCGGGCCCTGCGCGACGCAGGGATGGAGGTCATCTACACCGGGCTCCACCAGACGCCCGAGCAGATCGTGGACACCGCGATCCAGGAGGACGCCGACGCGATCGGCCTCTCGATCCTCTCCGGTGCGCACAACACGCTCTTCGCCAAGGTGATCGAGCTGCTGAAGGAGCGCGAGGCGGAGGACATCAAGGTCTTCGGCGGCGGCATCATCCCGGAGGCGGACATCCCCCCGCTGAAGGAACAGGGCGTCGCGGAGATCTTCACCCCGGGTGCCACGACGGTCTCGATCGTCGAATGGGTCAACGCGAACGTGCGCCACCCCGCCGAGGCCTGACCGCCCCGCCTTTTCCTCTCCCTCCCGGTCCCTTCCGGCGGCCACGTGGCGGCGGGCCACTTCTCCCGGCCCGCCCGCCCGGCTCCGTCCCAGGAGTTCCCCGTGCCGCTCCCGGGCCCCGTCAGTCCGGTATCGATGCCGGCGCAGACGAGGGTGCCGGTGCCGGTATCAGTTCCCGTTCCATCGCCGCGCGCAGCCGCAGCGTGGAGACCAGCCGCTGGAACGCCTCCGACCAGTAGCCGTTCGCTCCCGGCGAGGCGTCCTCCGGTTCGTCCGGGGTGGTGGTGAGGACCTCCAGGCGGTCGGCCTCGGCCGGGTTCAGACAGCGTTCGGCGAGTCCCATCACACCGCTGAAGCTCCACGGGTAACTGCCCGCGTCCCGGGCGATGTCCAGGGCGTCGACCACCGCGCGGCCGAGGGGTTCGGCCCAGGGGGTCGGGCAGACCCCCAGCAGCTGGAACGCCTCGGACAGGCCGTGCGCGGCGACGAAGTCGGCCACCCACGCGGCCCGTTCGGGCGCGGGGAGCACCGAGAGGAGCTTCGAGCGCTCGGCGAGCGAGGCCGTGCCGGGGCCGTTCGACGGCGGGACGGAGGGGGCGCCGAGCAGTGCGCGGGCCCACTGCGGGTCCCGCTGCCGCACCGCCGCCCGGCACCACGCCGCGTGCAGTTCCTCGCCCCAGCCGTCGGACACCGGAAGGCCCACGATCTCGCGCGCGTCGCGGCCGCCGAACCGCGCCGTCCAGGTCGGGAGCGGGGTCGCCTCCACCAACTGGCCTAGCCACCACGACCGTTCGCCCCGGCCGGACGGCGGCACCGCCACCACGCCGTCGCGCTCCATCGAGGCGTCGCACTCGTGCGGCGCCTCCACGGCGACCGAGGCGTCGTCGCCGGTGAGGTCCGGGCCCACGCACGACAGCGCGCGGGCCGCCATCCGGCCGGCGAGCGCCGACTCCGGCAGCGCGGAGAGGAGTTCGGCGGCCGTGGCACGGACGTTGCGGCTGCGGTCGGAGAGGGCCTGTTCCAGGAAGGGTTCGTCGGCCGCGGAGAGTCCGGAGCGCAGCGAGTCGAGGAACATCAGCCGGTCCTCGGCGCGTTCGGTGGACCACGTGGACGCGAGCAGCGCGAGCGCCTCGGCGGGGTCGTGTTCCCGGACGGCCCCGAGCAGGGCGACCCGCTCCGCGAACAGCCCCTCCTCCCACAGCCGGGCGACCCCCTCCGGGTCCGTCACGTCGGGCAGCGAGGAACCGCCCGACGAGCCGCGCAGCGCGAACTTCCATTCGGGGTTCAGCCCGGCCAGCCACAGCCCGCGCGGCCCGGCGAAGGCCAGGGCCTGCGGCCGCAGATCGGTACGGGCCCGGGCCGCGTCCAGCAGGGCCGGGAGCAGCGGGGCCGGGGCCCGGAAGCCGTACCGGTTGGCGACGGCCAGCCACTGCGGGATCAGCTCGGTGAGGTCGGGGGCCGTGCCGCGCCGGCCGCCGGAGCCGCCCGGCGCCGACCGGTCCGCGAGCAACTGGGCGAGCCTGCGCCGCGCGGCCGGCGGCAGCGGCGGCCGGGGGTCGGAGGGCGCGGGGGCGGGGCGGGCCGCCGGGGTCGCGGGCAGCAGCCCCGCCCGGCGGCGCACGGTGTGCAGCGCCGCCGTGTCCAGCAGACCGGTCGGCCCGTCGGCCCCCGCCGGGCGTCGGTCGGTGCCCAGGAGCGCCGTGGTGACGAGCTCTTCCCAGGCCGCGGGTGTGATCGTGCGAGGCATGTGCTCCCCCTTCGAACTTCGGATCCGACGTCAGATGAGCGGTACGGTCCCGGACATCGCGTCGGCGGGACCGGCCCCGAGGCTCTCGGAGCCGTCCGCGCCGACCGCATCCGTGCCGGTTCCCACACCGGCTTCGGCTTCGGTGGACCAGGCCGCGAGCGGGTCGAAGCCGCGGTGGCCGCATTCGCCGAAGACGGTGACCGGGGCGCCGCCGGAGAGCGCGACGAGCTTCCACAGGCCGGGCCGGGACAGCGCCGCCGGGGCGACGGGCAGGGCCGCCCCGCCCGCCGCGTCCACCAACTGCCAGCCGTCCCCGGACGGTACGGGTATGACCTCGTCCAGCGTCACCGGCCAGGAGTCCAGCCAGGGGTCGTCCCGCAGGGCCCGCCCGTACGCCCCGATCGCATCGGCCGCGGTGCCGCCGGGCGGCGGGGTGCCGAACGGCGACGGCGTCCCGAACTGCTCGCCCAGCTCCGCCCGCAGCTGACCGGCGCCCGGATGGGGCGTGATCTCGGCGTCGATCGTGATGCCCACCGGCAGCGCCAGGGCGGGGGAGCGCCCGGCCGCCCCGAAGGACAGCAGCAGCGCCGTGCGGCCCGTTCTCCTGCCGTGCAGCCAGATGCGGCGGGCGACGATCCGGCCGTCCGGGGTGTCGTACCGGGCGAGGACCAGCCAGTGGTCGCGGACCGGCGGGCCCTCGGCGTGGGCCGTCAGCCCCACCCGGGTGCGGACCGTGGCCGCCAGCGGCTCCGGCAGCCGGTCGATGCCCAGCCAGGCGCTGTCCAGCAGATGGAGCAGCGCGCACTCCTCCAGCAGCCGCACCGGCCACCCCTGGCCGGATCCCGGGACGGACCCCAGCTCCCGCACTCTGGCCGCCAGCCCGGGCGCCTGGGCGTCGACCATGCGGGCCGCCGTCTCCTCCCAGAGCCCGTACCCCGCCTGACCGGCCGCCGCGAGCCCCCCGCGCAGCAGGTCCGCGAGCCGCTCCTCCAGCTCCTGCGCACCGCCGGTGATCCGCTCGGCCCGGCGCTCGGCCCGGCGCCGGGCGGCCTCCGGATCGGCCGGACCGGACGCCGCACCCCCCTCCGGCGCGTCCTTCCCCGCCTTCCCGTCCGTCCGCGCGCGACGGCCCGTCAGCCACTCCCCGGCCCAGTCCGGCGCCTCGCCGCCGGGCAGCGCCGCCCCGTCCGACGCCCAGACCAGCAGCAGCCCCAGGGCGTGCTTGCACGGGAACTTCCGGCTCGGACAACTGCACTTGTACGCGGGGCCCGTGACGTCCACGACCGTCCGGTACGGCTTGCTCCCGCTGCCCTTGCACAGCCCCCACACCGCACCCGAGCCGTCGCACCCCCCGCCCGACCACGGACCCGCCGAACCGAGCTTGCTCCCCGCCTTGCGCGACGCGTCGTCGGGAGCGAGGGCCAGTACCTGCTCCACCGTCCAGCGCGCCACCGGAACGGCGGTGCGCGAAGGTTCTCCCCCGTGAGATAGCAGCATGGGAACGACGGTAAAGCGCACCACTGACAATCGCCCTGACCTGCTGTTTCAGGCCGCATCCCCCGCACCGTCCACGCTCTCGGCACCTCCCGCGCCGTCCACGGTCTCCGCGCCGGCCGCACCATCCGCCCCGCCCGTCGCCTCCGCCTCGCCCGTCGCCTCCGCCCCGCCCGTACGGCCGTCTGCGCGGCCGGGGACCGATTGTCAGTGCCGTGGTGCACGGTGGAACCACATCAGGTCGACCGATCTGGAGGGGGATCCATGACCGTGCCCGAAACCACCGCCGCCACCGGCGCGCAGGCACTGCGCCCGCACGCCGAGGACGCCTTCGCCCACGAGCTGAAGGCCCTCGCCGCGGCCGACGACCGCCCGCGGCCCGCCCGTTGGCAGCTCTCGCCGTGGGCCGTCGCCACCTACCTGCTCGGCGGCACCCTGCCCGACGGCACGGTGATCACACCCAAGTACGTGGGCCCGCGCCGGCTCGTCGAGGTCGCGGTGACCACGCTCGCCACCGACCGCGCCCTCCTGCTCCTCGGCGTTCCCGGCACCGCCAAGACCTGGGTCTCGGAGCACCTCGCGGCCGCCGTCAGCGGTGATTCGACCCTGCTCGTCCAGGGCACCGCGGGCACCCCGGAGGAGGCCGTCCGCTACGGATGGAACTATGCGCAGCTGCTCGCGCACGGCCCCAGCCGCGACGCCCTGGTGCCCAGCCCGCTCATGCGCGCCATGTCCGGCGGCATGACCGCCCGCATCGAGGAACTGACCCGGATCCCCGCCGACGTCCAGGACTCGCTCATCACGATCCTGTCGGAGAAGACGCTCCCCGTCCCCGAGCTGGGCCAGGAGGTCCAGGCGGTCCGCGGGTTCAACGTCATCGCCACCGCCAACGACCGCGACCGAGGGGTCAACGAACTGTCCAGCGCGCTGCGCCGCCGGTTCAACACCGTCGTGCTCCCGCTGCCGGCCACCCCCGACGCCGAGGTGGACATCGTGTCCCGGCGCGTCGACCAGATAGGACGTTCCCTCGACCTCCCGGCCGCCCCCGACGGCATGGCCGAGATCCGGCGCGTCGTCACGGTCTTCCGCGAGCTGCGCGACGGCGTCACCACCGACGGCCGCACCAAGCTCAAGTCCCCCTCGGGGACGCTGTCGACGGCCGAGGCGATCTCCGTCGTCACCAACGGCCTGGCCCTGGCCGCGCACTTCGGCGACGGAGTGCTGCGCCCCGGCGACGTGGCGGCCGGCATCCTCGGCGCGGTCGTCCGCGACCCCGCGGCCGACCGGGTGGTCTGGCAGGAGTACCTGGAGACGGTGGTGCGGGAGCGGGACGGGTGGAAGGACTTCTACCGCGCCTGCCGCGAGGTATCCGCATGACCCGGACCGAGCGCCCCGCGGGGCCGCTGCTGCTGGGGGTGCGGCACCACGGCCCGGGTTCGGCGCGGGCCGTCCGCGCCGCCCTGGACGCCGCACGCCCGGGGGCCGTGCTCGTCGAGGGACCGCCGGAGGGCGACGCGCTGCTGCCGCTGGCCGCCGACGAGGGGATGCGGCCACCGGTCGCGCTCCTCGCGCACGCCGTGGACGACCCCGGGCAGGCGGCGTTCTGGCCGCTGGCCGCGTTCTCGCCGGAATGGGTCGCGGTCCGCTGGGCCCTCGAACACGACGTCCCGGTCCGCTTCATCGACCTGCCCGCGGCACACTCCCTGGCCATGACGCGCGCCGAGGAACAGGCGGCGGCCGTCGACGGTGACGGCGGCGACGGGGCGGGGAAGGGCACCGCGGCGCCCGCCGGCGCGGGGGCGCCCGACCCGGGTGACCCGTCCGCCGGCCCCTCCGCGCAGGCACCGGTCGACCCCGTCGCCGTGCTCGCCGGGGCGGCGGGCTACGACGACCCGGAGCGCTGGTGGGAGGACGTCGTCGAACACCGCGCCCAGGACGGCGGCCCCACCGACCCGCTGGCCCCCTTCGCCGCGCTCGCCGAGGCGATGACCGCCCTGCGCGAGGTGTACGGCGACGGCGGCCACCCGCGCGACACCGTCCGCGAGGCGTACATGCGCATCCAACTGCGCAAGGCGGTCAAGGAGTTCGGCGACGGCATCGCGGTCGTCTGCGGAGCCTGGCACGTCCCCGCCCTCGGCGCGGTGACCACGCTCACCGCCGACCGCGCCCTGCTCAAGGGGCTGCCCAAGCTCAGGACCGAGATGACCTGGGTGCCCTGGACGCACCGCAGGCTCGCCCGGCACAGCGGATACGGGGCGGGCATCGACTCGCCCGGCTGGTACGGGCACCTCTTCGAGGCCGCCGACCGCCCGGTCGAGCGGTGGATGACCAAGGTCGCCGGACTCCTGCGCGACGAGGACCGGTTCGTGTCCTCCGCCCACGTCATCGAGGCCGTCCGGCTCGCCGGAACCCTCGCCGCCCTGCGCGGCCGTCCGCTCGCCGGGCTGAGCGAGACGACCGACGCGATCAGGGCCGTGATGTGCGAGGGCTCCGACGTGCCGCTGGCCCTCGTCCGGAACCGGCTCGTCGTCGGCGAGACCCTCGGCGAGGTCCCGGACACCGCCCCCGCCGTCCCCCTGCAACGCGACCTCGCCCGCCGGCAGCGCACGCTCCGGCTCAAACCGGAGGCGCAGGAGCGGGAGCTGGAGCTCGACCTGCGCAAGGACAACGACGCGGCCCGCAGCCGACTGCTCCACCGGTTGCGCGTCCTCGCCGTCGGCTGGGGCGAGCCCGTGGCCGGCCGGGCGAGCACCGGCACCTTCCGGGAGAGCTGGCTGCTGCGCTGGGAACCCGAGGTGTACGTACAGGTCGCCGAGGCCGGTACCTGGGGCACCACCGTGCTCTCCGCCGCGACGGCCAGGGCCGGGGCGCTGGCCGAGGCGGCCACCACGCTCGCCGAGGTCACGGCACTCGCCGAGCAGTGCCTCCTCGCGGAGCTGCCCGAGGCCCTGCCCGTCGTGATGCGGGCCCTCGCCGACCGGGCCGCGCTCGACTCCGACGTCGGCCACCTCGCCGACGCCCTGCCCGCGCTGGCCCGCACCCTGCGCTACGGCGACGTGCGGTCCACGGACACGGCGGCGCTCGGCGAGGTCGCGGCCGGGCTCGCCGAACGGATCAGGGTCGGGCTGCCGCCCGCCTGCACCGGGCTCGACGCCGACGGCGCCGAGGAGATGCGCCGCCGGGTGGACGGCGTGCACACCGCGATCGGGCTGCTCTCCGGGACCGCCCGGGCGGGGGCGGACGCGGACGGGCTGCGCGAGCGCTGGGCGGCCGTACTGCACGGACTCGCCGCCCGGGACACGGTCGCGGGGGTCATCCGGGGCCGCGCCGCCCGGCTGCTGCTCGACGAGGGGCGGCTCGGGGAGGACGACGCGGCACGGCTGATGGGCCTGGCCCTCTCGCCCGGCACGCCCCCGGCCGACGCCGCCGCGTGGATCGAGGGGTTCGTCGGGGGAGCCGCCGGGGGCGGGATGCTGCTCGTCCACGACGAGCGGCTGCTGGGCCTGGTCGACGCCTGGCTCGCCGCGGTCCCCGCCGACACCTTCGTCGACGTGCTGCCCCTGCTGCGCCGGACGTTCTCGGCGTACGAGGCGGGCGTACGACGCACGCTGGGCGAGCTGGTGCGGCGCGGCCCGGCCGCGGGCGGCCCGGCGGCCGTCACCGGGGGCGGTGCGACGGCACCCGGTTTCGGCCCCGTACTGGACGGGACCAGGGCCGACGCGGTGGAGCCGGTGCTGCGTCTTCTGCTCGGCCTGCCCGCCGCCCCGCCCGCCGGGACCACCACGGGGGACGCAGGAACGGCGGAGACCGCCGAAAGCACCGAGAACGCCGAGCACGTCGAGGAACCGCTGGGGGCAACGGGATGACCACGCACACGGCCCGCACCACGGGCACGACGGCAGGGGCGGCGGGCACGGCCGGCGCGGCGGACGGGGAGCGGCTGCGACGGTGGCGGCTGGTGCTGGGCGGGGACGGCGCCGAGGGCACCGGCCACACCCTCACCGGGCGCGACGCCGCGATGGACGGCGCGCTGAGCGCGCTGTACGGCGGGGGCAGACCCGGCGACCGGGGCAGGGGCGGCCGTTCGGCCGGGCTCGGGGCCTCCGCGCCCTCCGTGGCCCGCTGGCTCGGCGACATCCGCACGTACTTCCCCAGCTCCCTCGTCCAGGTCATGCAGCGCGACGCGATCGACCGGCTCGGCCTCTCCGCGCTGCTCCTCGAACCGGAGATGCTGGAGGCCGTCGAGGCGGACGTCCACCTCGTCGGGACGCTCCTCTCGCTCAACAAGGCCATGCCCGAGACGACGAAGGAGACCGCGAGGGCGGTGGTGCGCAAGGTCGTCGATGACCTGGAGAAGCGGCTCGCCACCCGCACCCGGGCGACCCTCACCGGCGCGCTGGACCGTTCGGCGCGGATCAGCCGGCCCCGTCACCACGACATCGACTGGGACCGCACCATCCGGGCCAACCTCAAGAACTACCTCCCCGAGTACGGCACCGTCGTCCCCGAACGGCTCATCGGCCACGGACGGGCCGACCGGTCCGTGAAGAAGGACGTGATCCTCTGCATCGACCAGTCGGGGTCGATGGCCGCCTCCGTGGTCTACGCCTCCGTCTTCGGCGCGGTGCTCGCCTCCATGCGCACCCTGCGGACCAGGCTCGTCGTCTTCGACACGGCGGTGGTCGACCTCACCGACCAGCTCGACGACCCCGTCGACGTCCTCTTCGGCACCCAGCTCGGCGGCGGCACGGACATCAACCGGGCGCTCGCCCACTGCCAGTCGCACATCACCCGTCCGGCGGACACCGTCGTCGTTCTCATCAGCGACCTCTACGAGGGCGGCATACGCGACGAGATGCTGAAGCGGGTCGCCGCGATGAAGGCGTCCGGTGTGCAGTTCGTGGCCCTGCTCGCGCTGTCCGACGAGGGCGCGCCCGCCTACGACCGCGAGCACGCGGCGGCGCTCGGCGCCCTGGGCGCACCGGCCTTCGCCTGCACCCCGGACCTGTTCCCCGAAGTGATGGCGGCGGCCGTCGAGAAGCGGCCGCTCCCCGTGCCGGACCGGGAGCCCGACCGGTAGCCGCAGCACCGGGACCCGGCCACCGGCGTGATCTGTGACCGTAATCACCGCTCCGTCGGTATCTGTGATTTAGGGTCCTGCGGGACGCGGGGATAACCTGCGAGATGGACATGCCGCGTACCGGGGTCACCGTGTGCGCCCTCCTGGTGACACAGCAGTCACGTTGCCCCTCGCGGCACGCCCACGCAGAAAACGAACCGCGAGACCATTGATTAAGGGACGGACGCGCGTGGACCTGTTCGAGTACCAGGCGAGGGACCTCTTCGCCAAGCACGGTGTACCGGTGCTGGCCGGTGAAGTCATCGACACGCCTGAGGCGGCCCGCGAGGCGACCGAGCGGCTGGGCGGCAAGTCGGTCGTCAAGGCGCAGGTGAAGGTCGGCGGCCGCGGCAAGGCCGGCGGCGTCAAGCTGGCCGCCACCCCCGACGAGGCGGTCGCCCGCGCGACCGACATCCTCGGCATGGACATCAAGGGCCACACGGTCCACAAGGTGATGATCGCCGAGCTGTCTCCGGAGATCGAGGCGGAGTACTACGTCTCGTACCTCCTCGACCGCACCAACCGCACCTTCCTGGCCATGGCCTCGGTGCAGGGCGGCATGGACATCGAGGAGGTCGCGGAGAAGACCCCCGAGGCCCTCGCGAAGGTCCCGGTCAACGCCGTCGAGGGTGTCACGATCGAGAAGGCCCGCGAGATCGTCGCCCAGGCCGCGTTCCCGGCCGAGGTCGCCGAGAAGGTTGCCGAGGTCCTGGTGACGCTGTGGGACACCTTCGTCGCCGAGGACGCCCTCCTCGTCGAGGTCAACCCGCTGGTCAAGACCAAGGACGGCCGCATCCTGGCCCTGGACGGCAAGGTCTCGCTCGACGAGAACGCCGACTTCCGCCAGCCCGAGCACGAGGCGCTGGAGGACAAGGCCGCGGCCAACCCGCTGGAGGCCGCCGCCAAGGCCAAGAACCTCAACTACGTCAAGCTCGACGGCGAGGTCGGCATCATCGGCAACGGCGCCGGTCTGGTCATGTCGACCCTGGACGTCGTCGCGTACGCCGGTGAGAACCACGGCAACGTGAAGCCCGCCAACTTCCTCGACATCGGTGGCGGCGCCTCCGCCGAGGTCATGGCGAACGGCCTGGAGATCATCCTCGGCGACCCGGACGTCAAGTCCGTCTTCGTCAACGTCTTCGGCGGCATCACCGCCTGCGACGAGGTCGCCAACGGCATCGTCCAGGCGCTCGCGCTCCTCAAGTCCAAGGGCGAGGACGTCACCAAGCCGCTGGTCGTGCGCCTCGACGGCAACAACGCGGAGCTGGGTCGCAAGATCCTCTCCGACGCGAACCACCCGCTCGTTCAGCGCGTGGACACCATGGACGGCGCGGCCGACAAGGCCGCCGAGCTCGCCGCGGCTGCGAAGTAAGGGACGAGGGACTCCAACACCATGGCTATCTTCCTCACCAAGGACAGCAAGGTCATCGTCCAGGGGATGACCGGCGCCACCGGTATGAAGCACACCAAGCTCATGCTCGGTGACGGCACCAACATCGTCGGCGGCGTGAACCCGCGCAAGGCCGGTACGTCCGTCGACTTCGACGGCACCGAGGTGCCCGTCTTCGGCTCCGTCGCGGAGGCGATGGAGAAGACCGGCGCGAACGTGTCCGTCCTCTTCGTGCCGCCGGCCTTCGCCAAGGCCGCCGTCGTCGAGGCGATCGACGCCGAGATCCCGCTCGCCGTCGTGATCACCGAGGGCATCGCCGTCCACGACTCGGCCGCCTTCTGGGCGTACGCGACGTCGAAGGGCAACAAGACCCGGATCATCGGCCCGAACTGCCCCGGCCTGATCACCCCCGGTCAGTCCAACGCCGGCATCATCCCGGGCGACATCACCAAGCCCGGCCGCATCGGTCTCGTGTCCAAGTCCGGCACGCTGACCTACCAGATGATGTACGAGCTCCGCGACATCGGCTTCTCGTCCGCCGTCGGCATCGGTGGCGACCCGGTCATCGGCACGACGCACATCGACGCCCTCGCGGCGTTCGAGGCCGACCCGGAGACCGACCTGATCGTGATGATCGGTGAGATCGGCGGCGACGCCGAGGAGCGTGCGGCCGACTTCATCAAGGCCAACGTCACCAAGCCGGTCGTCGGTTACGTCGCGGGCTTCACCGCCCCCGAGGGCAAGACCATGGGCCACGCGGGCGCCATCGTCTCCGGCTCCTCCGGCACCGCCCAGGCGAAGAAGGAGGCCCTCGAGGCCGCCGGCGTCAAGGTCGGCAAGACGCCGACCGAGACGGCCAAGCTGGCGCGCGAGATCCTCGGCGCCTGATCGCCCGATCTCATCGCGGCACCGCACGGACGGCGCGGGCCCGTACCCCGGTCAAGGGGTACGGGCCCGCGCCGTTCTGTCGGTTCCGTCCGGTCCGGACCGCCGGCTCAGTCGGCGCCGGGGACCAGCCGTGCCGGGCCCTGTACGAGTTCGCCGTGCAGCTTCTTCCGCAGCTTCAGGTCCTGCGGCGTCAGCTTCTCCGGGCCGCCGTGCGGCGGCACCCCGTCGACCTGCCGGGCGGGTGACGCCGGGGCCTCGTACCGTGCCGGGGCCGTCGCCAGGGTGAACAGCGTCAGGCCGATGATCAGCACCGTGAAGGAGACGGCCGCCCTGGTCCACAGCTGGGCCTTGCGCTCGCTGCCCTCGCGGACCATGGCGGGCGGAAGGAGCGGGCCGCAGGGCTGGGCCAGGGCGAGCGCGCCGAGCTGTTCGTGCAGGAGCGCCGACCGGTCGGCGGACGCCGCGGCCCCCGACTGCCCGGGATCGGCGCCGGAACGCCCGGAACCGGTGCCGGGTCCGGCCTCGGTGCCGGGTTCCGCCGGCGCGGAGAGCCGCTCGGCGATCGCGGCGCGGGCGTTCATCAGCCGGCTCGCCGCCGCCGGGGTGCTCGCCTCGGTCTCCGCCGCCGTGTCCGGCAGGTCCAGGCCGACACCGTCATGGAGCAGCAGGGTGCGCCGGTACGACGGCGGCAGTTCGAGCAGCGCGTCGAGCAGGGCTTGCGCCCCGGGCTCGGCCTGCGGCGGGTCGGGGTGGCGGTGGGCGCGGCGCAGCCGGTGCCACGGCGACACGGCGTACTCGTACGCCGCGGCCCGTACCCAGCCCACCGGGTCCCGGTCCACCGCGACCTCGGGCCAGCGGTCCCAGGCCAGGGCGAATGCCTGCGCGACGGACTCCCGGGCGAGGGCCCGGCGGCCGGTCAGCAGGAACGCCTGCCGGAAGAGGGCCTCGGCGCAGTGCCGGTACAGCGCGTCGAACGCCTCGGCGGGGGAGGGCCCGTCGGACCGGTCCTCCGAGGCCCCGTTCTCCGGGGCCTCGGCGGGCCCGGCGGGCGCCGCGGGGGACTTGGAAGTCCTGGGCGCCGCAGCCGGTGCCGCGCAGGGGCGTTCAGCGGCCGGCGTGCGTCCGGTGGTCGGTGGGCGTCCGGTGGCGGAGGCGCGTTCGGGCGCGGGGGCACGGCGGGTGGTGGGCGTGCCGGGCAGATCGGGGGTGGTGCCGGGCTCGGTCGGGGCCATGGCGGTGCTCCCGGTGGCTTCGACGGGGTTCGGCGGACGGGACGACGGCTGTGCGGACGGTCCCGGCTTCGGGGACGCCACCGGTTTGGCCAGCCTCGCGACCGACGTCGGCGACGTCGGCCGGGCGGCCCGTTTGGCGGCGGCCTTCGGCCTGGTGTTCGCGGCGGCCGTCTTGGTCCGTGCGTTCGGAGGCGTGGCCTGCGGGCCCGTCCTGCCTCCGCCGATCAGCCTGGCGTATGCCTCGCGCTTCCGCCCCCGGGGAGAACTGCGTCCCGTCTCCCAGGACCGGACCGTGGCCCGGGTGACGCCCACGGCCGTCGCCACCTGCTCCTCACTCAGTGACTTCGCCTCGCGCAGTCTGCGTCGCTCCTTGGGGGAGGGGAGTGGATGGGCAGCGGCCGGGTCGGCCGGACTCCGCGTCATGTAGAACCCCCGTTGGAGCGACACCGGGTGGAAAAGAACATAAACGTATATTGAGCGACACAGCGGCCGTTCGCCTGTTACACGAAATAAGCGCGTGTCGTTGGGAGCATTGCGGTGTGACCCGAATGACCGAACGCAGTCCGTCGTCGCCGGCGGAGTCCAACCGGTCCACCGCGCCGCTCTTCGCCCTCCTGCGCGGAGCGATCGCGGCCGGGCTGGGACTGGGCTCGCTGACGGTGCTCGTCCTGGTGCTGTGGATCTGTTCCCCGGCCCCGGACGGCGGCCCCGGCGGCGCCCTCCACACGGCGGCCGGGCTCTGGCTGCTCGCCCACGGCGCCGAGCTGATCAGGACCGACACGCTCAGCGGGGTTCCCGCTCCGGTCGGCCTCGTTCCGCTGCTGCTCGCCGTGGCGCCGGTGTGGCTCGTGCACCGGGCGGTCCGGGACGTGCTGGCCGACGAGGAGCGCCCGGTGTCCTCGACGACGGTCGCCTTCCTCGCGGTCGTCGGCGGGTACCTGCTGGTGGGTGCGGCCGTCGTGGTCTACGCGCGGGGCGGCGGCGCGCTGTCCGTGCGTCCGATGTCGCTGCTCCTCCCCTCGGCCGTCGTAGTGACGGGCGCCGCGGCGGCCGGGGTCTGGACGGCGGCCGGACGCCCGGTCGGACCGCCGCCCTCCTGGGCGCCGGTGCGGCTGCACGAGGCGCTGGCGCGCGACCGGTTCGGGGAACGGGTGCGGACGGCGTGCCGCTCGGCCGCGGCCGGGACGGCGGTGCTGCTCGGCGGCGGCGCGCTGCTCGTCGCGGTGGCGCTGGTCCGGCACGCGGAGTCCGCACAGCAGTCGTTCGTCCGGCTCTCGGACGACGGGGCGGGGCAGGTCTCGGTCCTGCTGCTCGCGCTGGCGCTGGTGCCGAACGCGGCGGTCTGGGCCGCGGCGTACGGGCTCGGGCCGGGCTTCGCGCTCGGTACGACGTCCGCGGTCACCCCGCTCGCCTTCTCGGGGAGCCCGGCGCTGCCCGCCTTCCCGCTGCTCGCCGCGGTACCGGCGGAGGGCCCCGGCACGGCCCCGAACTGGGCGGCCGGGGCGGTGCCGGTCGCGGCGGGGGCGACGATCGCCTGGTTCACGGTGCGCCGGGCCGCGCCCGTGCACGCGGCACGGGAGGAGGCGTGGAGCCTGCGGGAGACCGCGCTGACGGCCGCCCTGGGCGCGGTGGGGTGCGGGACCGGCGCGGCGGTGCTGGCGGCGGCGTCGGGAGGGCCGCTCGGAACCCGGGCCCTGGCGGAGTTCGGGCCGGTGTGGTGGCTGACGGGGGCGGCGGCCCTGGCGTGGACGATGCTCATCGGCGTTCCGGGAGCACTGCTGCTGAGGTTCTGGCGGCTGCGGGAACACGACGAGAGCGAGAACGAGGACGGGTCCGGGGCCGGGGAACAGGAGGACCGGCGGGACCGGTGGGAGGAGGACGGCGAGGGGCGGCGGCGGTGGTGGTGGCCGTGGCACGGCCGTCGGGGCGACGACGGTACGGCCGGGGCCGAGCCGCCCGTACCGGACGCCGTGTCCGCGACCGCCCCGGAACCGGGCTCCGAGCCGAAGCGGAAGGCGAAGTCGAACGTCGGTGTCGGCGCCGGTGCTGGTGCCGGTGGTTCCGGTGGGGCGGCGGCGGTGTCCGCGCCCGCGCCCGCCTCCTCCGCCCGGGTGCCGGGCCCGGCCGTCGTGCCCGGGCCGGAGGAGGACGACGGATTTGAACCGTACGACTTCCTGCCGACCGACCCGTGGCACGAGCGGAGGGGGGGGGGGGGGGGGGGGGGGGCGGCGCGGGGGGGCGGGGGGGGGGGGGGGGGGGGGGGGGGGGGGGGGGGGGGCGGCGCGGGGGGGGGGGGGGGGGGGGGGGGGGGGGGGGGGGGGGGGGGGGGGGGGGGGGGGGGGGGGGGGGGGGGCCCCCCCCCTCCCCGGTGAACCAGT